>DASXVK010000397.1:0-15269 GCA_036504295.1 Polyangia bacterium
GCGCCCGCCGCTGCTCTGGCTGGGGAACCTCTACTCGTCGTTCTACCACGACGTCCTGCACTGGCGGCTCCAGGAGCACCGCGTCTACGAGCGCTGGCTCCGCGAGTCGGGCTGGGGGCACCTGTTCCAGCGGTATCTCGACGAGGGCGCGCAGCGCCCCGGGCACATCGCCGCGGCATGAGCGCTCGTGTGAGCGCCGCCCGGCTCACCCGCCCGTCAGGTGCTCGACCAGCACCTTCACCCCGATCGCGATCAGCACCACCCCGCCGAGCACCTCGACGCGCCGGCCCCAGGCCGCGCCGACGCGCCAGCCGATCACCATCCCGAGAGCGGTGAGGGCGGCGCAGACGAGGCCGATGACGGCCGCGGGCAGCCAGATGGTGAGCCGCAGCACGCCCAGGGAGAGGCCGACCGCGAGCGCGTCGATGCTGGTCGCGACCGACAGCACGATGAGGCTCCAGCCGCGGGTCGGATCGGCGCGCGGCCGGTCCTCGCCGCCGCGGAGCGCCTCCCAGATCATCTTGCCGCCGATGAAGGCGAGGAGGCCGAAGGCCACCCAGTGGTCGAAGGCCGCGATGTGGCGCTGCACCACGACGCCGGCCGCCCAGCCGAGGATCGGCATGAGCGCCTGGAACAGGCCGAAGTGGAAGCTGAGGCGGAAGACGTGGCGGCGGGTGAGCGGGCGCAGCGTGAGGCCGGCGGCGAGGGCGACGGCGAAGGCGTCCAGCGCGAGGGCGATGGCGATGCCGAGGAGCGCGACGACGCCCATCGCCGGAGCTCGCGCTAGGCGCCTGGCTCGCGCTGGAGCCGCAGGTTGAGGTACCGGGCGAAGAGGCGCATGGCGGTGTCGGACTCGCGGAAGACCGGGACCCCGCCCGCCTGGAGGATGTCGACCATGCGGTCGTAGAGGCGGCCGCTGTCGACCGTCACGACGAAGGGCTTGTCGACCTGGGCGGCGAGCGTGACGAGGCGCCGGGCCATGCTCGTCTCGGCCTCGACGTCCTCCCGGTGCACGGCCGGGTCCGCCGCGAGGGTGTTCATGGCCGCGGTGAGCGGGACGATCGACACGACGGCGGCGTCGATGCCGGGGTCGCCGAGCAGCGCCTTGATGTCGTCCGCGAAGCAGGCGTCGTTCGACATCGGGGTCACGTCGAGGGGGTTGTGCACGTCGACGATCTCGGCGATGCGGGCCCGGCCGAAGGCGTCGCGCATGGCCTGAGCCGCGGGGGCGCCGAAGGCCGGCAGCGTGAGCGGCTGGGCCGCGGCCTCGATGTTGTCGGCGAGGGCGACGCACTCGAAGCCGGCGTTCGAGACCGCGCCGACGCGCCGCCCGTGCACGGGCCGCCCGTGAAGGAAGGAGAGGAGCTTGGTCGCGCCCTCGAACTCGGCGATGCTGTCGGCCACCCAGGCGCCGGCCTCGCGCATGACCGCGGCCGCGACCGCGTAGTCGCCCGCGATGGAGGCGGTGTGGCCCGCGGTGGACGAGCGGCCCGCGGCGGTGCGCCCGGCCTTGTAGAGGACGACGTCGCGGCCGGAGGCGACGAGCGCCGCGACCTCCTCGGCGGTGCGCAGCCCGTCGAGCGGCCGGAAACCCTCGACGTAGAGCGCCACCACCTCGACCGCGGGGTCGCCGCGCAGGTAGCGCAGGTAGTCGCTCACGGTGAGGTCGATCTGGTTGCCGATGGAGATGGCGTAGCGGGGCCGGATCTCGGGCTGCTTGCTGAGCCGGGCGATCACGAAGGCGCCGCTCTGGCTGACGATGGCGGTGTTCGCGAGCGGCGCGCGGCTCGCCGGCAGCTTGTGGCCGGGGATGAAGAGGGTGTCGTAGCGCCCGGGCCCGGAGACGAGGCCGAGGCAGTTGCCGCCGTTGTACACGGCGCCGCCGCCGGCCTCGCGGGCCGCGCGGATGGTGCCCGCGATGCGGGACTCGATGGTGCTGCTGCCCTCCTTCTCGCCCATGCCGCCGGGGATGAGGAGGACGCCGGCCGCCTTCTGGCCGGCCTCGATCTGCTCGACCAGCGCCGGGACCTCGCGCGCCTCGATGCACACGACGAAGAGGTCCACCGGCTCGGGCAGGTCGGCGACCGACGCGACCACGCGGCAGCCGTCGATGGGCCCGGCGCCGCCGGGCTTCACGATCCAGATGCGGTCCCGGGGGAAGTCGTCGCGCAGGAGGTTGCCGAGGATGATGCGGCCGACGTTCTGGCCCTTCTCGGAGACGCCGGCGAGCGCGACGGTCTTGGGCTCGAGCAGGTGGGCGAGCTGCGCCTGGGGCCGCGGGGCCGCGGCCACCGGGAACTTCGCGGCCGGGGCGAAGCGCGCCAGCACGTCGACGGGCCGCAGCCCGCCGGCGGTGAGGACGAAGGGGTTGCACTCGAGCTCGACGAGGTGCACCCGCGCCTGCGGGTTCAGCGGCGAGAGGTGCGCCGCGACCTCGCCGAAGCGGGCCAGGATCTCGGTCACGCGCGCCGGGTCGCACAGGACCTCGCGGGTGCGGGTGCGACCGAGGAGCCAGTCGCCCACGAAGGCCTGATCGAGCATGGCGCGCAGGCGCTGCGGGGTGGCGCCGGCGGCGGCCGCCATGGCCACGCCGCGGCCGGGCGCGAGCGCCCGCGCCCACATCTCGCTGTGGATGCCGCCCATGCCGAGGACGAGCACCGGGCCGAACGCCTCGGTCTGCCGCACGCCGATGAGCAGCTCGTGGCCCGGGCCCTCGCGGTGCGGCACCTCCTCGGCGACCAGGAAGCCGCGGATCTCGCCGCGCAGCCGCGGCCGCAGCTTCTCGTCGACGCGGCGCGGCACCTCCTCCATCATCTGGGCGATGACGGCGCGGACCTCGCCAGGCTCGCGGGCTACCCGCCGGACCCCGCCGACGTCGGTCTTGTGCGCGATGAGCGGGGAGACGATCTTGACGATGACGTGGCTGCCGCCGAGCGCGGCGAGGGCGCCGTCGTCGAGCGCGCCGCCCGCGGGGACGAAGACGGTGCGCGGCGGCTGGAGGCCCATCGCCTCGAGCAGCGCCACGCCCTCGTGCTCGAGCAGCGACGAGCGGCCCTCGGCCGCGGCGGCGGCGAGGAGCGCCTCGGCGCGGGCGAGGTCGGCGCCGTTCATGGCCCCTCCGTGAGCACCGCCGTCACCGCGGCGACGGCCGGGGCGGGGAGGGCGGGGAGGGCGGCCACGCGCCGCGCGACCTCGGGGCGCCCGGCGATGGGCCGCGTGAGGCTCTCGAGCGCGGCCATGAGCGACTCGCCGGCAGCGCTCTTGAACGCCGCCGCCCAGTCGAGGGCGCCGGGGCGCGGGTCGACGGAGAAGTCGAGCTTGCGCGCGAGGAGGCGCGCCTGGCGCGGGGTCAGGCCGCGCGCCAGGAACTCGGCGTAGGCCTGCGAGGCCAGCGCGCCCAGCTCGAAGGCGCGGATGTTGATGTCGACGAGCGCCTGCTTCTTCTGGCCGAAGAGCGTGGCGATGAGCTCGTGGTACGTCGCCGGGGGGAACGGCAGGTACGGGCTCGCGGCGCCGATCATGACGGTGTTCTCGGCGCGGCCCGAGCCGGCGGACTTCGCGAGCCGCTCGGCGTCGACGAGCACGTGGCGCGGCAGCCCGGCGATGGCGTCGAGGACGCTCTCGATCTCCGGGTAGTCGGCGATGTTGACGAAGGGCGCCATCGAGGCGACGACGAGGCCGCCTGGGGCGAGGAACTCGAGGTAGCGCAGCGCCTCGACCGGCTCGACGGCGAGGATGAGGTCGGCGACGCCGAAGGGCACGAGGTCGCTGTGGATCGGCTGGTCGGCGATGCGCAGGAACGACTGCACCGCCCCGCCGCGCTGGGACATGCCGTGCACCTCGGACTGCTTGAAGTGCAGGCCGTGCTTGAGCGCGGCGTGGTCGACGATGAAGGCGACGGTCAGGATGCCCTGGCCGCCCACGCCGGCGACGACGATGTCCGTCTTCGCAGTGGTCGCGTTGGGGTTCATCTCGTCACCTCCGCGCCGTGTGGATGCACTCTCGCCGGGGGATCACGACGCTGAGCCCGCGGTAGGCGATCTCGTCCTGGAACACCTTCACGTTCTCGTCGTGGTGCTTGCGCAGCGGCGTGATCACACGGATGTGCTCGCGCGCGACCCCGACGCCGGCGCAGATCTCCTCGAGGCGGCCGCCGGTGGCCATCGAGTGCTGCCCGCCCGTCATCGCGGTCGTCGAGTTGTCGAGGATGACGACGGTCATGGGCGAGTTGCACTGCGCCGCGGAGAGCAGCGGCGTGATGCCCGAGTGGGCGAAGGTGGAGTCGCCGATGACGGCGACCACCGGGTGCGCGCCGGCGTCGGCCGCGCCCTTCGCCATCGACACCGAGGCGCCCATGCACACGCAGGCGTCGATGCCGTCGTAGGGCGGGTAGAAGCCGAGCGTGTAGCAGCCGATGTCGCCGTAGACCGCGCCCTTGTCCTCGATCGTGTCGAGCGCCGCGTTGAGGGCGTTGAAGGCGTCGATGTGCGAGCAGCCCTGGCACAGCGCGGGCGGCCGCGCCGGCAGCGGGATCGACGCGCGGACCGGCTCGCCGCCCCGGGGCGGCAGGCCGAGCGCCGCGCGCACGATCGACGGCAGCAGCTCGCCGGTGATCGGCAGCGCGCCGTCGAGCTTGCCGCGGATCTTCTCGTTGCCGAGGACGCCGCGGAGCTGGCGCTCGATGAAGGGATAGCCCTCCTCGACGACCAGCACGCGGTCGACGCCGGCGACGAACGTGCGGATGAGCCCCTCGGGCAGCGGGTACTGGCGCAGCTCCAGCAGCGGCAGCGGCGTCTCCACGTTCTCGAGGACGTAGTTGACGGCGACGCCCGACGCGATGACGCCGAGGCGGCGGTCGCCCTCGAGCGAGAGGCGGTTGAAGCGGCTCGCCTCGCTGTCGGCCAGCATCTCGGCCTGCTTCTCCATCAGCTTGCGGTAGCCGGCCCGGGCGTTCGTCGGCAGGAGCGTCCACGTGTCGCGGGCCCGGCTGACGGCGAGCGGGTTCTGCGGCCGCGGCGCCCCGACCTTCACGGCGGCGCGGCTGTGCGCCATGCGCGTGACCAGGCGGATCATCACCGGCACGCGGAGCCGCTCCGAGAGATCGTACGCGGCCCGGGTCATGTCGTAGGCCTGCTGCTGCGTCGACGGCTCGAAGCACGGGATCTGCGCGAACTGGGCGAAGTAGCGGCTGTCCTGCTCGTCCTGCGAGCTGTGCATCCCGGGATCGTCGGCGACGGCGATGACGAGGCCGCCGTCGACCCCGGTCACGGCCGAGTTCATGAAGGGATCGGCGGCGACGTTGAGGCCGACGTGCTTCATGCACACGAGGGCGCGCTTGCTCGTGTGGGAGCAGCCGAGCGCCTCCTCGTAGGCCACCTTCTCGTTCGTCGACCAGGGGCTCGCGCCGAGGCCGAACTGCGGGCCCGTGCGCTGGATGTACTCGTGGATCTCGGTGGCCGGGGTGCCCGGGTAGGCGTACGCCCCGCTGAGACCGGCGTGAAGGGCGCCGAGCGCGACTGCCTCATCGCCCAAGAGGATCTCCACCGTCATCGCAGGACCTCCTACTCGTCGACGCCTGAGTCGACGAGCCCGGTATACCAAACTCGGGCCCGCACAAACAACAGATGCGTGCCTGCCCGCGGGTCGGTACCTTCCGGGGCCCGGGCGGCTCTGCTACATTCGGCGCGAATCGAGGATCGCCATGGACCCACGTTCCCAGCTCACCGTCGGCCAGGCCCGGATCACCCGCATCCTGCACCCGACGGACTTCTCGCCCGGCTCCACCCTCGCCCTGGACTACGCCGTCCTGCTCGCGCGGCTCACCGGCGCCGAGCTGCACCTGCTGCACGTCGTCGTGCCGCCGGAGGAGGTGGCCACGTCGGAGTCGGCGCTGCGCAAGGCCGTGCGCGAGGCGGCCAAGCGCCTCGACGCGCTGTGCGCGACCGTCACCGGCGTGCCGTCGGTGCACGCCGCGACGCGGGTCGGCTCCTCGGCCGGCGAGGTGATCCGCTACGCGCGCGACGAGGAGGCGGACCTGGTCGTGATGGGCACGACCGGCGCGCACGGCGGCGAGGCGCCGGTCGGCAGCGTCGCCGAGAAGGTGGTCCGGGGCCTGACGGTGCCGGTGCTCGCGGTGAAGGCCGCCGCCCCGGGCAAGGCCAAGGCGGCCGGACGCCGCTGCTCCCTCTGCGGCGCGCCCGCGACCGACGTCATCTGCGACGCGTGCAAGGACCGGGTACGCGGCGAGGCGGCCGTGCGCCGCCGCGGGTAGGGCCGGGCCGCCTCAGGCCGGCCCGGCCGCCGCGGCCAGACGGCCGGCGAGGTGCGCGACGAGATCGAGGGCGGGCCCCAGCCGCGTCGCGTCGGTCGCGGCGCCCTTCAGCTCGAGCTCCACCCCGTCGTCGCTCACCGTGAGCTCGCCCGGGAAGCGCAGGGCCTGCATCAGGTCGACGGCGACCTGCGACACGAGCCACACGGCGCGGGCCGGGTCGTCGGCGTGGAGCCGGAACGCGTCGTCGAAGATGGGGTGGCCGGTACGCAGCGGCGGCCGGGCCAGGACCTCGCCGAGCAGGCGCAGGGCAAAGCCGTGGCGCGTCAGCTGCAGGCCGACGCCGAGCGGCGCGGGCAGCAGCGCGTAGCAGGTGGTCGAGAACGAGCGCCACGGCACGTCGTTGTTGCCCGACTCGGCGATCGACGCGACCACCGTGAGGCCGCCCCGCGCGCCGTGCATGGCGTCGCGGTAGCTGGGGTCGCGCGACGGCGGCTGGGAGCGCAGCGCCGCCGCGAGGTGCGCGACGGGGACGCGGCTCGCCGGAAACGGCGCCAGGGCGAGGCCCAGGCGCCGCGCGCTGTCCGCCCAGGCGCGGGCGCGGCGGCGGTTGCCGACGGTCCAGCCGAGCACCAGCCCCACGACCAGGATCAGCAGCGTCCCGCCGACGGCGACGATGAAGATCATCATCCGCAGATGCCGCAGTCGACCGGGCAGGTGGTGCAGGTCTCGCCGCGCGCCGCCTCGCAGACGTGGTTGCCGCAGCAGGCGCCGCAGTCGCCGGGGCACGACGCGCAGGTCTCGCCGTTGTCGCAGACGTGGTTGCCGCAGCAGGCGCCGCAGTCGCCGGGGCAGGTGGCGCAGGTCTCCGACGGGCCGCAGACGTGGTCGCCGCACACGTCGGCGCAGTGGCCGCAGTCCTGCGGGCACGACGAGCAGGTCTCGCCGTAGGCCGTCTCGCACGTGCCGTTGCCGCAGGCGACGTTGCAGGCGGTGCCGCACTGCTGGCACTCCGCGACGCAGAGGTCGTCCCAGCGCGTGTCGCAGCAGTAGGGGTCGCGGCCGCAGACGCAGGTCTGGCAGCCGCACCCGCCGCACGTCGGCGTCGGCTTCGGCTGGCACCCGGTGCAGACGCCGCAGTCCTGCGGGCAGCTCGCGCAGTCCTCGCCCGCCCCGCAGGCGCCGTTGCCGCACGTGCAGGGGCCGCAGTCCTGCGGGCAGGTGTGGCAGTCCTCGCCGTACTGCGCCTCGCAGGTGTGGTCGCCGCAGCACGAGCCGCAGTCCTGCGGGCAGCTCTTGCAGGTCTCGCCGGGGTCGCAGGCGCCGTTGCCGCAGCCGGGGCAGGCGCCGCAGTCCTGCGGGCATGTCTGGCAGGTCTCGCCGGGGTCGCAGGTGCCGTTGCCGCAGCCGGGGCAGGCGCCGCAGTCGACGGGGCACGTGGCGCAGCTCTCCAGCTGATCGCACACCCCGTCGCCGCACACGCCGGGGCAGGGGCCGCAGTCCGCGGGGCAGGCCTTGCAGCTCTCGCCGACGCCGCAGGTGCCGTCGCCGCAGACGTCGGGGCAGGCGCCGCAGTCTTGGGGGCAGCCCTGGCAGGTCTCGCTCGCGCCGCACACGTGATCGCCGCAGGTGTCGGGGCAGGAGCCGCAGTCCTGCGGGCACGAGACGCAGGTCTCCCCGGCGCTGCAGTGGTGGTTGCCGCAGGCCGGGCAGGGGCCGCAGTCCCGCTGGCAGGTGTTGCAGCGCTCGCTCGGGCCGCAGACGCCGTCGCCGCAGCTGTCGGGGCACGGGCCGCAGTCCTGCGGGCAATCGTGGCAGCTCTCGGTGGTGTCGCACGTCCCGTCGCCGCAGCGATGGCAGGGGCCGCAGTCCTGGGGGCAGGTCTGGCAGCCCTCGCCGGGCGCGCAGAAGCCGTCGCCGCAGCCCTGGCACTGGCCGCAGTCCTGGGGGCAGGTCTGGCAGCTCTCGCCGCCCTCGCAGATGCCGTTGCCGCAGACGCACGCCCCGCAGTCCAGCGGGCACGTGTGGCAGTCCTCGAGCTGCGCGGCGTTGCAGTAGCCGTCGCCGCACTCCTGGCAGTAGCCGCAGTCCTCCGGGCAGAACCAGCAGTGCTCGTCGTGGTCGCAGATGCCGTCGCCGCAGTAGCTGCACGGGCCGCAGTCCTCGGGGCAGGTGTCGCAGCGCTCGCCGGCGTCGCAGGTGCCGTTGCCGCAGCGGCTGGCGCAGCCGAGGGCCTCGCAGTTGTGCTCACAGAGGCTGACGCACTTGTCGCTCCAGTCGCCCCAGCAACAGCTCGGGTCGAGCGCGCAGACGCACGACTCGCACGCGCAGCCGTCGCAGCCCGGGCCGGGGTGCGGCTCGCAGCCGGTGCAGAAGCCGCAGTCGTTCGGGCACGACTGGCAGCTCTCGCCGGACGCGGGCGCGCAGTAGCCGTCGCCGCAGCTGCACCAGCCGCAGTCCTGGGGGCACGAGTCGCAGCTCTCCCAGCCGGAGCAGACGCCGTCGCCGCAGCCCTCGCACGCGCCGCAGTCCTGGGGGCAGGTGCGGCAGGTCTCGCCCTCGCCGCACACGCCGTTCCCGCAGCTCGCGCAGGCGCCGCAGTCCTGGGGGCAGGTGCGGCAGCTCTCGCTGCTCTGACAGACGCGGTCGCCGCAGGTGAGCGAGCAGTTGCCGCAGTCCTCGCGGCAGGAGACGCAGGTCTCGTCGCCGGTGCAGGCGCCGTCGCCGCACGTGGGGCACCTCCCGCAGTCCTGGGGGCAGGTGCGGCAGCTCTCGTTCGCCTGGCAGGTGCCGTCGCCGCAGGTGACGCTGCAGCGGCCGCAGTCGGCCGCGCAGGTGGCGCACGACTCGCCCGGTCCGCAGACGCCGTCGCCGCAGTCGCTGAAGAGCGACGTCCGGCCGCAGCCCGCGGCGGCGGTCAGCGCCAGCAACAGGCCGAATGAAACCAGCACGGGCCCGCGGCGGGTCCGGTGGGCGCGGTCTACCATGGTGCAGCTCCGTTCTGGGCGCGCGGGATCGCTCCCCCGCCCCTGGGCTTCATTGCGCCACTCCCGGCGCCCCCTTGTCAATCGCGGCGCCGACGGCGGGCGCCGACGGCGACGATGGCGCCGAGCACGAGGAGGCCGAGGAGCCCGGATCGACCGGACCCGCCGACGGCGCAGCCCGACCGGTCGCCCCCGCTGCGGGGCGCGCCCGCGTCGAGGCCGGCGCCGCCGTCCGCCCGGCGCGCGTCGGGCGCGCCGGCGTCCTGCTGGGGGGCGGCGTCCTGCTGGGGGGCGGCGTCCTGCTGCGGCGTCCCGCCGTCGGCCCCGGCGCCGCCGGTGACGCTGGCGATGTAGTCGAGGTAACCGGTGACGAGCGTGTCGATGCTGCCCTCGCCGCAGCCGACGGTCGCGTCGAGCGTGCTGCGCGAGGTGATGCCGACCAGGATCCGGTTCGCGCCGTCCACGAGGAAGGCGGGCCCGCCGGAGTCGCCCCAGCACGTGTCGGGCTGGCCCGGGGCGCCGACGATGATCTCGTAGTCCGTGTGGTTCTTGAACGGCGAGGTCGCGAAGTACTTGAGGCCGTCGTCCCCGGAGCCGTCGAGGGTGGTGGCGCCGAAGCCGACGAGGAGCGAGGGCGTGTCCGCGGCGAGCGCGGCGAGGCCGGGCGCGTCGAGCATGGCGGCCGGGGTCACGCCGGTGACGTCCTGGGCCAGGACCAGCACGGAGATGTCGTCGTCGCGGCCGAGGCCGGTCACGGGATCGGTGACGTCGCCGCGGCCGTTCGGCGGGTAGGTGCTGGGGACGTAGATGGCGGCCACGGGGACGGTCTGCGCGAACGGGACGCTCCGCCCGTCGTTGCCGACGTAGATGCCGATGGTGTCGGCGGGGTACTGGTCGCCGCTCCAGTCGAGGACGCAGTGCGCGGCGCTGATGACCAGGCGGGGCCCGACGAGCGTGCCGCTGCAGAAGTACGCACCCGGGTCGCCGTAGCTGAGGTCGATGAGCGCGACCACCTCGGGGTAGGCGCCGTCGGCGGCGAGCTGCCCGCCGATGATGGGCCGGCGGGCGACGCCCGTGCTCGGGTGGCGCGCGGGGGCGCAGGCGGGGAGGGCCGCGGCGGTGGCCACGACGAGCAGGAGCGCGTGTCTCATGGGGGACCTCAATGGCCGGGCGTCGGCGTGCCCACGGTGAAGTCGGCGTGGTTGTTGCCGGTGCTCTTGCAGTTGGGAGTGCGCGCGGCGGACTGGCCCCCCGCCGGGGCCTGCACGGGGATGCCTTGCACGAAGGCGTTCGTCGCGGTGCTGCCGTAGCCGACGCTGTCGATGATGGTGCCCGTGTTCGGCGCGCCCTGGCGCAGCGCGATGCCCCCGGCGTCGCCGGCCAGCATGCCGGTCGTGGTCGCGTAGATCTTGTCCGGCGTGCCGCCGGTCCACGCCGCCGGCGCGACGAGCAGGAAGCCGCTCGCCGGCATGACCTCGCCCGCGACGAACCCGTAGATGATGACGTCCGTCGTGCCGGCCTTGGCGCGGTAGACGAGCCGGTAGCCCTCGAGGCTGGTGTTCGGCGGCCCCGACACCTCGATGAACTCGTCGGCGGCCGACGAGGCGCCCGCCACCTGGAACTCGTTGATGAGCAGCGTCGCGCAGACCCCCGCCGGCGCGTCCTGCTGCCCCGGCGCGTCCTGCTGCCCCGGCGCGTCCTCCTGGGGCGCGGCGTCGTCCGGCGTCGCCGCCTCCTGCCAGCCCTGCATGTCGAGCACGAGCCACCGGTCCGCCGGCGGGGCGTCAGACCGCGCCCCGTCCTGCCCCGCCCCGTCCTGCGGGCCCACCCCCGCGTCGGGCGGCAGCTCCGCCCCGACCGCGCACGCGCACAGGACGAGCGCGCAGGCGCTCGTCACGGCGACCCGAGGCCACGTCCGTGGCAGGACGACCGGCATGGCTGCATGCTACCGGAGCAGGACCGCCGGGAGCAACCCTCTTCGGTCGATCAGCCGAGCCCCGCCTCCGCCGCCAGCGTCGCCGCCGCCGCGCTCGCCGCCGGCATGGGGTCGACCGCGCGCGCGCGCTCGAGCACGAGCGCGCTGAGCCCGCGGGCGCGCTGCAGGGTCGCGGGGTCGGCGCTGCCGAGGCGGGCCATCGAGCGGACCGCGGCGTCGAGGTCGGCGGCCAGGGCGAGGAGGTCGTGCTGCCGGCCGAGGACGTCCTGCAGCGCGCGCAGGGCGGCGATCGGGCCCGCGAAGCCCTCGGGGCCGGCCGGGGCGCCCGCCTCGAGCGCGTAGCGCAGCCGCTTGGTCTGCACGCGAAAGCGGTGCCACGCGTCGAGCGGCGCGCCGGCCGCGGGCTGCGCCGCGCGCCAGGCGCTGACGTCGGCGCGCAGCCGCGGCAGCACCCACGTCGCGAGCCCGGCCGTGTCGCCGTTCGCCGTGAGCAGCGGCCCGGCGACCGCGAAGAGGTCCTCGCGCAGGGCGCGCAGGCGGCGCCGATCGAGGCCGCACTCCAGCACGAGGCAGAGCCGCTCCAGCCTGAGATCGAGGAAGCGCCCGCAGGCGGCGGCCGCGGGGGCGAGCTCGGCCGGCAGCGTGGGCGCGAGCTCGCCCAGGAGCTCCCGGCTGACCGCCCCCTGGCGCGGCCCGCCGAGGAGGCGCGTGAGGCGGCGGACCGGGTCGCGCAGCCGCCCGGCGTGCCGCGCGCGCAGCACGTCCCGGTAGAGCCGCAGGGACGCGCGCAGGCGGCGCGTGGCCACCCGGAGATCGTGGACGAGGTCGGAGTCGCAGCGGCGCAGGTCGGGCTCGCGCGCGACCAGCCGGAGCGCCCCGCGCACGAGCGCCTGCCCGCACGCGACGCGGGCCGCGGCGGTGCCGTCGCCGGGCGTCGTCGGCGCCGCGGCCGTCACCGTCCCACCTCCGCCGGCGGGCGGGGGCGCACCTAGTCCTCGTCAGCCGGCTTGCGCTCCGCCTTGGCCGCGCGCTTCACGGTCCGCTTGCCGGCGCCCTTGCCGAGGCCCCGGAGCATCCGCGGCTCGAGCAGCCACACGAGCCGGCCCTGCGGCGCCGCCGGGTCCTCGAGCTGGATGCACGCGACGCCCGCCTTGCGCAGCTCGGTGAAGGGCGCGCGGCCGCCGCCGAGGGCGTAGGCGCACAGCTCGTCGATGCTCGGGGCGTGGCCGACGGCGATCACCTCGCCGGCGCCGGAGCGGCCCAGCTCCTCGAAGAAGCGGGCCGGCGCGGTGTCCGGCAGCAGCGCCTCGGTCTGCGTGATCGCGTCCTCGCTGAAGCCGAGCTCCCGGGCGACGCCCTCGGCGGTCGCGAGCGCCCGCAGGTAGGGGCTCGTCAGGATCGCGCCGGGGTCGACGCCGAGCGCCCGCAGGCCGCGCGCGGCGGCCCGGGTGCGCTGCGCGCCCTTGCGCGTGAGCTGACGGTCCGGGTCGGGCGGCGACTCCGGATCCTCACGGTCCTGCGCGATCCCATGCCGCATCAGGTACAGGAGCATCTATGGTCCTCCCTCGCCGGGCGAGCTGGTGGCCGGGCCCCCCGCGGTGCCGCGCACCTCGACCAGGAGCGGCATACCGTAGGCCCGGCGGAACAGCGACTGCTTGTGCGCGACGCCCCACGCCTCGACGCTGAGGTCGCCCTCGCCGCGCGCGAGGACGCGGATCGCGTCGCCGCCGCAGGTCACCTCGACCGTGCTCACCTTGGCCGCGTGGCTGCGGTCGAGGCCGACCGCGAGGCGCAGGATGGCGGCCAGGCGCCGCACGCGGCGGCGGTCGGCGCGGTCGAGCTTCTGGAAGCCCTCGTGCGTCCGCTTGGGCTCGGCGGCGCGGTGATAGCGGGCCGTGAGGGCGATGAGCTGCACGTCGCGGGCGGAGAAGCCGGAGAGCGGCGCGTGCCGGATGATGTGGTAGCTGTGCTTGTGGTGAGCGGCGTAGTCGATCGTGTAGCCGACGTCGTGCAGGAGCGCGGCCGCCTCGAGGAGCTCGCGGTCGCGCTCGGTGAGCGCGAAGCGCCGGCGCAGCCCGTCGAAGATGAGCAGGGCGAGGCGCGCGACGTGCTCGGCGTACGGCTCCTCGATGTGGCACGCGCTCGCGAACCGCCGCACCACCTGCATGCGCGACGGCGCGGGCGCCACGGTGGCGCCGAACCGCTGGGCCAGCGTCTCGAGGAGCAGCCCCTCGCGCACGCCCCGGGCGTTGTGGCGCAGGAGGTTCGCGCCGAGCTCCTTCATGACCAGGTTCACGACCGTGACGCCGGCGACGATGATGTCGGCACGGTCCGGGCTGAGGCCCGGGGTCTTGCGGCGCTCCGCGAGCGGCTTGCGGGCGAGGAAGTCCCGCAGGTGCTGCACCTCCGAGCGGTACAGCTCGTAGCCCGACAGGCGCAGGTCGGTCGCGCCCGTCGCCGCCTGGGCCATCGTCGCGAGCGCGCTCACGGTCCCGCCGGAGCCGACCACGAGCGCCATCGGCCGCGGCCGCCGGCCGAGCTCCGCCCGCAGCGCGCGGCGGGCGAAGCGGCGCATGCTCTTGAGCTCCTCGGCGGCGGGCGGGTCGGAGCGCAGGAACGCCTCGGTCAGGCGCACCGCGCCCAGCGGCAGCGACAGGATCTGCTCGACGGCGCCGCCGGCCGCGAGCACCAGCTCGAGGCTGCCGCCGCCCAGGTCCATCACGCAGAAGGGCATCGCCACCGACGACAGGCCGCGGCGGGCCGAGAGGAAGGCCAGCCGCGCCTCGTGCTCGCCGTCGATGATCTCCAGCTCGAGGCCGTGCCGCTCGCGGATCCGCCCGAGGAAATCCTCGCGGTTGCGGGCGTCCCGCACGGCGCTGGTCGTGACCGCGCGCGTGATCTCGACCCCGTGGCCGCGCGCGATCGTGAGGAGCTTCGCGATGGCGTCGAGCGTGCGGGCCATCGCCGCCTCGGACAGGAAGCCGCTGGACGCGACGGCCTCGCCGAGGCGCGTCGTGATGCGCTCGTCGTTCAGGATGCGGTACTGGTCGGGGCCGGTCGCGTCGACGATGAGGGAGCGCGCGGAGTTGGAGCCGATGTCGATCGTGCAGACGCGCGCCGGGGCCGCCGCGGGCTCGCCGCCAGCGCTCCCGTCCCGGCCGACCGGGGCGCCGGCCGCCCGGTCACCGTCGGGTCCCGTGTCCCAGGATGGCATTCGCGCCCCGCGCTCGGCCGACTACCGGTCCACCGGCTCCGTCAGCGCGGTGATGATGCGGCGCATGGAGCACGCCACCTGCTTCAGGTCGCGCCGCCGGCCGCGGGCCGGGTCGATCTCGACCGCGCTGAGCCGCTTGATGAGCCGCTCCAGCCGCAGCACCTGGGCGCGGCGCCGCCGCTTCTTGCGCGCGTCGAGCTCGAGCCCCTCGAGCGCGGCGTCGGCGATGGCCGCGTCGGCCTCGACCCGGGCGGCCGCGGCCTGGGCCACGTCGCGGCCCAGCGTGCGCAGCCGGACCACCTGGTCCTTGAGCTGCGCCTTGAGGTCGGCGAACGCGAGATCGAGGGTGTCGGTGTCGGCCGGCCCGGTCGCGCCGTCCGCGCTATCGCCCGCGGCAGGCACCGCACCGGGCGCCAGGGTTTCCTGACTCATCCGTGTTCCTCCAGGCGCGCGCCCCACAGCTGACGGGACCGCGTGGGTCCCACGATCGCGCGCTCGGGCATTATAAGGTTCGGGGCGGGGCAAGTCGACCGGGCGCACCGCGTCATTTCGTCTTTCATCCGGTGGCCTCAACCGCGGTCAGAGCGCATCGAACCCGCGCAAGGGGAGCGATGATGCAGGCGAGGCGGGGTGGCAGCCGGCGCCGCGGGCAGCTCGTGGTGCCGCTCGTCCTCGCGGGGCTCGCCGGGCCGATGACGTGCGGCCGGAGCGCCGCGCAGGTCCTGGCCGAGGCGGCCTCCGCCGCGCCGGCCGGCTGCCCCGCCGCGGGCGGCGCCACGGCGGTGGGGGCGCCGCTCGGCTCCGCGCTCCCGCTGCGGGCCGCCGCGCCCGAGGTGCCCGGGCGGCGGGCGCCCGAGCGGGCGTGGG
>DASXVK010000398.1:0-19733 GCA_036504295.1 Polyangia bacterium
GCGGCGGCCCCCCCGCCGGCGGCGCCGCCGGCCGCCCCCCGCCCCGACGCCGGCCCCGCCGACCTGGACGCCGGCCCGCCCGACCTCGACGCCGCGGAGTGGCCGGAGGTGGCGGCCGAGCAGTCGGTCCCGGCCGTGCCCGCGCGACGCGGCGTCAGCCGGCTGATCGTCGGCGCCGCGCTCGCGCTCGTCGGGCTCGCCGGCGTCGCCGCGGTGCTCTGGCTGCGGCTCGGCGGCCCCGCCCCCGCCCGCTCCCCCGCCGCCGCCGCGCCGGCGCCGCGGCCGGCGGTGCCCGTGGCGACGTCGCGACCCGCGCCCGCGGCGCCCGTGGCCGTGGCGCGGCCCGCCCCGGCCGCGCCCGCCGCGGCGTCCGCGCCGACGGCAGCGGCGCGCGCCGACGGCGACTGGCTCGCGCCGGGCTCGCACCCGCTGCCCTTCGCGTTCGCGCGCGGCCAGAGCGCGCCCGCCGTCACCGACGAGCAGTCGGTGGCCGGGCTGGTCGCGGCGCTCGCCGGCGGCACGCGCTGCGGGCTGACCCTGCTCGGCCACACCTGCGCCGACGGCGACCAGAAGCTGAACGGCTACCTGGGCCGTGAGCGCGCGCGCGCCACCCGCGCGCTGCTGCTCGGGCGGGGCGTCCGCTCGGGGCTGCTCGCCACCGCGAGCGCCGGCGGCAAGCACGCGGCCGGGGCGCACGAGTCCGAGGAGGACCACGCCCGCGACCGGCGCGTCTCGCTGGAGGTGACGTGCCGCTGATCGGCCAGGAGGCGGGCGAGGGCGAGGGCGGCGCTCGCCAGAGGCCCCAGGGCCAGCTGGCGGCCCCGCCCGGGCCCGAGGACCGCCGCGAGCAGCAGGCTCCCGAGCACGCCGACCGCCGCGCGCCCGGGCCGCGGTGGCGCCGCCCGCCGGAGGCCGGCCGCCGTCGTCATGCCGCGGCACACGACCCCGGCGGCGAACGCCGCGCCGCACGCCGCGGTCGTGAGCCCCGCCGCGAACCCCGACCGCAAGGCCGCCGCCTCCGCCGCGCGCTCGTCTCGCATGCCGCCTCCTGGCGCGCCGGAGCGTGCAAGCGCCGTACCGCCGTGCTCCGGCCCTCGTCGCCCGCGGTGTCCTTATGAGCGCGGCCCGGCTCGGCGACGACTCCGCCGCCCTCTTCGACGCGATCGAGCTGCCGCTCTTCGCCGTCGCGCTCGACGGCACGGTCGTGTGGGCGAACCGGGCCGCCCGCGACGCCGCGGGGCCGGGTCAGCCGGAGCTCGCGGGGCGGAGCCTCGCCACGCTCGGCCCCGGCCAGCCGTGGCGACAGATCGGCGAGCTGCTCGCGCACCTGCGCGAGGTCGCCCTGGCCACCGCGCTCGTGCGCGATCGCGCCGGCGGCGGCGGCTGGCACGTCACGGCGCGGCGTTACGTCGCCGCGGGCGACGAGCCCCGCGCCGCGGTGATGATCCGGGACCTGCGCGCCGGGCCCACGCCGGCCGCGGCCGCCGGGCCGGGCGACCGGATGGCGGCCCTCGGCGCGCTCGTCGCCGGCGTCGCCCACGAGGTGCGCGACCCGCTCTTCGGCATCTCCGCCACGCTCGACGCCTTCGAGGCCCGCTTCGGCGCGGCCGGCGAGCACGCGGCCTACCTGCACGCCCTGCGCGAGGAGCTCGGCCGCCTGAAGGGCCTCATGCAGGACCTGCTCGACTACGGCCACGCGGGCACGGTGACCCGCACGCCCGGCGCGGTCGAGGAGGTGCTCGCCCAGGCGGTGCGCCACCTCGCGCCCGCCGCGGCCGCCGCGGGCGTCACGCTGCGGTGCGAGGTGCTGGGCGGCCCGCTGGCGCCGGTCCTGCTCGACGGCCAGCGCCTCCGGCAGGCGATCGAGAACCTGGTGACGAACGCCATCCAGCACGCGCCGCCCGGCACCGCCGTCGCGATCGAGGCCCGCCCCGGCACGGTCGAGGACGCCCGCGCTGCGCCCGATACGCCGGCCTTCTGGCGGCTCGCGCTCGAGGCGCCCGCGGCGCCCGCGGGGCCGGCCACCGAGGGCCGCTGGATCGTCTGCACCGTCGCCGACGCGGGCCCGGGCTTCCGCCCCGAGGACCTACCCCGCGTCTTCGAGCCCTTCTTCACGCGGCGCCGCGGCGGCACCGGGATGGGGCTCTCCATCGTCGAGCGGGTCGTCGAGGCCCACGGCGGCTACGTCACGGCCGCGCTCCGGCCCGGCGGCGGCGCCCTCGTCACGGTACGGCTCCCATGTGCCCCAGCGTAGACGCCCCCGAGCCCCGCGCCGCGGCCGCCCGGTCCGGCCCGATGAAGAACCGCATCCTCGTCGTCGACGACGACCGCGCCATCCGCTTCGCCGTCCGCGACTTCCTCACGTCGCACGGCTTCGAGGTCGAGGAGGCCGACACCTGCGAGGGCCTCACGCGGGCGTTCCTGTCCACGCGCCTGGACGCCGCCGTCCTCGACCACGTGCTCCCGGACGGCAACGCGGTGGACCTCATCCCCCACCTCAAGGCCCTGAGCCCGGCCGTCGCCCTCATCATCCTCACCGGCCACGGCTCGATCGACCTGGCCGTGCGGGCCATCAAGGACGGGGCGGAGCACTTCCTCACGAAGCCGATCGAGCTGCCGACGCTGCTCGTGGTGCTCCAGCGGGTGCTCGAGAACCAGCGGAACCGCCGCAAGGACCTCGCCGTCAAGTCGCGCCGCGCGCGCACGGTCATCGACGCCTTCGTCGGCACGAGCCCCGCCATCCGCGAGCTCAGCCGCCACGCCCGGATGGTGGCGCCGGCCGACAGCCCGATCCTGATCCAGGGCGAGACCGGCAGCGGCAAGGGCGTGCTCGCGGCCTGGCTGCACTACAACGGTCCCCGGGCCGACGAGGCCTTCGTGGACCTCAACTGCGCCGGCCTCTCGCGCGAGCTCCTCGAGACCGAGCTCTTCGGCCACGAGAAGGGCGCTTTCACCGGCGCGATCGCGGGCAAGCCCGGCCTCTTCGAGGTCGCGCACCGCGGCACCGTGTTCCTCGACGAGATCGGTGACGTCGACCCGCAGGTGCAGCCCAAGCTGCTGAAGGTCGTGGAGGAGAAGCGCTTCCGCCGCCTGGGCGACGTGCGCGACCGCCTGGTCGACGTGCGGCTCATCGCCGCGACCCACGAGGACCTCGGGGCGCTGGTCCGCGAGCGGCGCTTCCGCAGCGACCTCTACTTCCGCATCAGCACCATCCCCCTGCTCGTGCCCCCGCTGCGCGCCCGCGGCGAGGACATCCCGGTGCTCGCCCGCACGATCCTCGTCCAGGTGGGCGCCGATCTCGGCCGCGGCCCGCTGCGCCTGACGCCCGAGGCCGAGCGGGCCCTCACCGCGTACCCGTGGCCCGGCAACATCCGCGAGCTCAAGAACGTCCTCGAGCGCGCGGTGCTGCTGAGCGGCCACGACCAGATCGGCCTGCGGGACCTGCGCTTCGAGGTGACGCCGCCGGCCGACCCGGGGGCCGGCGACGCCAACCTCACCCTGCTCGACGTCGAGCGCCGCCACATCGAGCGGATCCTGCGCCAGGAGCACGGCCACGTGGAGCGCGCCGCCCTGCGGCTCGGCATCCCCCGCAGCTCCCTCTACCAGAAGCTCAAGCGCTTCCGGATCTCGTCCAGAGTCTAGAAGACCCGTCCAGATCTCAGACCACGGGGGCCGCCCCGGGCTGGTTCCGCAGCGACGCGTTTTCGTTAAACCGCGGGCTTGGCACCGCGCGTGCTACGGACGGGGGCCGGTCCGCAACAGCGGCGCACCGGGGCGCCGTCTCGAATCCGGACCCGGAGGTCAGAGATGCCCGAAGCCGGGGAGCGCACCGCGCACGGGAACGTCGTCGAGCCGTCGTTCCGCGACGCGCTGCTCGACATCCTCGCGACCGGCGCCGAGGCGGCCGCCGCGCCGGCGGCCGCGCCCGCCGGCTGCGCCCCGTTCGCCGCGCGGCCGGCGCGCGCCGTGGAGCCGCCGCCGCTCGTGCGCGCGCTCGACGACCACGACCCGCGGGTGGTGGCCTTCGCGGCGCGGCTCGCCGGCCGCTCGGAAGATGCGCTCGCCATCGCGCACCTCGCGCGGCTCCTCGGCCACCCCGACGAGCGCGTGCTCGAGGCCGCGCTCGCCGGCCTGGCGCGGCTCCGCGAGGCGCTCACGCCCGCGGCGTGCGGCCGCGCCATCGCCCGGGCGCCGTGGCTGCTGCGCAGCGCCGCCACGCTCCTCGGTGACGCCGCGCCCGGGCCCACGGCGCGCGTGGCCACGGCGCTGGTGGAGGATCCCGCCGTGACCGGCGCCGTGGTGGCGGCGTTCGGCCAGGCGGGCGTGCGCGAGGGGGTGCCGCTGCTCGTCGCCGCGCTGCGCGCGCAGCCGGCGCCCGCGACGCTCGCGCGCTGCCTGCGGGCGCTCGGGGCCGCGCTGCAGCGCGAGGCGCACCCGCGGGCGCTCCACGCCGTCGAGCACTGGGTGCGGCTCACGCTCGCGGAGGCCGAGGTGCCCGCGCTCGCCGTGCGCCTGCGCCGGGCGCTCGGCGACGACGGCGGCGGGGAGGAGCGCAACGTCCGGCGCGTGGTCGCGGCCCTGGCGCGCGCGCTCGCGACGGACCCGCTCTTCACCGTGCTGCTCGTCGCCGGCTGCGATCCGGCGACCCGCGAGCTCTGGCCCTACTGCCCGGTCGGCCTCGCCGCCGACGAGATCCCGGCGCTGCAGGCCGGCCTCGTCAACCCCGCCCCGGGGGTGCGCCTCCTCGCCTGCCGCTGCCTCGCGGCGCTCGGCGCCGCCGAGTCCGCGCCCTGGATCGAGGAGCTGCTGCGCGACGAGGACGAGGAGGTGCGCGCGGTCGCGATCCACACGCTGGCCCGCTTCCGCCACGATCCGGCGGTGCCGGGCCTGGTCCGCCGGCTGCACGACCCGTCGCCGCTCGTGCGCGACGCGGCCCTCCTCGCGCTCGCCCGCATGGACGCCGAGCTGGTCGCGATCGCGCTCCTGTGCGAGAGCCTCGGTGACGGGGCCCTGCGCGCGCCGGCGCTCGCGGTCATGCGGGTGAACGCGCACCCGGCGCAGCAGCGCTTCATCGAGAGCTGCCTCCGCGATCGGCGGCCGAAGGTCCGCCGCGCCGCGGTCATGGCGCTCGAGCGCCAGCCGGAGGCCGACCTCGCCGCCGCGCTCCAGCCGCTGCTCGACGACGCGAGCCCCGCCGTGCGCGACGCCGTGACGACCGCCCTCGCCCGCCGCGGCGGCGCGCGCGCGCGTGACGTCGTCGTCGCGCAGATGCTGCGGGCGCGGGCGCGCCGCCCGGCGACGGGCGAGGCGCGGCTGGTCGAGGCCATCGACGGCCCGCCGCACCGCATGGCCGCGGCCCGCGCGGGGGACGGCCGGCCCGACCGCGAGGAGTAATCGCGTCCCGCTGAATCCTTCTGCTCGCCGCGGGCTCTAAACCCCATTGATGGCCGCCCCGGCCAGGCGAGAGGGTCGCCCGATGTCGCCCGTGCACTCCGCGCAGCTCAAAGCCGCCGTCACCAGCCGCTACGACGGCCTGGCCTCGTCCTGCTGCTCGCTCTCCTGCGGCAGCGCGCTCGACCGCGCGGCGGTGCAGCCCGGCGAGGTCCTCGTGGACCTCGGGTGCGGCCGCGGGCAGGACGTCATCCGCGCGGCCGGCCGGGTCGGCGCCGCCGGCGCCGCCATCGGGGTCGACCTCAGCGAGGAGATGCTCGCCCGCGCCCGCGCCAGCGTGCCGCCGTTCCTGCGCAACGTGCGCTTCGTGCAGAGCGACCTGGCGCCGCTCGCCCTCGACGACGCCGCGGCCGACGCGGTGGTCTCGAACTGCACCATCAACCACGCCCCCGACAAGGCCGCCGTCTACCGCGAGGTCCACCGCGTGCTGCGGCCCGGCGGCCGCGTCGTCGTCGCCGACGTGATCGCGGAGACCGAGCTGCCGGCCGCCGTGCGCGCCGACCCGGCCGCATGGGCCGCTTGCTACGGCGGCGCCATCACCGAGGCCGAGTACCTGGCCGCGATCACGGACGCCGGCTTCACCACGATCGAGGTCCTCGAGCGCTCCGAGCCCTACGACAAGGGCGGCGTCCGGGTGCGCAGCCTCACCGTCCGGGCGTTCCGGGCGCCGGCCTGAAAGGAGCTGCACGCGATGCCGAACATCGAGCTCAGCGACACCGATGTGCGCCTGCTGCTGCAGTCGCTCGACCACTGCCTGGCCACCTGCCGCGAAGCGGCGGGCGGCGGGCCCTGCGAGGACTGCGACGCCGCCCGCGCCCTGCGCGACCGGCTCGCCGCCGCCTCGACCACCCACGAGGTTCGTCGATGAAGAAGCCCACGTCCCGGAAGGTGAAGCTCCTGACTCGCCCGAAGCAGACCGCCTGCTGCAGCCCGAAGCCCGAGGCCGCCGCCCAGTGCTGCGCGAAGGCCTCCCGGCTCGTCGCCGGCTGCCACGACTGACGCCGTGCGCGCGCACCTCCGGGCCCTCTGGCACTGGCGCACCGCGGCCGGCCTCGCCGCCGGCGGCACCGCCGGCGCGCTCTACGCGGTCTACGTCGGCTGCGCCACCGGGAGCTGCCCGCTCACCTCCAACCCGGTCATCGCCGCGCTCTTCGGCGCGATCCTCGGCGCGACCGTGCTGGCGCCCGATCGCCCCCGCCCCGCCCCGCCCCCGCCGCCGGGCGGGGTGCCGTAGTCCGGCCGCCTCAGCCGACGCGGACGTCGAGCCCGAAGTGCTGCTCGAAGGCGAACGGCGCCTGCCCGACCGGCGCGTAGGTGCCAGTCTCGCGGCAGAGCGCGTACTCCCCGCGCTGCCGGCCGGCGCGGATCGTCGCGACGCAGTCGCAGAGCGCGTCGATGTCGCTCTCGTCGTTGTAGATGCCCACCGAGGCGCGCACGGCCCCGGGGACGTGGCTGCGGTCGCGGTGCAGGATCTCGCGCTGCACCTGCACCGCCTCGCGCTCGCCCACGTGGAGCAGGCACAGCATGTACGGGTGGGCGCAGAAGCAACCGGAGCGCACGCCGATGCCGCCCTCGTAGGACAGCACCGCGGCCACGAGCGCGTGGTGCAGCCCCTCGAGGTTGAAGCTGAGCACCCCGAGGCGGTCGCCGACGCCGTACTCCGACGGCCGGCCGTAGACGGTGAGGCCCGGGATCCGGGCGAGGCGCTCGAGGGCGTAGCGCACGAGCCGCTGCTCGTGCGCCTGGATGGCGTCCCAGCCGACCTGCTCGAGCAGGCCGATGACGGCGGCGAGCGCCACCACGCCGACGATGTTCGGCGTGCCCGCCTCCTCGCGCTCCGGCAGGTCGCTGAAGTACGCGGTCTCGATCGTGACGATGTCGACCATGCCGCCGCCGACCATGTCGGGCTCGGCGTCCTTGAGCGCGGCGCGGTCGCCGACGAGGACGCCGACGCCGAACGGCGCGTACATCTTGTGCGCGCTGAACGCGAGGAAGTCGAGGTGCGCCGGGTCGTCCGCCGGCCGCATGTCGATGGGCCGGTGGGGCGCGAGCTGCGCGGCGTCGATCATGATCTTCGCGCCGGCGGCGTGGGCGAGGCGGGCGAGGTCGTGGATCGGGTTGACCCAGCCGGAGACGTTCGAGGCGCCGGTGATCGCGACGAGCTCGACGCGGCCGCGCAGCTCCGCGAGCTTGCGGGCGTAGTCCTCGAGGTCGAGCGAGCCGTCGGGCTTGAGGCCCACGTGCACGACGTCGGCGTGGCGCCGCCACGGCAGCTCGTTCGAGTGGTGCTCCATCATGCTCGTGAGCACGACGGCGCCCGGGCCGAACGGGAAGATGCGGGCCAGCTTGTTGATGGCCTCGGTCGTGTTCTTGGTGAAGATGACGGTCTTGTCGGTGAGGTTCGTGCCGACGAAGCGCGCGACGCGCCGCCGCGCCTCGTCGTACACCCACGAGGCGAGCTGGCTCTTGAAGCCGGAGCCGCGGTGCACGTTCGCGTAGAGCCGCAGGAACTCGTCGACCTTCGCGAGCACCGGCCGGAACGTGGGCGTGCTCGCGGCGTTGTCGAGGTTGACGTAGCGCCGCGCGCCGCCGCCGAGCAGCGGCACCTCGACGTCGATGCCGACGAGCTCGCCCCGGAGCCGCTCGAGGAGCTCCACGCCGCGCACGCCAGTGAGGGTTGCCATTCGCGCCTCCTCCGCCGGCCGTGCCGGGCGGAGGCATCGTATGCCGGGCGGGGGCGCGGGAGTCAAGCAGCGGCGGCGGCCGCGGCGGGGCCGCAGGACTTGCGTCCGTCGAGGCCCGGCGCCACATCAGCCTTGTGTCCGACGGTGAGGCCCGATAGGGTGGCGCCGATGGTCGCGTCGTTGCTCAGCACGCGCAGGTCCCTCGGCGACGAGCCGCTCGACCACGCGCAGTGGCTCGGGATGAGCCGCTCGCACACGTTCCCGCTGCCCCAGTGGCGCGCGGGCGACGCGCACCGCACGGTCTTCTTCGACGAGGGGGCCGGCCGCACGCTCGTCTTCGTCCACGGGCTCGGCGGGAACGCCACGCACTTCGAGCCCCTCGTGCGGGTCCTCGCGCCGGGCTACCGGGTCGTCGGCCTGGACCTCGTCGGCTGCGGGTGGAGCGCCAAGCCGGACCGCCGCTACACCATCGAGCTCGCGCGCGATCACCTGTTCGACTTCCTCGAGCGACGCGGCATTCGCGCCGCGACCCTGGTGGGGCACTCCTACGGCGGCGCGGTGTGCCTCGACGCGGCGCTCGCGCGGCCGGGGCGGTTCGAGGGCCTGGTGCTCCTCTGCGCCGCGGGGATCGCGCCGGTGCCGCGCTGGATGCGGCTCGTCGCCCCCCTGTTCCTGCACCGCCGCCTGCTCTACCACGCGCTCCTCACCGGCGCGGACTTCATCGTGCGCCACGTCTTCGTCGACGGTCCCGACGAGAACGCCGGCGTGCGCTGGTTCCGCGACTCGGCCATGCGCGATGCGCCGGGCAACCCGGGCCTCCACGACTTCGCCCGCGTGTGCGAGTCCCTGTGCCGGGACGTCATGCGCCACGACTACGGGGCCCGCCTGCGCGACCTCGACGTGCCGGTGCTCGCGCTGTGGGGCGACGGCGACCAGCTCACGGACCGCGTCGCGTCGCTCGGGCGCCTGCGGGCGATCCCGCGCGTCCGCACGGTCCTCCTCGAGCGCTGCGGCCACATGCCGATGATCGAGCGGCCCGACGAGACCCTCGTCCACCTCCAGCGGTTCTTGACCGCCCCGCCGTAGCCGCCCACCTCACCCGAGGACGACGTGCCGCCGGCGCGCGGCCAGCTCGTCGAGCGCGCCTTGCATGGTGCACCGGACGTGCTCGGCGCAGCGCTCGACCACCGCGTCATCGTCCGCCGCCGCGGGCCCCTCGGCGAACGTGATCGGAGGCCCGATGCGCACCCGGATCTTCGAAGGCAGCGGGATCGCCGCGAGCCCCGCGGGCGTGAGCCCGAAGGGGAACGAGAGCGCGAGCGGGATGGACTTGACGCGGAACCGGCGCGCGGCGCCCGTGACCTGCGCGAGCCGGCGCCCATCGTTGAGCATGAGGAAGATCTCGTGCGCGCCGACGCTCACGATCGGCACGATGGGCACTTGCTGCCGCAGCGCCAGGCGCACGAACCCACGCCGGCCGTCGAAGATGACACGGTGCCGCTCGCGGAAGGGCTTCAGGGCGTCGAGGTCGCCCCCGGGACACGCGAGCAGCGGGAGACCGCGCTCGAGGACGACCCGCCCGTTCTCACCGCACGCCGGGATGCCGCCGACGCCCGCGAGCAGCCGGCCGAGGAGCGGCACGCGGAACGCGACCTGGTGCATGAGGCCGTAGCCCGGCGCCTCCACGCCGAACCGGCGCCAGAACGCGACCAGCAGGCAGTAGAGGTCGGGCATGTAGATCCCGCCGTTGTGGGTGCTCACGCCCAGCCAGGGTCCAGGGTCGAGATGCTCCAGCCCGTCCACCTCGGCGCGGAAGTACCGGTCGACGATGATGGCGAGCCACGGGAACACGCGGCGGATGAGCGCCGGATCGCGGCGCGTCAGGACGTCCGGCAGGGATCCTCCGGGCGCCGCGCGCGGGGGGCGTTGCAGGCCGGGCTCGATGAGATTCAGCGAGAGCACCACTCTGATCTTCTGATGCCGGTCGAGTCTGTGCGGAGGACGGGTGACGCGCAACGTGGACCAAACCGACCACCGGACAGCACAATGCCGGCGGGGGCCTGCCCCGCCTTCCGCCGGCTCGGCCGTGACCGGCGCCACTTGACGACGACATATACGAAGCTCATGTTTTGTATATACGCAACCAGGAGGCGTCGGGTGAGCACAGGTGTCAGGATGACCTCGATCCGGCTCGACACTCGTCTCGCCGACGAGGCTGCCCGTCTGCTCGGAGCAAGGAACCGGACGGAGGCGGTCCATATTGCCCTCAGGGAGATCGTGGCGCTCAAGCGGTTCAAGGACCTCATGAAGAAGCATGGCGGCAAGCACCGCTTCGCGGCGCATGAGGAGTAGGATCGTCGTCTTCGACACGTCGGTTCTCGTCGATCACTTCCGGACGAACCGCCACGCGGAGCGGATGAGCAACCTGGCCGGCATCGTCCGCAACTGCTCGGTGGTCCTCTCGGAGCTGCTCCGTGGCGCCACGACGAAGGAGGAGCGGGACGTCATCGCCGTCATGGCCAGGAACCATCCGGTCCTCTCTCCGACGGGCAACGACTGGCTGGAGGCGGGCCGCATCCTGTCGCGGGCCAGGGCCGCCCATGGGTTCGCTGCGCCGAAGCTGCGGGACCTGCACTTCGACGTCCTCATCGCTCTGACCGTGCGCAGCCACGGCGCGACGCTCATCACCTCCAACGTCGCTGACTTCGCGCTGATCCGGGGCTACCGGGCTTTCGCCTTCGAGGCCTGGTGACCGTCGGCGATCACCGCTCCTGCAGGAACGCCAGCAGATCCGCGTTCACCTGGTCCTTGTGGGTCGTGCACATGCCGTGCGGCGCGCCCTTGTAGACCTTGAGGGTTGCGCGCCTCACGATCTTCGACGAGAGCATGGCGGAGTCGGCGATCGGCACGATCTGGTCGTCGTCGCCGTGGAGGACGAGCGTGGGGACGTCGATCTTCTTGAGGTCCTCGGTGAGGTCGGTCTCGGAGAAGGCCTTGATGCAGAAGTAGGAGGCCGGGAAGCCGGCCATCATGCCCTGGAGCCAGAAGGAGTCGCGCACGCCGTCCGAGACCTTGGCGCCGGGGCGGTTGTAGCCGTAGAAGGGGAGGCTCAGGTCCTTGAAGAACTGGGCGCGGTTCGCCTCGACGGCGGCGCGGAGCTGGTCGAACGCTTCCATAGGCGTGCCGCCGGGGTTGGCCGGGGTCTTCAGCATCAGCGGCGGGATGGCGCCGATCAGCACGGCCTTGGCCACCCGCTTGGTCCCGTGGCGGCCGAGGTAGCGCGCCACCTCGCCGCCGCCGGTGGAGTGGCCCACGAGGACCGCGTGGGTCAGGTCGAGCGCCTGGAAGAGCTCCGCGAGGTCGTCGGCGTAGGTGTCGAGATCGTTGCCGCTCCAGGGCTGGCTCGAGCGGCCGTGGCCGCGGCGGTCGTGCGCGACGCAGCGGAAGCCGCGCGCGGCGAGGAAGAACATCTGGTCCTCGAAGGCATCGCTCGAGAGCGGCCAGCCGTGGCTGAAGACGACGGGCTGACCCGCGCCCCAGTCCTTGAAGTAGATCTGCGTGCCGTCTTTGGTCGTGAGAGTGCTCATTGCTCGGCCTCCGTGGGTGATTGCGGGCCACTGCCATCAGATGTGGGGGGAGGCGCCGAAAATTCAACGCACCTTACGCCGCGTGCCTGCATCCGAAGGGGACGTCGTGTAGGACGTCATGGCGGCCGAGCACACGCTGGATGTGAACGCCCGGCGCGCGCAGCTCTTCCCGCGGCTGAGCGACGCGCAGGTCGCGCGGCTCGCCCGGGTCGGGACGCGCCGCGTCGTGGCGGCGGGGACGACCGTGTTCGAACAGGGCGACGGCGGGGTGCCGGTCTATGTCGTGCTCGAGGGCGAGCTGGCGATCCTGTACCCGGCGGCGGCCGGGGAGATCGAGATCACCGTCCACCAGACCGGCGGCTTCACCGGCGAGGCGAACATCCTGATGCGCCGCGGGAGCCTCGTGCGCGCGCGCATGCGCACGGCCGGCACGCTGCTCGCGATCGACCCCGAGGCGCTCCGCGGCGTGCTGCAGACCGACGCCGAGCTCAGCGAGATCCTCATGCGCGCCTTCATCCTGCGGCGCCGCGGGCTGGTCGAGGAGAACCGGGGCGACGTGGTGCTCGTCGGCTCGCGCCACTCCGCGGGCACCCTGCGCCTGCAGGAGTTCCTCACCCGCAACCTGCACCCCCACGAGTACCTGGACGTCGACCGCGACCCGTCGGTCCAGGCGCTGCTCGACCAGTTCCACGTGCGCGTCGACGAGGTGCCGATCACCGTGTGCCACGGCGAGCACGTGCTCAGGAACCCGACCAACGAGCAGCTCGCCCGGTGTCTCGGGTTCAACGCCGTGCGCGACGAGGCCACCCTGCACGACCTCGTGGTCGTCGGCGCGGGCCCGGCGGGCCTGGCGGCCGCGGTGTACGGCGCGTCGGAGGGGCTCGACGTGGTCGTGCTGGAGGCGACCGCGCCGGGCGGCCAGGCCGGCGCGAGCTCGAAGATCGAGAACTACCTCGGGTTCCCCACGGGGATCTCCGGGCAGAAGCTGGCCGCGAGCGCGTTCGCGCAGGCCGAGAAGTTCGGGGCGGTGGTCGAGATCCCGCGGGTCGTGTCGCGGCTCCGGTGCGACCGGGGGGCGAAGGCCGTCGAGCTCGCGGGCGGCGGCGGCGTGCGCGCGCGGGCCGTGGTGATCGCCTCGGGCGTGCAGTACCGCAAGCTGCCGCTCGCCGACCTGGCGCGGTTCGAGGGCACCGGCGTGTACTACGGCGCGACCTACGTCGAGGGGCAGCGGTGCGAAGGCGACGACGTCATCGTCGTGGGCGGGGCGAACTCCGCCGGGCAGGCGGCGGTGTTCCTGGCCGGCTTCGTGCGACAGGTGGTCATGCTCGTGCGGGGGGCGGGGCTCGCCGCCACGATGTCGCGCTACCTGCTGCGCCGCATCGAGGAGACCCCGAACATCACGGTGCTGACCCACACGGAGCTGGAGGCGCTCGCGGGCGGCGACCGGCTCGAGCGCGTGCGCTGGCGGACGCGCGGCCACGAGGCCGAGGAGCACGCGATCCAGCACGTCTTCATGATGACCGGCGCGTCCCCGAACACCGACTGGCTCCGCGGCTGCGTCGCGCTCGACGGCAAGGGCTTCGTGCTCACCGGCCTCGACCTCGGCCGCGACGAGCTCGCGGCGGCGGCCTGGCCCCTCGGGCGTCCGCCGCTGCTCCTCGAGACCACGGTCCCTGGCGTGTTCGCCGTCGGCGACGTGCGGGCCAACAGCGTCAAGCGCGTCGCCTCCGCCGTCGGTGAGGGGTCGATCTGCGTCCAGCTCGTGCACCAGGTGCTCGCCGCGCTCTGATGGACCCATGCGGATCGTCGGGCTTCTGGCCAGTCTCCTCCTGATCGCGCTGACGCTGGTCGACGGCTTCGAGGCCATCCTGCGCCCTGCTCCTGGTCAAAGTGCGGCCGGACGACTCGTACCAGACGCAGCTGACCTTCGCCATGGCCCGGCACGCGGCCGTGGACCTGGCGTGGGTGCTGCGGCTCCCGCCCCGCGACCCGGAGCACGATCGCTTTCCCGCGCCGCAGCGGCAACGGCTGGAGCGGGAGATGGCGGAGCTGGGGGTGGCGCTCCGCCAGGGGGTCGAGGTGGAGGCGCGGCTGGCCGAGCTCCGCGGCACCTACGAGCCCTTCCTCCAGGCCATGGCGCGCCGCTTCCTGTTCGCGCTGCCGCCGCTGATGCCGGAAGAACGGGGCTGGTCCGCGCTCCCGGAGGAGGAGGGCGGTCGATCCGCGTGCCCCGGCGGGTACTGGGACCCGACCGTGAGCGCCCGGCCGTCTCCTTGACCCGGCGCGCCTCGTCGTTACGTTCCTCGACGGAGCGACCGGCCGCGGGGGGCGGCCCGTCGCCGGAGGACGTGACGTCATGAGCATCGGCCTGTTCATCATCCGCGTGGTGGTCGGCCTCACCATGGCCGCCCACGGCGGCCAGAAGCTGTTCGGCTGGTTCGGCGGCGGCGGCGTCCAGGGGACCGCCGGGGCGATGGAGCGGCTCGGCTTCCGCCCCGGCCACATGCACGCCTCGCTGGCCGGCATCGCGGAGCTCGGCGGGGGTGTCTTCCTCGCGCTCGGGCTGCTGACGCCCCTCGCCGGGGCTGTTCTCCTCGCGGTCATGGTGGCCGCGGTGGGCTCGGTGCACCTGACGAAGGGGTTCTTCGTCGAGAACGGCGGCTTCGAGTACAACCTGCTGATCGCGGCGACGGCGCTCGGCCTCGCGTTCACCGGGCCCGGCCGCTACTCCCTCGACCAGGCGCTCCGGCTCTCCTGGTACGGCGTCGGGTGGGGCCTGGCGGCGCTCCTCGGCGGCCTGCTCGCCGGCCTGGCGCCGGTCGCGGTGCGCACCGGCGCGCCGCACGAGGCGCCGCGCCCGAGCACGTGACGGCGGGCGCGGGGAACGGTGCGCCGCTGGCTGCGGTTGCTGGCCGCCCGCGCCGCCGGCGAAGCCGAGCGCCCCACCGCCGCCGCCGCGCGCTGACGCAGCCGCCCTACCGGGCACGGGCAGGGGCACGGCCACGGGCACGAGGGCGCTACCCCCGAGCGGGGCGTCCCATCTCGCGCAGGCGCTCGTGCCCGTGCCCTCTGCCCGTGCCCCTGCCCGGCTTCTTCCTTTCCGCTCAGGGGGCTTTCGCTCCGGGTTCGCTTGGGGCACACTGGGGGCGGACTGCCAGGAGCCCTCGATGCCGAAGCCGCTGACCCTTGCCCTGCTGCGCGCCGCCGCGCTCCTCGCCCTCTGCGGGCTCGTCATCGGGGCGTGCAGCGACACGCCGCCGACCGCGGAGCCCGCGCCCGAGACGCTCGGCGTCACGTGCGAGGGCAAGTGCGACGGCTGGGGCTCGATCCAGTCGCTGTGGGCCGACGCGAAGAAGCTCGACCTCGGCGACCTGCTCAACGTGAGCGCGGGGCTCGCCACCGACCAGCTCGACGACGCGCTCGCGGTGTCCGACTACGGCGCCATCTCGTTCGGCGCGCCCAAGCTCTACGCGCTCCACGAGCGGGCCGCCGCCGACCTCACCCTCGGCGACATCGACAGCCTCGTCACCGGGCTGGCCGCGCGCTTCGGCGAGCGGGAGCTCACGACCGAGGTCAACTCGGTCCGCCGCGCGTGGCTGCAGGGCTCGTCCGACGCCGTGTACGGCGAGTGCGCGTTCCACCTGCGCGGCAGCCTCGGCCACAACTGGAACGTTGGCACCGGCGGCTTCGGCGCCGCCGCGACGACGCTCGGCTTCGCGGCCGGCACCGACCTCGAGGCGCGCGTCATCGGCGCCTTCGGCAGCGAGCTCTCCGCCACCGGCGGCGCGCCGCTCGGCGCCCTCAAGAGCGCCCGCGGCTTCGTGCTGCCGCGCTCGCCGAACGACCTCGGGCGCATGAAGCCCGGCGAGTCCTTCGCGCTGCGCGGCAGCGGCAACCTCGGCCTCAACCTCGGCGTGGGCGTGCCGATCCTCATCGCCCAGCCGGCCTCGGTGATCACGTACTCGCTCGTCGTCTCGGCGGGCCTGCGCACCCAGCTCAGCGGCGCCATGGACGTCCAGCTCGTCCGCCTCGCCGGCGACCAGGTCGTCGTCGACGTCGGCGTCGACAGCGCGCGGGTCGTCGCGGCCTCGGTGGCGCTCGAGGACGGCTGGGGCGTGCAGGGCCTCCTCAAGACCCGCGTGAGCCTCGGCGGCATCGACCTGGACCTCGGCAAGCTGGTCGAGAAGGCGCTGCAGAAGCAGATGAACGCGAAGCTGAGCCTCATCGCCGCCCGCGCCGAGGCGACGAAGCAGGCGACGCGCCTGAGCGTCGCGCGGCTGCGCTTCAACCTGGGCGCGGCGGCCGCGGGCACGCCCGCCGCCAAGGCGCTCGCCCAGGCGCTGCGCGGCGACGTCCGCCTCGCCCAGGCCCTCGCCAACCGCGGCGAGCCCGGCGTCGTCGCGGAGTTCGACCTCGCGCGCAGCGGCGTGGCCGCGACCTCGCACGCCGGCGTCGACATCTTCGGCATGAGCTTCTTCAAGGACGAGGCCGACTCGTCGGGCAGCGTCGTCGTGCAGACGCCCGGCGGCGCCCGCACCGTGCTCTTCGACTCGCTGCACCGGGGCGGCGGCTGGTTCTTCTCGTCGCACTCGTACACGCGCGTCGGCCTGGCCGGGCTGATCTTCGACGCCCGCACGACGGCCGCCCCGCGCGGCGAGGCCAACCTCTTCCTCCAGGTCGAGGAGGGCGACGACTACATGGAGCGCGAGAAGCTCCTCGATCACCTCGACGGCGTCATCGCGGCGGTCGGCGGCCAGGCGGCCCTGAGCGCGGTCGAGGGGCCGGGCAACGAGCTCATGCGCTACGTCGTGCGCACCTGCCCGAGCACCCAGGCGTTCGACCCGTGCCGGCTCTCGGTGCTCAACGACCCGCAGGTGGTCGCGCTGCGCGCCGACGGCCACACCGCGCTCGCCGCGGCCGTCGCCGGGCTCGAGCCGTCCGCCCAGGCCCTGGTGCTCGCCGCCGGCGACCTGCGCCTCACCGCCCAGGCCACGAGGGAGCCGGCCGCGAGCCTCGTCGGCCCGCCGAGCGCCATCGTCCTCGACTTCCGGCTCGACGACGCCGCCCTCGGCGAGATCCTCACGACCCGCGACCGGGTCGCCTTCAAGGGCGCGCTCATGCGCTGGCTGCAGGCGGCGAAGGTCGACCGCACCGAGATCGACCTCGCCACCGCCCGCGCCGCCATCGCCGCCAAGAACGCCGCCAAGGCCGACGCGCTCGCCGCGACGTTCGAGGAGCACGCCGGCCGCTACGCGCGTCTCCTCGCGGCCGAGCGGGCCGTGATCCAGAACCTCGGCGAGGTCGGCGCCCGCGCCATCGAGGTGCGCTTCCCCGTCGACGCGAGCCAGCGCGTCACCTACGAGGAGGCGGCGGCCTCCTCGCTGCCGCAGGCGCGCGCCCGCGCCGCGAACGCCCTCTTCGACGCCCTCGTGGCGCAGGCGGGCGACCTCGGCCCCTACCCCGAGCAGTCGGTGGCCTACGCGCTGCTCGCCCTCACGAGCGCGTCGCGGGTGGACCTGCGGCTCGACATCGACATGGACCTGTCGGACTCGTGGGCCCAGAGCCTCGAGCAGTACCGCGCGGCCGGCTGGCAGAACCTCGACCGCTACACCGCCGGCAGCAGCGTCGCCCGCATCGACGGCGGCCTCTTCGACATCGACGCGATCCTCCGGCAGGAGTAGCGCGGCGTCTCGGCCGGCGCGGAGCCTGTCGGACCACCGAAGCGGGCACGGGCAGGGGCACGGGCACGAGGGTGCTCGCCCGTCGCAGGGCCGCCCCTCTCGGGTTCCGCGCTCGTGCCCGTGGCCGTGCCCGTGCCCCTGCCCGGCAGTTTCCTGGAGCGCGCAGCTACACCCGCAGCAGGTGCAGCGCGAACCAGCCGCGGTGGTCGGTCCACGTGCGCTCGAGGCGCAGCCCGGCGGCCAGGACGACCTGCGCGAGCATCGACCGCGTGAACTTGTAGCTGCTCTCGGTGTGGAGCCGCTCCTGCCGGTCGAAGACGACCTCGAGCCCGAGGGCGCCGACACGCACCCGCTGGCGCCGCCGGCTCTCGAGGTGCATCTCGACCCGCGAGGCGGCCGCGTTCCAGAGCGCCACGTGGTCGAAGCGGCCGGGATCGAAGTCGCCGCCCAGCTCGCGGTTGATGCGCACGAGCACGTTCTTGTTGAAGCGCGCCGTCACGCCGGCCGCGTCGTCGTACGCGGGCAGCAGCAGCTCCGCGCTCTTCGCGAGGTCGGTGCCGACGAGGAGCGCGTCGCCGGGCCGGAGGGCGTGGGCCCGCAGGCCCCCGAGCAGCGCGCCCGCCGCGGCCGGCTCGTAATTGCCGATGCTCGACCCGAGGAAGAGCACGAGCCGCCGCCCGGGCAGCCGCGCGAGCGGCCCCGCGTCGCGCGTGTAGTCGGTGACGATGGGCTCGACGTGCAGCGCGGGGAAGTCCGCGTGGAGCTGGCGCGCGGCCACGCCGAGCGCGGCCGCCGAGACGTCGAGCGGGAAGTAGTGCAGCCGCGGCTGCCGGCGCAGCAGCGCCGTGATGAGCGTGCGCGTCTTGCGCGCCGTGCCCGCGCCGAGCTCGACCAGCGTGACCTCCGGCCCGGCCGCCTCGGCGACGGTGTCGGCGTACCAGTCGAGGATGCGCTGCTCCGTGCGCGTCAGGTAGTACTCGGGCAGGCGCGTGATCTCCTCGAAGAGGGCCGAGCCGGCCGCGTCGTAGAAGAGCCACGGCGACAGCGCCTTGGGCCGCCGCGACAGACCGGCCCGGACCTCCTGTGCGAGCGGCGAGGCGGGCGCGGGCGCGCCGCTAGACCGCATCGCCCGCCAGCCGGATGCCGGTGATCTGCCACCGGGCGTGGGGGGGGAAGAAGTTGCGGTACGTGGCGCGGACGTGGCTGCGCGGGGTCACGCACGAGCCGCCGCGGAGGACCATCTGGTTGCACATGAACTTCCCGTTGTACTCGCCGAGGACGCCGGCGGGCGGTTGGTAGCCGGGGTACGCGGTGTACGGGCTCGCCGTCCACTCCCAGGCGTCGCCGAAGAGCTGCGCCGGCGCGCCCGCGCCGGGGGCGGCCGGCAGCGGGTGGAGGCGGCCGCGCTCGAGGAGGTTGCCGTCGACGGGCACCCCGGCCGCCGCGACCTCCCACTCGGACTCGGTGGGCAGCCGCGCGCCGGCCCAGCGGGCGTAGGCGTCGGCCTCGTAGTAGCTCACGTGGCAGACGGGCTCGTGCAGCGCGACGGGCTGCCGGCCGGCGAACGTCAGCACCTCCCAGCGCCCGTCCCGCCGCGCCCAATACAGCGGCGCCCCGCCGAGCGCGGGCGCGAGGTCCCAGCCGTCCGAGAGCCACAGCTCGGGCCGCTCGTAGCCGCCGCTCTGCATGAACTCGAGGTACTCGGCGTTCGTGACGAGGCGCGAGGCCAGTCGGAAGGCACCGACGATCACGGGGTGGCGCGGACCCTCGTTGTCGAAGGCGAAGCCGTCGCCGGCGTGGCCGATGAGCTGCTGCCCCGCCTCGTGCTGGTGCCAGCCGAGCGGCGCGGGCGCCGGCGCCGCCGGCTCCGGGGGGCCCGCGCGGTACGCCGGCGCGAGCGGGCTCTGCGCCAGGGCGTGCTTGATGTCCGTCAGGATCAGCTCCTGGTGCTGCTGCTCGTGGTTGAGCCCCAGCTCGACGAGGTCGGCGAGGGCGGCCGCGCGGGCGCCGTCCTCGAGGAGGCGGTCCATGCCGGCGTCGACGTGGCGGCGGTAGGCGTGGACCGCGTCGAGGCTCGGCCGCGACAGGAGCCCGCGGCGCCCGCGCAGCGGATGGCCGCCGAGCTGCTTGTAGTAGGAGTTGAAGAGGAACGCGTGCGCGGGATCGAGCGGCGCGTACCCCGGCAGGTGCGGCGTGAGCAGGAAGGTCTCGAAGAACCAGGTCGTGTGCGCGAGGTGCCACTTCGTCGGGCTCGCCTCGGGCATCGCCTGCAGCATCTGGTCCTCGACCGAGAGCGGCGCGGCCAGCGCCTCGGTCTGCCGTCGCACCGC
>DASXVK010000399.1:0-15042 GCA_036504295.1 Polyangia bacterium
CGGCTACCCCACCGACATGCTGGCGCTCGACCTCGATCTCGAGGCTGACCTCGGCATCGACACGGTGAAGCAGGCGGAGATCTTCGCCGAGCTGCGCAGCGGCTTCGGGCTGCCGCGGCGCGAGGATCTGAAGCTGCGCGACTACCCGACGCTCGGGCACCTGATCAAGCTCGTGGGCGAGCTGCGGGGTGGAAGCGCGAGCACGAGCACGACGCCGCCCGCGCCGGCGCCCGCGGCCGCGCCGGCGGCCACCTCGGCGGCGGCCAGGATCGCCGCCACCGTGATCCGCCGTGCTCCGGTGCCGGTGCTGCGGCCCGACCTGGACCTGTGCCTGCCCACCGGCGTCGTCCTCACGGCCGGCGCGCGCGTCATCATCGTCCCCGACCAGTCCGGCGTCGCCGGCGCCCTCGCCGCGTACCTCGAGCAGCGGGGCCTCGTGCCCGTGATCGCCGGCCCCGCGGACCTCGAGGAGCAGCTCGCCGGTTTCACCGCCACCCCGGTGCTCGGCGTCTTCCACCTCGCCGCCCTCGATCTCCACGCCGACCTCACCACGGCCCCGCCCGCGGTCGTCGACGACCTGCTCGGCGCGCGCCTGCGCCGCCTGGCCCGGCTGTGCCGCGCCCTGCTGCCCGGCCTCGGCCGCGCGGGCTCGTTCCTCGTCGCCGCGACGCGCCTCGGCGGCCTGCACGGCTACGGTCCGGTCGCGCCGGCCGACCCCGCCGGCGGCGCGGTCGCCGGCTTCGTGAAGGCCTTCGGCCGCGAGCACCCCGACGCCACGGTGAAGGTCGTCGACTTCGAGGCCGCCGCCGCGCCGGCCTTCGTCGCCCACGCCCTCCTCATCGAGGCCGAGCGCGACCCCGGCGCCGTCGAGATCGGGCATGCCTTCGACGCCCGCCACGCCATCGGCCTCACCGAGGAGCCCGCGCCGGCGCGCGACCCGGCCCGCGCGCTCGGCCCCGACCACGTCGTCCTCGTGACCGGCGCCGCCGGCGGCATCACCGCCGCCATCACCGCCGAGCTCGCCGCGGCCTCGCGCGCGACCTTCTATCTCCTCGACCTCGCGCCGGCGCCGGCGGGCGCCGACCCGGACCTCGCGCGCGTCCTCACCGACCGCGACGGCCTGCGGCGCGACCTCTGCGCCCGCGCCGCCGCGCGCGGCGAGCGCGTCACCCCGGCCCAGGTCGAGCGCGTCCTCGGCGACCTCGAGCGCCAGGCCGCCGTCGCCGATCTCTGCCGCCGCGTCGAGGCGGCGGGCGGCCACGCCGCGTACCGCTCCCTGGACGTCCGCGATCCCGCGGCCGTCGCCGCCGTCGTCGACGAGATCCGCGCCCGCCACGGCCGCCTCGACGTCGTCATGCACGCCGCCGGCCTCGAGCGCAGCCGCCTGCTCGAGGACAAGCCGCAGGACGAGTTCGACCGCGTCTTCGGCGTGAAGGCGCTCGGCCTGTGCCACCTGCTCCGGGCGACCGCGGACCTGCCGGTGCAGGCCCTCGTCCTCTTCTCGTCGGTCGCCGGCCGCTTCGGCAACGGCGGCCAGACCGACTACAGCGCGGCCAACGACTTCCTGTGCAAGACCGCGCTCGCGCTGCCGCGGCTGCGGCCGGGGCTGCGCGCCCTGGCCCTCGACTGGACGGCGTGGGCCGGCGCCGGCATGGCCACCCGCGGCAGCATCCCCGAGATGATGCGCCGCGCCGGCATCGACATGCTCCCGCTCGACGAGGGCGTGCCCGTCGTGCGCGCCGAGCTCGAGGCGGGCACCCGCGGCGAGCTCGTCATCGGCAAGGGCCTCGGCCAGCTCGTCGCCCCGCGCCACGAGACCGGCGGCCTCGACGTGGCCGCGCTCGAGCGCCGCCTCACCGCCGCCGACCGGCAGCCGATGATCAGCCGCGTGCTGCGCCTCGACCTCTACGAGGGGCTCGGCATCGAGACCCTGCTCGATCCCGAGGCCGAGCCGTTCCTGCGCGACCACGCCATCGACGGCACCCCGGTGCTCCCGGGGGTCATGGGGCTCGAGGGCTTCGCCGAGGTCGCGCGGCTGCTCCTGCCCGGCTACCACGTCGCGGGCATCGAGGACGTGCGCTTCGAGGCGCCGCTCAAGTACTACCGCCGCAAGCCGCGGCCGGGCCTCTTCCGCGCGCGGCTCCGGCGGATCAGCCCCGACGTCGTGCTGGCCGACCTGACGCTGTCGGCCGAGCGCTCCATCACCATCGGCGAGCAGTTCCAGGAGACGCGCCACTTCTCCGGCACCGTCCGCCTCAGCCGCGTCGCGGGCGACGCGCCGGGGCTGGCGCCGCCGGTGCGCCGGGGCCGGCCGGTGAGCGAGGCCGACATCTACCGCATCTTCTTCCACGGCCCGTCGTACCGCGTGCTCGAGGGCGTCGAGGTGGGCGACGGGGCGCTGCACGGCACCATGCGCGCCGACCTGCCGCCCGAGCTCGCCCGCCCCGGCGAGACCCTGCTGTCGCCGCGCGCCATCGAGCTGTGCCTGCAGACGGCGGGCGTCTACGAGATCGGCGCCACCGGCCGCCTCGCGCTGCCGGCCGCGATCGACCGCATCATCGCCCACGCGGCGCCGCCCCGGTCGGCGACGCTGCGCGCCGAGGTCACGCCGCGCACCGGCGCCGGTGGCCTCAGCTTCGACGCGCGCGTCTGCGACCTCGAGGGCCGCGTCTACCTCGAGCTCAACGGCTATCGCACCTCGGCGCTGCCGGCCGGCCTGCCCGACGAGCTGGTCGAACCGCTCCGCGCCGCCGTCAGGGGCGGTGCCGCGTGAGCTACTGGGACCTCCGCAGCACCGCCGAGCACCCGGCGCTCGAGCGCGGCGAGCCGCCGCCGGGGCTGCTGTCCGAGTCGGAGCTCCTGGTGCTCGCGGACCTGCGCGTGCCCAAGCGGCGCCGTGACTGGATCCTCGGCCGCTACACGGCCAAGGCGCTGGTGCGGGCGTGGCTCGCGCGCACCGGCCGGGACGTGCCCGCGACCATGCTCACCGTGGTCGCCGGCCTCGACGGCGCGCCCGGCGTCTTCCTCGCCGGCCAGGGGCCGTTGCCGATCACCATCTCGCTCAGCCACAGCGGGCCCTTCGCGCTCTGCGCCCTCGTGCCCGCCCCGCTCGCCTACCTCGGGGCCGACGTCGAGAAGTGCGAGCCGCGGCCGGCCGGGTTCCTCGCGGACTTCTTCACTCCGGCCGAGGCCGCGCTCGTCGCCGCGCTGCCCCGCGCCGAGCGCGACCGCGCGGTCACCGAGATGTGGTCGGTCAAGGAGGCGGCGCTCAAGGCGGTGCGGCTGGGGCTGCGCGCCGACACCCGCGAGGTCGTGGTGCGCCCGCGCGCGTGGCGCGGCGCCAGCTGGGGCCGCGCCGAGATGAGGATCGATCTCCCCGGTGCCGCCGGCGGCGCCGCGTTCGTGCGCGACGAGGGCGGCTACGTCGCGAGCATCGCGTGGCTCGGCGGCAACAGCCCGGCGCCGAGCGGCGAGCTGCGCGGCCACCCGGTGCTGCCGGCGCTCCCGAAGCCCGAGGAGCCGCGCCCCGAGCCGACCCGCCCTGAGGAGGCCATGCCGGCCATCACGCTGGGCGGCGCAGCGTGACGGAATTGAACCGCCAAGACGCCAAGGGGTCCGACTTCAGGTCGGTGCCTTGGCAGCTTGGCGGTTGCCTTTTTCTTCCTGGCCTTGCGAGGAGAGATGACGATGGCGAACGGTCGTAAGCGTGGCACGGCGAAGGCTACGGGGGCAAAGCAGGTCGAGGCGGCACCGGTCGGGACGCACCCATTTTCCCGCATCGCCATCGTCAACCGCGGCGAGCCCGCCATGCGCCTCTTGCGCGCGGTCCGCGAGTGGAACCGAATGCGCGCCGACGACCTGCGCGCCATCGCCCTGCACACCGACCCCGACCGCGACGCGCTCTACGTGCGCGAGGCCGACGCCGCCTTCAACCTCGGCCCGGCCATGTTCCTCGACGAGCACGACCGCGACGAGGACGGCCGGCCGCAGCGCAAGAGCCGCTACCTCGACTACGACCGGCTACGCGAGGCGCTCGTGCGCACCCGCGCCGACGCGGCCTGGGTGGGCTGGGGGTTCGTGGCCGAGCACGCCGCCTTCGCCGAGCTCTGCGCCGAGCTGGGCGTCGTCTTCATCGGACCGCCGCCCGCGGCCATGCGCCGCCTCGGCGACAAGATCGGCTCGAAGCTCCTGGCCGAGAGCGCCGGCGTCCCGGTGGCGCCCTGGAGCGGCGGCGCCGTCGCGAGCGTCGACGAGGCGCACGCGCAGGCGGCGCGCATCGGCTACCCGCTGCTGATCAAGGCCACCGCCGGCGGCGGCGGCCGCGGCATCCGGTTCGTGAACGAGGGCGAGCAGCTCGCCGCGGCCTTCGCGTCGGCCACGGCCGAGGCGCGCAAGGCCTTCGGCGACGGCACGGTCTTCCTCGAGGCGCGCATCGGCGCCGCCCGGCACATCGAGGTGCAGGTCCTCGCCGACGCGCACGGTACCGTGTGGCCGGTGGGCGTGCGCGACTGCACCGCCCAGCGCTGCAACCAGAAGGTCATCGAGGAGGCGCCCTCGCCCGTGCTCGGCGCCGAGGCGGCCACGGCGCTGTGCGAGGCCGCGGTGCGCATCGCCCGCTCCGCCGGCTACGTCAACGCCGGGACCGTCGAGTTCCTCTACGAGCCCGCCGGCGGCCGGTTCTTCTTCATGGAGATGAACACCCGGCTGCAGGTCGAGCACCCCGTCACCGAGGCGACCACCGGCCTCGACCTCGTCCGCCTCCAGCTCGCCGTCGCCCGCGGGGAGCGCCTCCCGGCGGCCCCGCCAAAGGCGCGCGGCCACGCCATCGAGGTGCGCCTCTGCGCCGAGGACCCGGCGCGCAACTTCGCCCCGGCGCCGGGGCGGGTGGCGTGCTTCCGGCCGGCGCTCACCCCGGGCGTCCGCACCGACGCGGGCCTGCGCGAGGGCGACACCATCCCGGTCGAGTTCGACTCGATGGTCGCGAAGGTGATCGCCCACGGCGAGACCCGCGAGGAGGCGCGCGCGCGCCTCATGACCGCGCTCTCCGACGGCCTCCTCGTCGTCGAGGGCGGGACGACGAACCGCGCCTTCCTGCTGCGGCTGCTCGGCCACCCCGACTTCGTCGCCGGCACCTTCGACACGAAGTGGATCGACCGGCTGATGACGGCCGGCCCCGAGGAGGTCGAGCCCGCGGCGGCGTGCGCCGCGCTCCTCGCCACGGCTGTCACGCTGCACGAGACGCAGCTCGAGGACGAGGCGCAGAACTTCTTCGTCGCCGCCGCCCGCGGCCGCCCCGCGCTGACCGCCGCCGAGCGCCGCCCGATCGAGCTGCGCCTCGGCGGCGCGAGCTACGAGCTCCGCGTCGCGACGCTCGAGCCCGGCGCGTTCCGCGTCGAGGTGGACGGCCGCCGCCTCGACCTGCGCCTCGAGCACGACGGCCCCTACGAGTGCCGCCTCTGCTACGACACGCCCGCGGGCGTGCGCCGCCACCGCATCCTGAGCGTCGCGGCGGGCACCGACCACCTCGTCGAGGTGGACGGCTTCGCGCTGCGCGTCTCGCGCGACGCCGGCGGCGTGCTGCGCGCGCCGGCCCCGGGGCTCGTCCTCGCGCTCCACGTCGCCGACGGGGCGCGCGTGCGCGCCGGCGAGCGGCTGCTCGCCCTCGAGGCCATGAAGATGGAGCTGCCGGTGGTCGCGCCCTTCGCGGGACGCGTCCGCCAGATCCTCGTCGGCAAGAGCGTTCAGGTCGCGGCCGGCGAGCCGCTCCTCGTCCTCGAGCCCGAGGCCGACGCGGCCGAGGCGGCCCCCGCGGCGCCGCGGCTCGTGTTCCCCGCTGGGCCCGCCGGCGCCGAGGACGCGCCCGCCGAGCCCGCGCGCGCGTTCCGCCAGACGCTGCGCGAGCTGCGCCGGGTGCTGCTCGGCTTCGACGCCACCGACGCCGCCGTCGGCGAGCTCCTCGCGCGCTTCGCCGCCGCCCCCGCCGACCCGGCCGCGGCCGGCGCCGGCGCGCCGGAGAGCGTGCACGCGCAGCCCGCGGGCTTCGCCGCCGTGGCCGATCTCCTGCGCCTCTACCTGGACGTCGAGGCGCTCTTCGGCAAGCGGACGCCCGAGGGCGTTGCGCCGGGCCCGCGCCTCACCCACGAGCAGTGGCTCCACCTCTACCTGCGCGAGTACCGCGCCGAGGGGAAGGGGTTGCCCGAGGACGAGGTGGCGCTCCTGCGCCGCGCTCTCGGCCACTACGGCGTCGCCTCGCTCGCCGGCACGCCGCGCCTGCGCGACGCGCTCGTCTGGATCTACCGCTCCCACCAGGGCCGCGCGCGCAAGGACCGCGTCGTCACCGCCGTCCTGCAGGCCTGCCTCGACCGCCCCGCGTGGCGCGCCGCCGCCTCCACGCCCGAGTTCCGCGAGCTCCTCGACCGCGTGGTCGCCATGCGCGAGGGGCAGGACGGCTACACCGGCGTGTGCGAGTGGGCCCACCAGGCGCGCTACGCGCTGTTCGAGGGCCGCGCCCTCGCGGAGCGGCGCGCGGCGGCCTTCGCCCGCGTCGACCAGGCGCTCGCCGCGCTCGAGGCGGAGCCGCTGTCCGCGGACCGGGCGGCGCTCATGGCCTCGATCGTCACCACGCCCTTCGCGCTCATGGGCCACCTCGGCCGGGCGTTCCACGCCGGTGCGCCGGCGCCCCGCGCGCTCATCCTCGAGGCCATGACCCGCCGCTACTACCGGACCCACCCGCTCGGCGACCCGTGCGCGCTGGAGGTCGGCGGCCACGTCTACCTCATGGGGACGTGGGGCGATCACGACCCCGCCACGGTCATCGTCGCCGGCGTCGGCGCGGCGGAGCTCGACGCGGGCCTCGCCGGCTTCGGCCAGGTCGCGGCCCAGCTCCCGCCGGAGGCGCGCGTCCTCGCCGACCTCTACGTCGCCATGCCCGGCGCCCCGGCCGAGTGCGCCGACTTCGCGGCGCTCGTGGCGCGGCTCGGCGCGGCCCCGCCCGACCCGCGGCTGGCGCGCCTGTGCGTGAACCTCGTGCACCCGGACGGCGCCGTGCAGTGCTTCACGTTCATCGCCCAAGGCGGCCGGCTCGTCGAGGACGCGATGCTGCGGGGCTTCCACCCGACCATGGAGGAGCGGCTCGAGCTGTGGCGCCTGCGCGGCTTCGACCTCACGCGCGTCGCCACCGCCGAGGACCTCTACCTCTTCCACGCCCGCGCCCGCGAGAACGCGCGCGACGAGCGCTTCATCGCGGTCGCCGAGGTGCGGGATCTGCACCCGGTGCGCGACGCGGCCGGGCGCCTGGTCGCGCTGCCCGAGATCGAGCACGCCTTGCTGCAGGCGTTCAACGCGATCCGCGCGCAGCAGACCAAGCGCGACGCCCGCCGCCGGCTGCACTGGAACCGCGTCACGGTCTTCGTGCGGCCGCCGGTGCTCGCGCGGCGCGACGAGATCGGCGCCATCGCCCGCCGCCTCGACGCGGCCGGGCAGCACCTCGGCCTCGAGAAGGTCGCGTTCCGGGCCCGCCTGCACGAGGACGCGGCCCAGGTGCCGCGCGACACCGTGGTCTCGCTCTCGAACCGCACCGGCCATCGGCTCGACATGCGCATCGGGCCGCCGAAGAACGAGCCGCTTCGCGTGCTGGACGACTACAAGCTCAAGGTGGTGCGCGCGCGCCAGCGGGGCCTCACCTACGTCTACGAGACGGTGAAGATGCTGGCGCCGCCTGAGCCCACCGGGGACTTCCCCGCGGGCGAGTTCGTCGAGCACGACCTCGGCAGCAACGGCGACAGCCACGCGCTCGTGCCGGTCGCCGGCCGCCCCTACGGGCTGAACACCGCCAACGTCGTCGTCGGCGTCGTCCGGAGCTTCACCGCCAAGCACCCCGAGGGCATGGCCCGGGTGCTCCTGCTCGGCGACGGCACCCGCGAGATGGGCGCGCTCGCCGAGCCGGAGTGCCGCCGCATCATCGCGGCGCTCGACCTGGCCGAGCGGCTGGGCGTGCCGCTCGACTGGTTCCCGATCTCCTCGGGCGCGAAGATCGCGATGGACAGCGGCACCGAGAACCTCGACTGGACCGCCGCCACGCTGCGCCGGATCATCGAGTTCACGCAGGCCGGCGGCGAGATCAACGTCGTGGTCGACGGCATCAACGTCGGCGCCCAGTCCTACTGGAACGCCGAGGCGACGATGCTCATGCACACCCGCGGCTGCCTCATCATGACGGCGCGGGGCACGATGATGCTCACGGGCAAGCGCGCTCTCGACTACTCCGGCGGCGTCTCCGCCGAGGACAACCTCGGCATCGGCGGCGTCGAGCGCGTCATGGGCCCGAACGGCCAGGCGCAGTACTTCGCCGCCGACCTCGGCGAGGCCTGCCGGCTGCTGATGACCTACTACGAGCACACCTACGTGGCGCCCGGCGAGCGCGCGCCGCGGCGGCGGCCGACGGCCGATCCCCTCGACCGCGACGTCCGCCTCGCGCCCTACGGCAGCCCCGACGGCGCCTTCGCCACCATCGGCGACCTGCTCGGCGACGAGCACAACCCGGGCCGCAAGAAGCCGTTCGACGTGCGCACCCTCATGCGCGCCGTCATCGACGCCGACGCGCTCCCGCTGGAGCGCTGGGGCATGCAGCGCGACGCCGAGGTCGCGGTGGTGTGGGACGCGCACCTCGGCGGCTACCCCGTGACGCTCGTCGGCATCGAGAGCAAGCCGCTGCCGCGCGTCGGCGCCGTCCCGGCGGACGGTCCGGACACGTGGTCGGGCGGCACCCTCTTCCCGCTCGGCTCCAAGAAGGTGGCGCGCGCGCTCAACGCGGCCTCGGGCAACCGCCCCGCGGTCATCGTCGCCAACCTCTCCGGCTTCGACGGCTCGCCCGAGTCGCTGCGCGCGCTGCAGCTCGAGTACGGCGCGGAGATCGGCCGCGCGGTGGTGAACTTCCGCGGGCCGCTCGTCTTCTGCGTCGTCGCGCGCTATCACGGCGGCGCCTACGTCGTCTTCTCGCGGCGGTTGAACCCGAACCTGCGCTCGCTCGCGCTGACCGGCGCCTACGCCTCGGTCATCGGCGGCGCCCCGGCCGCGGCGGTGGTCTTCCCCGAGGAGGCCCGCGCCCTCGCGCTCAAGGACCCGCGGGTGGTGGAGGCGGAGCAGCGCCTGAAGGCGGCGGGCCGGCCCCAGCCGCAGCTCCAGCAGGAGCTGGCCGACCTCATCGCCCGCGTGCGCCTCGAGAAGCAGGGCGAGGTCGCGGCGCGGTTCGACGCGGTGCACACGGTGAAGCGTGCGCTCGAGGTCGGGTCGCTCGACGGCATCATCGAGCCGTGGGCGCTGCGGCCGGCGCTCGTCGAGGCGGTCGCGATGGGCCTGGCCGCGCAGGAGGAGGCGCCGGCGGCCCCGGCCTACCAGAAGTACCGCACCGCGAGCACGCCCTCGACGGTGGTCTCGTCCGTGCCCGCCGCGAGGGACTGAAACCGGCCGCGCACCTCCAGGCCGACGGAGAGGTGGTAGCGGCCGGTGTAGAAGAGCCCGGCCCCGGCCTGGTGCGACGAGCCGTCGCCGTGGATCACGCTGACGCGGTTGTACGAGAACAGCAGCCCCACCGGCACGAGGGAGGCGGCGCGGAGGTCGATGCTCAGCGCGGCCCCGGCCTCGACCGCGTCGAGCGTCGTCGAGGTCGCGGCGACCGAGGCGGTCGCGGCGGTCGACGCGCTGTCGTGATCGAAGCGGACGTGGGCGATGATGCCGGAGGCCGGGCCGAGCGCGAACGCGAGCTGCACGCCGGGCCGGTACGACAGGGTGGCCGTGTTGACGAGCAGCGTGGCGGTGGTCACGGTGCCCGCCGCCGCGCTGCGCTGGATCGCGTCGGCGATGTCGAAGTCGTAGTCGTTGCGGCGCCTCACGTCGAAGGAGGCGGTCAGGCGCAGCCGGCCCACCCGGCCGCTGAGCGCGGCGCCGCCGCCGAAGGCGTACCCGAGCATGGCGCCGGCCACGAGCGCGGCGTCGGGGGTGGTGCCGGACTCGGCGTTGGCCGCGGCCCCGAACCGGAGCGCGAACACGTCCGCGAAGCCCAGCTGGAGCTGCGCCGCCTGGGAGAAGGCCGCGAGGTCGTACGTGCTCACGCTGGCCGTGCCGGCGATCGGGACGTGCAGGAACGCGAGGCCGAGGCTCGTGATCGAGCTCAGCTCGGTGGTGATGAAGGGGTTGGGCAGGAACTCCGACAGCAGGAAGGTGTGGCCGCCGAGCCGGCGGCCTTCGTTCTCGCGCGGCGGCCGCTCGGGCCCCGGCGCCGCCGGATCCGGCGCGCGCGCGGCGGTCGCCGGCGCCGCCGCCAGCGCGCAGAGGAGCCCCGCCGCGACCCGCCACCGCCTCCACCCCCGCACCCCGCCGCCTCCCGCTGCCGTCCCCGGGGGTGAGATGCGCGCGGGAGCGCCGCCCTTACCACTTCATTTCCCAGGTGTCGCGCAGGTACGGGTTGAGCTGATCGCCGGTCGCGCCCGCGCCGCTGAACAGGACGAGGACGTGGCGGCGGCTGTCGTAGACCATGCCCGCGGCGTTGCGGCGGATCGGGGCGAAGCCGGGGTGGAGCTGGGTCCAGGCGGCGCCGTCCCAGGCCCAGGTGTCGTCGAGGTAGTAGCTGTCGGCGCCGCCGAAGAGGATCGCCGCGGCGCGGGGGGGAAAGTACACGAACGTGGCCGCGTCCCGCGCGCCCGGCGGGGCGAGGCCGGCGGGCGCGCTCCAGCCGCTCGCCTCGAGGACCCAGGTGTCCTGCGACTTGCCGCCGGTCCCGAGGTCGCCGCCGAAGACGACCAGCGCGCCGCCGCTGGGCGCGGGCTCGTACGCGAGCGCGAAGCTCGCGCGCGCCGCGGGCCGGGCGCCCGCGGGCTCGTGCTCCTGCCAGCTCGCGCCGTCCCACTCCCAGAGGTCGTCGTAGGCCGTGGCGCCGGCGCCGCCGAAGAGGCGCACCGCCTGGCGGGTCTCGTCCCACACCGCGCGCGCCCCCGAGCGGGCCGCGGGGCCGGTCGTCGCGACGGCGGTCCAGTCGGTGCCGTTCCAGGTCCAGGTGTCGCCGTAGGGCTGCCAGCCGCCGTCGGCGCCGCCGAAGAGCACGGCGTGGCCGCGGACCGGGTCGAACGCGAAGGCCGCGTTCGCGCGCGGGGCCGGCTTGTGCGCGGAGCCGCGCTGGTGCCAGCCCGTGTCGTCGAGCTCCCAGGTGTCGTCGAGCGCCGGGCCGTTGTTGCCGCCGAAGAGCACGGTCACGCCGCGGGCGCTGTCGAAGGCGAGGTTGGGGGCGCGGCGGCCGGGCGGGGTGAGCGAGTCGGGGCGCTGGGTCCAGACGGGGTTGCAGGCGTCCGCCGCGGGGATGCAGTCGCCGGCGCAGGCCTGTAGCCCGCTCCCGCAGCCGCCGTCGGGGGCGGCGGCGTCCGTCGGGGCGGCGGCGTCCGTCGGGGCGTCGGCGGGCGGGGCGGCGTCAGCCGGGGCGGCGGCGTCGATCACCGGCGCGTCGCGCACGTCGCCGGCGCCGCTGTCGGCGGGGCGGTCGTGCTCGAGCCGATCGATGCGATCGCAGCCGCCGAGCGCGACGGCCGCGAGGAGCGTCGCCACCCAGGGCGCCCGCCGCCGCCGCGCGCCGGTCACGGCGGCGCCTCACACCCGAGCCGCGCCATCGCCTGCCGCACCTCGCGGTCGTAGCGGCCCGCGCCGAAGCGGCGCGCGTGATCGCGCCAGTGGTCGCACGCGCGCCGGGGGTCGCCGAGCTGGTGCGTGAGGATCGAGCCCAGCTCGTAGCTCAGCCGCTCGCGCGTCGCGGGCGCCAGGTTGCCCCGGAGCGCCGTCCCGAGGGCGGCAGCCGCCTCCTGGTAGCGGCCACGGCTGCGCAGGACCGCGATGCGGTCGAGGAGCGTCTCGGGGCTCTCCGCGGTGGCCGCGGGCTTCTCGGGCGGGGGCGGCGCGGCGGGCTCGGGCGGGGCCACGCGGCGGCCCGCGTCCGGGACCGCCGGCGGCGCGGGGCGCGGCGCCGGCGCCAGCGGCCGCGGCGGGGACGCCGCCGTGCCGCCGCGCTCGGGCGCCGGCGCCGGCGGCGTCGGCGGAGCGGCCGGCGCGGGCGGGGGCCAGGCGAGGGTCTCGCCGGGGGCGACGGCCACCACGCTGCCATCCTCGCGGGTGAAGCGGATGGCGCCCTCCTCGAGCGTCACCGCGCCGCCGTCCGCGCGCTGCACCACGGTGAAGCGCGTGCCCGTGACCGCGATCGTGCCGTGGGACACGAGGATCCGCACCGGCTCCTGGTGCGCCGCCCGCTTGGCGACGGCGATCCGGACCGTGCCGGCGAGGATGCGGACGCCGTTGGCCTCGCGGCGCAGCCGCGCCGGCCCCTCGACCCCGAGGCGTCCCGCCCAGCGCGGGTCGCTGAGCGAGGCCCGGCCGGCGTCGATCCGCACCGTCTCGCCGGCCTCGACGCCGGCGCGGAGGTCGGTGGCCTCGTCGACGCGCAGGCCCGCGAGCGCGTGCGGCGCCCGCGGCCACAGCGCGAAGAGGACGCCGGCGGCGGTCGCGAGCGCGAGCCCCGCGCCGGCGAGCGCGAGCCCCGCCCGGCGGCCCGCCCGGGGCGCCGCGCCGGCGGCGGCCAGCCGCGCGCGCAGGCGCCGCTCGGTCGCCGAGGGGAGGCCGTGCTGCGCGATGACCTCGTCGGCGGCGCGCAGCGCGTCGCCGAAATCACGCCTCTGCATCGTCGACCTCCCACCCCGACGCCCGGATGCGGTCCCAGGCGCGCGTCACGAGCTTGGAGACGTAGCCCTCGGACAGCGACAGCGCGGCCGCGATCTCCTGCTGGCTCTTGCCGTCGAGGATCTTCATGCAGATCACGATGCGCTCGCGCGGGGGCATCGCCCGCAGCGTGTGCATCGCCGCCGCCGCGGCCTCGTGCTGCTCGAACAGCACGTCGGGCGCGGGCGCGGCCGGCTCGGGCTCCGCCTTGAGGCGCTTCAGCACCCGCCCGAACACCGAGCGCTCGTGCCGCAGCCGCGACAGCGCCGTGTTCACGGTCACGCGGTAGAGCCAGCCGCCGAGGTCCTCGTGCTCCCCGAGCCGCGGCAGGTGCTCGAGCAGCTTCAGCAGCACGTCGTGGGTCACGTCCTCCGCGAAGGCGGCGTCGCCCGCGCCGTAGCGCAGGGCGAGACGGAAGAGCCGCTCCCGGTGCTCGCGGTAGCACGCGTCGAAGGTGCGCGCCGCCGGCGTCGCGCGGGCGACGGGCTCAAACGTCACGGGAGGCCTCAGGGCGAGCGCGTACATCCACCCGGATCACGCGCGAGGCGCCCGCCAGTTTCCCCCGCGCTCGTTCAGGGGGGGGCTCTGCCCGCCCCCCCTCGACGGGCCAAGCCCGTCGAGCCTCCCCCTCACCGCGCGCTCCCCGCGCGCGCTGCCGCGCAACCCTGCGAGATCGCATCTCCACACCGTGAACGGTTGCTTCCCGCGGTGCGCTCCGGGGTGGCCTCATCAGTGGAAGCGCCAGGTGGCCGTGGCGCCGGTCTCGAGCCGCAAGCTGCCGCGGCGCCACAGGATCTGGCCATCGCGTTCGTGCTCCCGACCGGCGTCCGTGAGCCCCGGGGCCGCGCGGAGCGCCAGGACGAGTGACCGCAGCGGCGCGTACCCGAGCACGAGCGGGAGCGCCGCGAGGAAGTCGACCCGCGTGCCCGAGGGGTGATCGGCGGGCGCGCCCACGACCGCGAAGCGGTGGACGAGCGCGCCCGCGACCAGCGCGGCCTCGAGCGAGACGTCGCGGCCGAGCGCGATCCGGTAGCCCGGTCCGGCGACGATCTCCCACTCCGTGACGTCGATGCCGGGCGCGCTGGCCGGCACCCACGCACCCGCGAGGTGCAGGCCGAGGCCCGCCGCGACGTCGAGGCGGGCCTCGAGGTGAACGAGGGCGTCGACGCCGCCGCCGCGGACCGCCGCGCCGGCGCCCACCGTGGTCTCGACCCGCGGGCCGGTGGCCCCGATCGGGGGGGTAGGGTTCGGGCCGGCCGGGGGCCGCGCGGCGGCGCTCGCGGGCGCGGGCGCGGTCGCGGGCGCGCTCGCTGGCGGGGGTGGGGGCAAGCGCCGCTCGGCCGCGAGCGCCAGGTCGACCATCTTCTGCACGATCTCGAGGTGCAGCTCGGCCGGGCGTTCGGCGCCGACCGGCAGCTCGCGCCGCTCGGTCTGCCCACCCGCGACCGCCTCGAGCACGAGCCCGCTGCCGGTCTCGCGCAGCCGCAGCAGCACCTGCGGCGCCGCGGTCGCCGCCACCACCGCGAACCCGTCCTGGACCAGCCGCAGCACCGCCCGCTTCTCGAGGCCGAGCCCGTCGAGCCGCGCGTAGGCCTCCTCGCGCAACCCGGTCAGGTCGAGGGCGACCGTCGGCCGCGCGCGATCGGCCGCCGCGCCGGCGCAGGCCGCGCCGACGCAGAGCAGGATCACGGCCCGGGCGAACCGCCGGTGCATGACCGTGGGACTATGCCGGATTTCGCCCGCAGTTCCAACCGCCTACCACCGCCACCCCGCCAAAGCCCGCGCCCGCGTGGGATCACGGCCCGGCGCGGCCCGGACAGGGCCAGCGGTCCTAGCCGCCGTCAACTGCGCCGGACGCCACCGGGCGCGGTTCCGCAAAGTCGGGGCTGACGCGTGCATGAAATGCAACAGGGAGACGGGGAGACGGGGAGACGGGGAGGATCATTCTGTCTTGGCTCACGACGCTCGCGTCGTGCACGACGCCAGCGTCGGAGCGACCCAACCTGACCGACTCCCCGTCTCACCGCCTCCCTGTTTTGCTGCCTCACGTCGCCCGACTTCAGGGAACCGCGCCGGACGCCACCACCGCCTTCGCGCCGCCCGCGCCGACCCGCACCTCCACCTCCTGCCGCCCGCCCCCGAGGCCGAGCGGGATCGGCTGCTCGTAGATGAAGCCCTCGCGCCAGGCTGCCGGGCCCGGTCTGAGCGCGACCGGCGCCGCGGCGCGGGCGGCGCCGTCGGGGCCGCGCGCCGTCGCGCGCAGGGTGAGCGTCCCCGGCCGCCGCGGGCCCG
>DASXVK010000400.1:0-1877 GCA_036504295.1 Polyangia bacterium
GTAGCGGACGCGCACCCCGATGGCCCGCTCCGGGCGGCGGATGAGCGAGGCCACGACCCCGTGGAGGGCACACTCAAGCCCGTCGGTGATCTCGGTGGCGGTCTGGCCGGCGCGGGCGGCGGCGGCGGTGTCGATGCGGAACACCAGCTCGGGGGCGAGGCCCTCGAAGCCGGGGTAGAGATCGACGAGCCCGGGCACGTCCTTGAGGCGGTCGGTGATCGCGCGCGCCTGGGCGCGCAGGACCGCGTAGTCGTCGCCGAAGAGCTTGAGCTCGATGGGGCGCGGCGTGCCGGCGAGGTCGTTGAGCACGTCCTGGAGCACCTGGACGAACTCGGTCCGGGCCTCCGGGGCCGCGCGGGCGACGCGCTGGCGGACCTCGGCGATGACCGCGTCGGCGGAGCGCTTCCGCTCGGCGGCCGGCTTGAGTCGCACCATGATGTCCCCGCGGCTCACCTGCGTCGCCGCGGCGGGGCCGAGCTCGGCGCCCGTGCGGCGCGAGTAGGTGCGGACCTCGGGCGTGCTCGTCAGCACGGCCTCGATCTTCCGCGCCACCGCGTCGGTGTCGGTGAGCGACGTGCCGGCCGGCAGGAAGTAGTCGAGGACGAAGGCCCCCTCGTCCATGGTCGGGAGGAACCCTGACTTGACGCGCGCGGCGCTCACGACGCCCAGGCCGAGCAGGGCCGCCGCGAGCACGAGGCCAACCCACGGGCGCGTGAGGAGCGGGCGCGCGAGGCGCGCGTAGGCGTCCCCGAACCCGCCGCGCCGGGCGGCGCCCGGGCGCGGCCGAAACCACCGCGCCGCGACGAGCGGGACGACCGTGACCGCGATGACCAGCGACAGGAGCACGGCCGCCGAGAGGGTCGCCGCGAGCGCGGCGAAGAAGCGGCCGACCACGCCCTCGAGCCAGGCGAGCGGCACGAAGACGACGACGGTGGTCGCGGTCGTGCCGACGAGCGCGGCCATGAGCGCGCGGGTGCCCTCCGGCGCGGCCTGCGCCGGCGGCATGCCGGCCTCCACCCGCCGGCCGATGGCCTCGACGACCACGATGGCGTCGTCGATGACGAGGCCGATGGCCACCGCCAGGCCCCCCAGCGACATCAGGTTCAGGCTCTGGCCGAGCAGCCGGACGGGCAGGAAGGTCGCGCCCAGCGTGAGCGGCACCGCGACGGCCGCCGCGAGCCCGGCCCGCAGGTCGCGCAGGAAGAGCGCGATCACGACGACGCAGAGCGCGATGCCGATGAGGATCGCATCCCGCACCGAGCGGATCGATTCGTCCACGAGCTGGGCCTGGTCGTAGACCGGCGTCAGCGTGACGCCCGCGGGGAGCGCCCTGGCGAGCTCGCGGGCGACGGTCTGGACCCCGGCGACGACCTCCGGGGTGCTGGCGCCGGGCAGGCGCGCCACGGAGAGCAGCACGGTTTCGCCGCCGGGTCCCGCCACGCGCAGGAGGCGATCCTCGGCGCCCTCGCGCACCTCGGCGATCGTCCCGAGCGTGATGGGGCTGCCGCCGGGACCGACCGCGACGGGCACGGCGCGCAGGTCGTCCAGCCCGGCCGGCTCGCCCGAGGCCATGACCGTGACCTGGGAGTGCGCGTCCTCCAGCCGGCCCACGGCCTGCAGGACCGTCTGGGCCTTGAGCTTGTTCGCCACCTGGGTCGGCGTCAGGTGGAGCGCGGCGGTGCGCTCGGGGTCGAGGATGACCTCGACCTCGCGCACGTCGCCCCCCAGGACCTCGACCCGGCCCACCCCGCGCACCCGCGAGAAGGCGGGCTTGAGCACGAGCTCGCCGAGCTCGCGCAGCCGCCGCGAGTCGACCTCGCCGGTCAGGTTGTACGTGAGCACCGGGAAGGAGGTGGTCGTCAGGCGCTCGACGGTCA
>DASXVK010000401.1:0-3241 GCA_036504295.1 Polyangia bacterium
CGGGCCCGCCCCGCGCGGCGCCTACGTGAAGGTGACGTTCAGCCCGCCGGGCTGAACGAGGCTCGAGGAGAAGAATGCAACACGGAGACACGGAGACACGGACACACTCGGGGTTGGTCCTGCCAAGCACGACCGAGGGCAGGGCCCGCGCGCTGAGCACGACGCAACCCAGACCTTGCTCCGTGCCTCCGCGCCTCCGTGTTGCATTTGTCGAGGCGACCGCATGAGGCTGCAGGAGCTCATCCGGGGGGTCGCCGTCGCCGAGATCATCGGCGATCCGAACGTCGACGTCGGCGAGGTGCACGACGACTCGCGCCAGTGCAAGCCGGGCGACCTCTTCGTCGCGCGCCGCGGCCTGACGGTCGACGGCCACCTCTACGTCGCCGAGGCCGAGCGCCGCGGCGCGGTCGCCTGCATCCTCGAGCGGGACGTCCCCTTCGGCGGGGTCAAGGTGATCGCCCGCGACGCCGGGCGCGCCCTGGCCATCGCCGCCGCGAACCGCTACGGCAACCCCGGCGCGAAGATGACCCTCGTCGGGGTCACCGGCACGAACGGCAAGACGACCACCACCTACCTCGTCGAGGCGATGCTGCGCGCCGCGGGGGCCCACCCCGGCGTCATCGGCACCGTCACCTACCGCTACCGCGACATCGTGCGGCCGGCGCCGTACACGACCCCGCCGGCGACCGAGCTGCACCGGATCCTGCGCGAGATGGCCGACGCCGGCGTGACCCATGTCATCATGGAGACCTCGTCGCACGCGCTCGAGCTGGGGCGGCTCTACGGCCTGCGCTTCCGCGTCGGCGCCTTCACGAACCTCACCCAGGACCACCTCGACCTGCACGGCACGATGGCGGCGTACCTCGCGGCCAAGGCCCGGCTCTTCGAGGAGCTCATCCGGCCCGGCGACGGCGTCGCGGTCGCCATGATCGACGGCGGGCCCGAGGGCGCGGACCTGCTCGCGCGCGCCCCGGGGCCGCGGCTGCGCTGCTCCATCCAGAGCGAGGCCGACGTCTACGCCGCGGCGGCGAGCTGGTCCATCGAGGGCATCACCGCGCGCATGCACACGCCGCGCGGCAGCTTCGACCTCGCCTCGCGGCTCCTCGGCGAGTACAACCTCGCCAACCTGACGCTCGCGGTCGGCATCGGCGAGGCCCTCGGCCTCGACCACGCCGCCATCGCCCGCGGCCTGGCCGCGCAGCCCGGCGTGCCGGGGCGGCTCGAGCGCGTCGACTCCCACGGCCAGCCGATCGCCGTCGTCGTCGACTACGCCCACACCCCCGACGCCCTCACCCGGGTGCTGACGGCGCTGCGCGGCCTCGCCGGCGGCCGCCTCATCACCGTCTTCGGCTGCGGCGGCGACCGCGACCGCGCCAAGCGCCCGCTGATGGGCCAGGCCGTGGCCCGCCTCGCCGACGTCGCGGTCGTCACCTCGGACAACCCGCGCACCGAGGAGCCCCAGTCGATCATCGACATGATCGTCGCCGGCGTCGAGCGCGAGCCGATCGAGCGCGTGAGCCTCGGCGCGCTGCGCGGCGTCGGCAAGGGCTACGCGGTGGAGCCGGACCGGCGCCGCGCCATCGTCGGCGCCATCCGCGCCGCCCAGCCCGGCGACGTCGTCCTGCTCGCCGGCAAGGGCCACGAGGACTACCAGATCCTCGGCCAGACCAAGATCCACTTCGACGACCGCGAGGAGGCCGCCCAGGCGCTCGCCGAGCTCGGCGTCGGGGGCCGCGGGGAGGCCGGGTAGATGGCCGGCGTCCCCCAGAGCGCGGTGCGGATCACGCTCGCCGAGGCGGCGGCCGCGATGGCCGCGGCGCCCGGCGGCGCGGCGATCCTGGCCTTCAGCGGCGTCTCCATCGACAGCCGCAGCGTCAGGCCGGGGGAGCTCTTCTTCGCGATCCGCGGGGAGCGCTTCGACGGCCACGACTACGTCGCGGCGGCCCTGGCGGCGGGCGCCGCCGGGGTCGTCGTCGAGCGCGGCCGCGACGCGGCGCAGGAGGCCGCCCGCGGCGCCGGCGCCGCCGCCCTCGCCGTGGCCGACGTGCGCCGCGCGCTCACCGACCTCGCCCGCGCCCGCCGCGCGGCGCTCGCCCCGACGGTCGTCGGCATCACCGGCTCGAACGGCAAGACCACGACGAAGGAGCTGACCGCCGCCATCCTCGAGGAGGCCGCGGGCCCGGACGCCGTGCTGCGCACCGGCGGCAACCTCAACAACGACCTCGGCGTGCCGCTCACGCTGCTGCGCCTCACGCCCGCCCACCGCTACGCGGTCGTCGAGATGGGCATGAGCGCGCGCGGCGAGATCGCGGCCCTCGCGGCGCTCGCGGCGCCGCAGGTGGGCGTCGTCACGAACGTCGCCCCGGCGCACCTCGAGCACCTCGGCACGCTCGCGAACATCGCCCACGCCAAGGGCGAGCTCTTCGCCGCCCTCGGCCCGACCGGCCGCGCGGTCCTGCCCGACGACGAGCCGCTGCTCGAGGCCGAGGCCGACGCCGCCGCCGTCGCCGCGGCCGCCCGCTACCGGTTCGGCGCTGGCGCCGGCGCCCGCGCGCGGGTCGTCGCGCTCGCGCCGGCCGGCGAGGCCGGGCTCGACCTCACGCTCGCGCTCGACGGCGCCACCGTCTCCTGCCGCCTGCCGCTCGTCGGGCCGCACAACGCGCGCAACGCCGCGGCCGCGGCCGCCGCCGCCCTCGCGCTCGGCCTCGGCCCCGACCTCATCGCGCGCGGCCTCGCCCGCGGGCGCACCGCGGCGCACCGCTCGGCGGTGGCGCTGGTCGGCGGCCGCCGCGTCATCGACGACTGCTACAACGCGAACCCGGCCTCGACCCGGGCCGCCCTCGAGACGCTCACCTCGCTGCGCCGGCCGGGCGAGACCGCGGTCGCGCTGCTCGGCGACATGCTCGAGCTCGGGCCCGAGGGCCCGCGGCTGCACGAGGAGGTCGGCGCCCTCGCCGCCCGCCTCGGCGTCGATCACCTCGTCGTCGTCGGCGCGCTCGGCCGCGCGATCGCCGCCGGCGCCCGCGCCGCGGGGCTCGACCCAGCCCGCGTCGTCGAGGCCGCCGATGCCGGCGCCGCCGCCGCCGCCGCCCACGGCCGCACCCGGCCCGGCGACTGGGTCCTCGTCAAGGGCTCGCGCGGCATGCGCCTCGAGGCCGCGCTCGAGGCCCTCGGCCGCCTCGGCGGAGGGGAGCGCTGATGCTCTACCACCTCCTCTGGCAGCTCCACCATCACCCGAGCT
>DASXVK010000402.1:0-10412 GCA_036504295.1 Polyangia bacterium
ATCCGCTGCGCGTCGGCGCGACCCCTGAGCAGCGCCGCCGCTGGCTGGGCCGGGTCGCCAACGAGGGCCTCATCGTCGCGTACGGCGTCACCGAGCCCGAGGCCGGCAGCAACGTGGCCGCGCTCAAGACCGTCGCCGTCCCGGAGCGCGACGGCGACCGCGTCGTCGCCTACCGCCTCACCGGGACGAAGCAGTTCATCTCCAACGGCGCCGTCGCCGACCTCTACACCATCCTGGCGCAGGCGCCGGGCGGCCCGTCTTTCTTCGTGGTCGAGCGTGGCACGCCGGGGCTCGCCCCGGGCCGCATGGAGGTCAAGCACGGCATCCGCTCGTCGAACACCTCGCAGGTGATCCTCGACGACGTCCGCATCCCCGCCGACCAGCTCATCGGCGGCGTCGAGGGCAAGGGCCTCGAGCACGCGAACGAGGTCTTCGGCTTCACCCGCGTCATGGTCGCCGCCTTCGGCCTCGGCGGCGGCGAGGCCGGCCTCGTGCGCGCCATCGCCTACTCGAAGGAGCGCAAGCAGTTCGGCAAGCTCCTCTGCCAGCTCAAGGGCTTCACTCACAAGCTCCTGCTGCCGCACGTCGTGCGGCTCGAGGCGGCCCGCGCCTTCATCGAGGAGGTCACCCGGCGCCTCGACTCCGGCGAGAAGGGGCTCCAGACCGAGGGCTCGATCGCGAAGCTCTACGCCACCGAGGCCGGCAACGCCGCCGCCGACGCCGCCATCCAGGCCCACGGCGGCTACGGCTACACGCGCGAGTACGTGGTCGAGAAGATCAAGCGCGACGTGCGCATCACGACGATCTACGAGGGCACGAGCGAGATCCAGCAGAGCATCATCTACCTCTTCCGCTTCCGCCAGGTCGTCCGCTCGAAGGGCGGCTTCTACACCGTGCCGGCGCAGGAGCTGCGCGGCCTCGGCCCGGAGGTCGCCGCCGACCTCGTCGCCGACACGGCGCAGGCGCTCGCGCACACGCTGCTCAAGTTCCACGAGCTCAAGATCAGCCGCGAGCAGAACGTGATGTTCGAGCTCGCCGACCGCATCACCGAGGTCGAGCACGCGATGGCGTTCTGCCGCAAGGCCGCCGGCGCGGGCCCCGAGCTCCGGGCCGCGTGCCGCGTCTTCGCCGCCGAGGCCGCGAGCCGCCTCGCCGCCTCGGGCTTGCGGATCCTCGCGGCGTCGGGCGCGGACGCGGTCGCGGTGACGGAGTACCGCGAGGCCATCAAGGCCGAGCGGCTGCTCGCGCCCGCCGCCGGTTCGTTCACGGACATGGCCTGCGTCGTCGAGTGGCTGCTCGCCGAGTGGCCACGTCTCGGCTAGCCCCGCCGCGCCCCGCCCACCGCCCCCGTCCTTGACACCCGGTCAGGGTGGTGGCGTCATGCTGGTTATATGACCACTCGCCTCGCTTCGCTCGCTGCCCTCGCCGTCGTGCTCTGCACCGCCCCCGCGTGGGCCCAGGAGGAGGCGCCGGCGCCGCCGCCGCCCGCGGCGAGCGCGTCCGCGCAGGCCAACGAGGCCTACGCGCGCGGCATGCAGCTCATGTCGGAGCAGCAGTACGCCGCCGCGGCCGAGCAGTTCGACATCGCCTCGCGCTTCGACCCGATGATGACGGCGGCGCGCGTCGCCAAGGGCCACGCCTTCATCCTCCTCGGCGACCGTTTCGTCGCCATGGGCGAGAAGGACCAGGCGCGCCTCATGTTCGGCAAGGCGCTCGAGGCCAACCCGCGGCTCGCCGACGACGCCAACTTCAGCGTCCGCTACCGCGCGGTGACCTCACCCGAGGCGCGGGCGGTGCCGACCTACCAGAAGAGCGAGTACGAGGTCGAGAAGATCTACCCGCGCAAGGACAAGATCTTCGGCGTCGGCCTCACCCTCGGGCTCGAGGGCATCTTCGGCATCCAGGTCGGTCTGATGCTGGCCGGCATCATCAACCCGACGTTCACGTACACCCCCTACTGGAACTGGATCGACATCTCGGTCAAGGTCCTGCCGCTCAAGACCAAGTGGAGCCCGTTCATCGGCGCCGGCTACTCGTACATGTGGGGCTGGGAGACCTGTGCGAGCAACGGCTACGCCACCGCCTGCGGCGGCCTCGGCCACTACAACTTCTTCCACATCGACCTCGGCGTCCAGCTCATGACCAAGCACGGCTTCGCCATGAACCTGGGCGTCAACATCACCAACATCGACAACTCCGAGATCCGCTGGATCCCCATTCCCTTCATCGATTGGTCCTGGTATTTTTAGGGGACACGCAGCCCCCCCGTAACAGCCTGAACCTGCAGGTCTTTTCAGGGCCACCGCGCACTTTGGCTTGGTGTCCGACGGACACTCAGCAGAGTGCGCGGTCACGTCGAAAACCGGCCTTATCTCGGGCGGTTACGGGGGGGCTGCGTGTCCCCTAGACGTAGGCGGGATCGCGGTGCTCGCCGAAGACGTCGCGGAAGACCTGGCAGATCTCGCCGAGGGTGCAGGAGGCGCGGGCGGCGTCGACGATGGGGGGGAAGAGGTTGTCGGTGCCGGCGGCGGCGCGGCGGAGCGCCTCGAGGGCGGCGGCGGCGGCCGGGGCGCTGCGCCGGGCGCGCAGGTCGCGCACGCGCTCGATCTGGCCCCGCTCGGGGCTCAGGTCGATCTTCAGCGTCGGGATCGGGTCCTTCTCGGGGACGACGTACTTGTTGACGCCGACGATCACGCGGCGGCCGGTGTCGACGGCGCGCTGGAACTCGTAGGCGCTCGCCGCGATCTCGCGCTGCGGGTAGCCGCTCTCGACCGCGGCGACGATGCCGCCCATCTCGTCGATGCGGCGCAGGTAGTCGCGCGCGCGCGCCTCCATCTCGTCGGTGAGCTTCTCGATGAACCAGGAGCCGCCGAGCGGATCGGCGACGTTCGCGACGCCCGACTCCTCGGCGATGATCTGCTGCGTGCGCAGCGCGAGGGTCGCCGCGTCCTCGGTCGGCAGCGCGAAGGTCTCGTCGTAGGAGTTGGTGTGCAGCGACTGGGTGCCGCCGAGCACCGCCGCGAGCGCCTGCAGGGTCGTGCGCACGACGTTGTTGTACGGCTGCTGGGCCATGAGCGACACGCCCGCCGTCTGCGCGTGGGTCCGCAGCAGCCACGAGCGCGGCTTCTTCGCGCCGAAGCGCTCGCGCATCACCGTCGCCCAGATGCGGCGGGCCGCGCGGAACTTCGCGATCTCCTCGAAGAAGTCGTTGTGCACGTCGAAGAAGAAGGAGAGCCGCTGCGCGAAGTCGTCGACGTCGAGGCCGCGCTCGAGGCCGAGCTGCACGTACCCGATGCCGTCGGCGAGCGTGAACGCCAGCTCCTGCACCGCGGTCGCGCCCGCTTCGCGGATGTGGTAGCCGCTGATGGAGATCGTGTTCCACTGCGGCATGTGCTTCGTCTGCCACTCGAGCATGTCGCCGATGATGCGCATCGAGGGGCGCGGCGGCGCGATCCACTCCTTCTGGGCGATGAACTCCTTGAGGATGTCCGTCTGGGCGGTGCCGCGCAGCGCCTCGGGCCGCACCCCCTGCCGCTCCGCGGCCGCGACGTAGAACGCGACCATGACGATCGCGGGCGCGTTGATGGTCATCGACGTCGAGACCGCGCCGAGCGGGATCTCGGCGAAGAGCCGCTCCATGTCCTCGACGGAGGCGATGGAGACGCCCTCGCGCCCGACCTCGCCGAGCGACCGCGGGTGGTCGGGGTCGTAGCCCATCAGCGTCGGCATGTCGAACGCCGTGGAGAGGCCGGTCTGGCCCTGCTCGAGGAGATAGTGGAAGCGCCGGTTGGTGTCCTCGGGCGTGCCGAAGCCCGCGAACATCCGCATCGTCCAGAGCTTGCCCCGGTACATGTCGCGGTGAACGCCGCGCGTGTAGGGGTACTCGCCAGTCGCGCCCACGCGCTCCGGAGCGGCGCCGGCCACGTCCTCGGGGCCGTAGCACGCCTGGAGCGGCAGGCCGCTCATGGTGCTGTCCCGCGGAGCGGTCGCGTCCTGGCCTGCGGTCCTGGTGGTCGGGGGCTGGGACGGAACAGCAGGCTCCGGGCGGCAACCTCGCGCCCGCGCAACGGTATGGTCGTCGGCCATGAAACGCAGTCTACTCGCGCCACACAAAGCGTCAACCGATGGACGAGCCCCCGGTCCGGAGGCGTCGGGCTCAGGCCGCCAGCGTCATCGCGGCGAGCTGGCGCTTGAGGTAGGTGCGGGCGCGGTAGGCCCGGGTCTTGACCGTGCTCACGTTCAGGCCCAGCCGGTGCGCGATCTCCGACTCCGAGTAGCCCTCGAGGAAGCGCATGCGGAAGATATTGCCGTACTTCTCCCCCATGACCTCGAGGCTGCGCTCGCACTGCTCCATCGCCTCGGACGACGAGGAGAGCTCCTCGGGCGAGGGCTGGTTCGAGCGCGGCTCGGACTGGACCTGCTCGTCGTCGACGGGCTGCATCACCTGCGGCGAGCGCCGCCGCTTGCGCAGGTGCATCAAGGCGGTCGTCGCGGCGATGCGGTACAGCCAGGTGGTGAAGCGGGAATCGCCCCGGAAGCTCTCCCGGTGCCGGAAGGCGAGCAGCATGGCGTCCTGCGTCACGTCACGTGCCTCTTCCTCGTCCTTCAAATACTTCATCGCCACACCGTAGACGAACTCACGCTCCTTTTCCGTGAAGTTGATCTGGTTGGCCGGCGTCGTATCTTTCGTCGTGGGCTTGGGCATCGGGTCCCTCTCTTCCGTGGTCCGGGTGCCAAGCAATCGATATACCAAGTTTCGAAACATGATAAATCGTGGAGTTGCGTGCATAGGAGATGCTGATGTGTCCAAACCCATGGACACACTGCCGCCCACGGTAGACGGACCGTTGCGAAGCCGGGGGGAAAATGGTACGGATTCCCCCGTGGCAGTCTCCCGACCCCTGCCAGCGGCGAGTCGCGGGCGCTCCGCCAGCGACTGCCGGCCGGAACAACAGCAGCAGCGTCAGCCGGTGGTGTATGTGGTCGACGACGACCCGCTGGTGACCGAGAGCCTCGGGACCGCGCTCCGGGTGGAGACGGACTATGTGGTGCACGTCTTCAATGCGCCCGCGCAGGCCCTGGCCGCTCTCGCCGAGGCCGAACCGGACGTTGTCATCTCCGACTTCAAGATGCCGGGGATCGACGGTTTGTCTTTTCTAGAGCGCATTCGTGAGCAGCTCCCCGATGCTGTTCTGATGCTCCTGACGGGCTACGCCGACAAGGAGAGTGCGGTCCAGGCCATCAACCGGCTCGGCATCTTCCAGTACGTGGAGAAGCCCTGGGACACCTCGGACCTGCTGCTCAAGATCCGCAACGCCATCGACCGCCGCAAGCTGCGCCAGGAGATCGAGCAGGCCAACGCCGACCTGCGGCAGGGCAACGAGGACCTGCGGCGCTCGTGCGCCGACCTCGAGCGCGCCAACCACGAGCTGAAGCAGGCGCACCAGAGCCTGGTGCAGTCCGAGCAGCTCGCCGCCGTGGGCCGGCTCGCGGACGGCATCGCCCACGAGATGAGCAGTCAGCTCGCGATGATGGGCTACGCTGACGCGATTCGCCGGAAGGTAGCGGATGATCCCGAGCTGGTCGAGTTCGCGGACCAGCTCCGGGCGGCGCAGCAGCGCCTGGTCGCGATGCTCGACGAGATCAAGGACTTCGCCCGCGGCGGCAGCGAGGGCTACGCGCTGCAGCCCACGAGCGTCACCGAGGTCGTCGACGAGGCGCTCGCGGTGCTCCAGTACGATCGTGACGTGCGCGGCCGGCGGCTGACGCGCCACTTCGAGGCCCGGCCGCTGACCCGCGGCCACCGCGGCAAGCTCGCCCAGGTGTTCATCAACCTCGTGCGCAACGCGGCGCAGGCGACCGAAGCGAACGCCGAGATCGTCGTCAGCGTCGAGGAGGGGCAGGGCGGGGCGGGAAAGATCGCGGTAATCGACCGGGGCATCGGCATGGCCGACGAGGTCCTGCGACGCCTCGGCGAGCCGTTCTTCACGACGCGGGCCGGGGGCACCGGCCTCGGCCTCGGCATCTGCCGCCGCATCATCGAGGAGCACGGCGGTCACCTCACCGTCGAGAGCGCGCCGGGCCGCGGCACCACCGTGACGGTCACGCTGCCGCCGCTCGGCCGGCCGGGGCCAAAGTGATGCGCCCCGTGGCGCCCTGGGGGATCACCGCGTGAACCCGGTCCGCATCCTCGTCGTCGACGACGAGCCGCAGATCCCCCGCCTCATCGCGGCGCTGCTGGGCGACGCCTACACCGTCGACGCGGTGGACTCGGCCAAGGACGCCATCGGGCGCATCGAGTCGCACGCCTACGACCTCGTGCTCACGGACCTGATGATGCCCGAGATGGACGGCATCGAGCTGCTGCGCCGCGCCCGCGTGCGCGAGCCCGACCTGCCGTTCATCGTGCTGACGGCGCAGGCCTCGATCGAGACCGCGGTCCGGGCCATGCGCGAGGGCGCCTTCGACTACCTGCGCAAGACCGCGACCGCCGACGAGCTCCGGGCCGCGGCCGACCGCGCGATCGCCCACGGGCAGCTCGCGCGCGAGGTGCGCCGCCTGCGCGCCGAGGTGGACGCGGCCCGCGGTGTCGAGATCGTCGGCCACAGCGGCCGGATGAACGCGCTGCTCACGATGGCCGAGCGGGTCGCGCAGTCCGAGGCCTCGGTGCTCATCCTCGGCGAGAGCGGCACCGGCAAGGAGCTGCTCGCCCGCTTCATCCACCGCGGCGGCCCGCGCTCGGTGGGCCCCTTCGTCGCGTTCGACTGCTCGGCGTTGGCCCCGACGCTGGTCGAGAGCGAGCTCTTCGGCCACGAGAAGGGCGCGTTCACGGGTGCCCAGCGCTCGCGCCGCGGGCTCTTCCGCGAGGCCCACGGCGGCACCCTCTTCCTCGACGAGATCGGCGACGTCCCCGCGGAGATCCAGAACAAGCTGCTGCGGGTCCTCCAGGAGCGCGAGGTCAAGCCCGTCGGCGGCGACGAGGTGGTCAAGGTCGACGTGCGGATCGTCGGCGCGACCAACAAGGACCTGCGCGCGCTCGTGCGCGAGGGCCGGTTCCGCGAGGACCTGTACTACCGGCTCGCCGTGTTCCCGCTGGAGGTGCCGCCGCTGCGCGAGCGGCGCGAGGACATCCCGGCGCTCGTCGCCCACTTCCTCGGGCGTCGGCGCGGGCGGCCGTCGAAGATCTCCGCCGAAGCGCTCGCGCGGCTCGTCGCATACCACTGGCCCGGCAACATCCGCGAGCTCGAGAACGTCGTCGAGCGCGCCGCCATCCTCACCGAGGGCGACGAGATCCGCCAGCAGGACCTGCCGCCGCTCGAGGGCACCGGCGCCGTCGCGCAGGACGGCAGCTTCGGGGACGTGGCGCTCGGCCGGCCGCTGAAGGAGGTCGTCGCCGACGCGGTCCGGGCCGTCGAGCGCCAGGCCCTGAGCGACGCGCTGCGCCGGTGCGACGGCAGCCCCGCCAAGGCGGCCCGCCTCCTCGGCATCAGCCGGGCGTCGTTCTACAACAAGCTGAAGACGCACGGGATCCAGAACTGAAGCCAGGCTCTTCTACGTCTCGCGCGTGCTCGGCAGCGGCGGCGTCGTGGCACCGGGAGCGGCGGCCGGCGGCGCCTCCGCGGGCTTCGCGGCGGGCGCGTCCTGCGCGCGCAGCAGCGCGAAGACCCGACCGAAGCGCCACAGCGCCGTGCCGGAGGCCGAGAGCGCGACGAACGCGAGGGCCACGACGGCGAGGTAGTACACCGGCCGCGGCGACGCCGGCTCGAGGAAGGCCGCCACCGCCGGGCTGAGCGCCAGCCCGAAGCCGAGCGCGACGATGCGCTCCGGCCGCTGCATGGTCCCGCCGGCGCTGCTCACGCCCAGGCTCTCACCGCGGGCGCGGGTGTAGCTGACCATGTACGAGCCGATCATGCACGCGAGGACGACGTAGAGGATCGGGCTCTGCCGGTAGTAGACCGCCAGCCCGGCGAAGACGAGCCCCTCGGCGTAGCGGTCCACGATGCTGTCGTAGAACGCGCCCGACGCGGTCACGCGGCCGGTGGCGCGCGCGATCCGGCCGTCGAAGAGGTCGAGGGCGCCGGTGAGCAGGAGGGCCCACCCGCCCGCGGCGAAGTTGCCGATCGCGCACTCGAAGGCGGCCAGGCCCGCCGTGCAGAGCGAGCCGAACGTGAGCGCGTTCGGCGACACCCGCGCCAGCATGAAGAAGCGCTCGATGGGCCGCAGCGCGAACGTGATGTAGCCGATGAGCCACGACGGCGCGAGCGCCGAGTGGTGCGGCTTCTCGACCCGCGGGTCGCGGGCCGGGGCGTCGGCGGCCCGGCCGAACAGGAGATAGAGCACCGCCGTGACCGCGATGTACGCCGCGGCTACCCCGACCGGTATGAGCGCGCTCTTGCCTGACACGACCCGTCTCTCCGCCCGCGGTTGCGGCCGAGGAGCACCGCGTGACGGACACGGCGCGCCCCGCGCAGCCGCACCCGAGTGATAGACCCCTTGCGCAGGGGCGTCAAGCACCCCCGGCGCCGTGCGCTTCGTTGAATCGGTCGCGGCTTCTGCTACCGTCACAGAATAGGGGACAGGAGACAGCCATGGACGGATACCCGAAGACCGTGCGCGCGCGGGGGCTCGAGCTCACCATTCGACCACTCGAACCGAACGATCTCGACGATCTGGCCCGCTTCTTCCGCGAGCTGCCCGAGAGCGAGCGGATGTTCCTGCGCGAGAACGTCACCGACCTGGCCGTCGTGAAGCGGTTCGTCGCCGAGCTGGGGGACGACCACACCCTGCGGCTCGTCGCGATCACGGACGGGCGCATCGTCGCGCACGGCGCGCTCCTGCGGGAGCGTCCGGGTTGGATGCGCCACGTGGGCGAGGTCCGCGTGATCGTCGCGAAGGAGGCGCAGCGCCGCGGGGTGGCCACCGTGCTCGTGCGCGAGCTGTGCTCCCAGGCGGTGGCCCGCGGCATCGACAAGCTCGTCGCCATGGTGCCCCAGGATCAGACCGGCGCGCTCGCGACCTTCGAGAAGCTCGGCTTCTCGCGCGAGGCCACGCTGCGCAACCACGTGCTCGACCTGAAGGGGCAGAAGCGCGACCTGCTCGTGCTGGCGAACCACACCGCCGAGCTGTGGCACCGGATGGAGGACATGATCCTCGACCGGGAGTTCTCGGTCGAGCAGTAGGCCTAGCAGGCTGCGGGGAAAAGCAACACGGAGACGCGGAGGCACGGAGGATGACTCTGATTATTCAAGAACTTACTCCGCGTCACCGTGCCTCCGTGTTGCCTTTCCCCGGACGCTTCTAGCGGTCCAGCTTCACCGGCGCGCGGCGGCCGAGCTCGCGCACCAGCTCCGCGGTCTGCTTGTCGACGTTCTGCGGGACGACGATCTCGGTGCGCACGTACTGGTCGCCGCGCGTCTGCTCGCCCAGCTTGTAGGCGCCCTTGCCGCGCAGGCGGAACCGCTGGCCGCTCGGGGTGCCGGGCGGGATGCGCAGCCGCGCGGGGCCGTCGATCGTGGGCACCTCGACCCGGGCGCCGAGGATCGCCTCCTCGAGCGAGAGCGGCACGGCGGCGAGGATGTCGAGGCCCTCGCGGCGGAAGCGCGGGTCGGGCCGCACCTTGATCCGCAGCAGCAGGTCGCCGGCGCGGGCCTCCTCGCGGCCGCGGCGGCTGGCGCGCGCCGGGCCCTTGCCCCGGAGGCGGATCACGGAGCCCGTGTCGACGCCGGCCGGGATGCGGACCTCGAGCGTGTCGTGGGTCGCCACGACCTTGCGGCCGCCGCAGCGCGGGCAGGCCTTGTCGATGGTCTGCCCGCTGCCGCCGCAGCGCGGGCACGTCTGGGCCACCTGGACGCCGGCGCCGCTGGCGGTGCGGCGCATGCCGCTGCCGCCGCACACGGCGCAGCGCTCGAGGCGCCCGCCGCGGCCGCCGCACTCGGGGCAGACGCGCTCGAGGTCCAGGGTGACGGTCCGGGTCCCGCCCTTGGCGGCGTCGGCGAAGTCGACCTCGAGCTCGGCGTGCACCGTGCCGGGCTCCTCCTGCTCCGGGAAGCCGCGCTCGTACACGTCCTCGAAGCCGCCCGGCGCGCCCGCGAAGACGTCGCCGAAGATGTCGGCGCCGCCGCGCCCCCGCCCGGCCGCGCCGCCGCGGGCGTCGGACGAGAACCCGCCGGCCCCGCCGCGCATGCGGTTGAGCAGGTCGCTGATGTCGAAGGGGACGCCGCCGCCTTCGCCGAACCCGCCGAAGCCCGCGCCCGCGCCGGGGCGGCCGCCGTGCGCCGCGGCCTCGCGCGCCTCGTCGTACTCGCGCCGCCGCTCCGCGTTCGACAGCGTGTCGTAGGCCTCGCTGATCTCCTTGAAGCGAGTCTCCTTCGACTTGTCGCCGCCGGTCTTGTCGGGGTGGAGATCCTTGGCCA
>DASXVK010000403.1:0-10690 GCA_036504295.1 Polyangia bacterium
GGCGACGAGCAGGGGCTCGACCCGGCGCCGAACGCCATCAACGAGGGCCTGGCGGACGAGTTCTCGTCGTTCCTCACCGGCGACGGGGTCGAGGGCGAGTGGTCGCTCGGCGATCAGGCGCGCGACCTGAACGCGCACCACGTCTGCCCCGACCTGCTGTGGGGCGAGGAGCACCAGGACAGCGCCGCCATCAGCGAGCCGGTGTGGACGCTGCACAAGGCCCACGGCCAGGCGATCGAGAAGCCAGTCTTCACCGCGCTCGCCGGCCTGCCGCACGACGCGGACTTCGAGGTGACGACGGCCGCCATCGAGAGCGCCCTCGGCGACGCGCTCGGCACCACCGTGAAGGACGAGGCCCACGCCGCGTTCGCCGACCACGGCGTGACCGACTGCAAGCGCGTCATCACCTACACCGGCCCGCGCGAGATCCTGATGAGCGCGGGCGTGAGCGAGGTCGGCGTCGACCCGGCGCCGGGCTACTTGCAGTTCAAGTACCCGCTCGCCGAGCGCGCCCAGAACCTGAAGGTGAAGTTCCACTGGAGCCCCGGGCTCACCAGCATGTTCGGCGGCGGCACCGCCTCGTACAAGGTGGTCGTGCGCACCGGCCAGCCGATCACGTGGACCTACGGCATCAACGGCGCGGTCCCGGCCAAGGACTACGAGTTCGACCTCTCGGCCCCGAGCCAGGCGAGCCCCACGTCCGAGGGCACGCTCCCGGACCTGCTCGCGCCCGGCGACTACTACGTCATGATCGTCGGCACCGGCCAGGTGGGCGGCACGCTGCAGAACATCACCATCACGCACGAGGCCGTGCCGCAGGACGACGCCGCGGTGCCGCCGCCCCAGGACGACGCCGGCGCCGGCGACGACGCGGTGAACCCGAACGTCGGCGGCCGCGACGGCGGCTGCGGCTGCCGCGCCGCGGCGACGACGCCCGCGGGCCTCGTCGGCCTCGCCCTGCTCGCGCTCCTCGTCCTGCGCCGCCGGCGCGCCTGACGCCCGCGCTAGAAGCTCACGCCCGCCAGGCCCGCCACGAGGCCGCCCGCCGTCGGCGCGACGTAGGGCGCCATCACGAACGACGGCAGGCCGATCGTCTTCTTGGCGCGCGCGATGCGGGAGTTGCCCGCCATCCAGATCGGGATACCGATGACGCCGAGCAGCACGCCCGTGCCGACGAGCGCCCAGCCACCACCCTTCATCGCCGTGCTCTGCGGCTCCTGGTAGCCCCAGACGATGAGGCCCACCCCGGCCGCGAGGCCGATGCCGCCGCTGATCGTGACGGTGATGCCGACCTTCTTCAGCGCCAGCCCGGTGAGGTACAGCTTGGTCGCCTCGGCCACCGGCCCCTGCAACGACAGGTCGAGCGCGAGGTGCGGCGGCGGCGGCGCGGCCAGGGCCGGCCGGGCGGCGAGCACGACGCCGAGGGTGGTGAGGAGCGCGACCGTGCGGATCCAGGAGCTCGAGCGCATTGGTGGGCATTGTACCCCGCCTTGCCGCGACCCGACCAGCCGCGCCCGAACCGCCGCGGCCCGCGCCGGCTCTCACCGGCATGACCCGGAAGTCCTGGCCGCGCCGCCTGCTCACGGCGGCCGGCGTCCTCGTCGCGCTCGCGCTGGTCTACACCGCCCTCGTCCCCCGGGGCGCGGCGCTGGCCGACGGGACCCCGGCCCCGCCGCTGCGCCTGACCGCCCTCGACGGCAGCGCCGTCGACCTCGCCGCCCTGCGCGGACGGGTGGTCGTGGTCAACTTCTTCGCCAGCTGGTGCCCGCCCTGCCGCGCCGAGATCCCGGACCTCAGCCGCTTCCAGCGCGAGCACCCCGACGTCGTCGTCCTCGGCGTCGCCACCGAATCCGGCGACGCGGCCACGGTGGGCGCCTTCGCGCGCCAGCGCGGGATCGCCTACCGCGTCGCGCTCGGCGACGACGCGGCCCTCGCCGGCTACGGCGTGAGCGTGCTCCCGACGACGTACGTGGTCGGCCCGGACGGCACGATCGGCCGGTCCTTCGTCGGCGCGGTCAGCCGGCGCGCCCTGGCGCGAGCGCTCGGCGTGGTCCCGGCGGCCGCCGCGCCCCGCTCGTAAGGGTCAGCCTACAACGAGGCTCGGAGGGGGCTACAACGAGGCTCGCACGGGCTCGCCTCAGGCCGGCGGCCCGCCGACCGCGGGCGGGGCTGACAGCCGCTGCTGGTGGCGCGTCTCGGCGCCCGCGGGCGGCCGCCGCTCCCGCAGCGCGCGGCCGAGCACGTCCAGCAGCTCGGGGATCTGGAAGCCCTTGCTGACGTAGTAGGGTGTCCCGACGGCCGAGGCGACCCGGTGCAGGTCGGGGACGCCGCTCGCGAGCAGGATCGGCACGTACTCGGCGCCGTGGTCGTGCAGGAACATGCGGACGGCCATGGTCGGCCCGGTCATGCCGGGCATCTCGACGTCGAGGAGCACGAGATCGGGCAGCTTCTCGTTCAGGCTGCGGAGCCCCTCCTCGCCGCCGATGGCCGTGCGCACGCAGTGCCCCTCGGCGCGCAGCACCTCGGCGAGCACCGCCGCGAGATCCGCGTCGTCGTCCACTACCAGGAGATATGCCATGCAGGCCGCCTCGCGCCTCGAGCCGGGGAATACGTGCCGTGCTGCAATCTTTTACCCGCACGCAACATCGAAACCCTGTCTGGGTTAGTGCGCTGTTCGGGTCCCACCGTTTCACCTGGAACAGCCGACACGGCGCGGAGGTCGAGGAGGTGCAGATCCTGGATCGCGGAGCCAACCGGCGCGTGCTCGACGCGCTCGGACGCCTGGCGAGCGAGACCGCGGCACACCACGAGATCGAGCCGGTCATCCAGGCGACGGTGGACGCCTTCGCGACGGCGCTGGCGTCGCGGTGTCTCGCGCTCTTCCTGGCCGAGCACGGCCACCTGAAGCTGGCCGGCCAGCGCGGGCTCGCGCCCGCCGCGGCGGCGGCGCTGGCGCGGCTCGCGCCCGACAGTCCGACCCTCGCGACGGCGGCGGCGCGCGCCCGCGAGCTGCAGGTGATCGCCGACGTGCGCACCCCGCCGCCGGCGCTGGCCGGGGCGGCCGCGGGCCCGGGCGCCATGGACGCGGGCAGCCTCCTGGCCGTGCCGCTGCTCGCCGGCGGGGACCTCATCGGCGTGGTGCAGGCGGGCTTCGGCGCGGCCCCCGCGCTCGCCCCGCGCGAGCTCGAGGCGTTGCGCGCGCTCGCCGCGATGGCGGCGGTGGCGGTGCACGACGCGCACGCGCGCCGCGCCGAGGCGCGGCTCGAGAGCCAGGTGGAGCTCATCATCCGCGCCGGCCTCGCCATCTCCGACACGCTCGCGATCCTGCCCGAGCCGCACCTGCAGGCGGCGCTGCAGCGCGGGTTCCGCAACTGGCCGCTCAGCAAGGATCGGCGCATCCCCGAGATGCTGCGGGCGGTGCTGCAGTCGGTGGTGGAGCACGCCCGCCTGGCCGCCGGGGCCGAGCTCGCCGCGGTCGGCATCGGCGACGACCCGAGCCGCGCGTTCGAGCCGTGGGCCTTCTCCGGCGTGTCGGCCGACCTGGAGGCGCGCATCGGCCCCCACCCGCGCCCCGTGGCGACGCTCGGCGTGGTGGCGCGCGAGGGCGAGGTCGTGCGCGTCGCCGACATCACCAAGCATCCGGCGTACCGGGGGCTGCCCGCGGGCCACCCGCCGCTCAAGGCGATGCTCGGCGTGCCCATCCGCTACCGCGGCATGAACCTCGGCAACCTCTACCTGTGCAACAAGATCGGGGCGGAGGAGTTCACCGACGAGGACCGGAAGGCGGTGGAGCTGCTCGCCTCGCACGCCGCGCTCGCGTTCCAGCAGGCGTACCTGCGCTCGGCCATCGGCTCCCAGCGTACCCAGATGCAGGTGCTGCTCGATGCGGCGCCGCACGGCATCCTCTTCCTCGACGCGGCGTCGGGCGAGGTGATCGCGAACCCCCGCGCGACCCAGCTCCTCGGCCGCTCGCTGGCGCCGGGCGACGGCGCGGGCCAGCTGGCCGCCGCCATCCTGCGCCCCGACGGCGAGCGCCTCGCGCCCGAGGAGCTGCCGTCCCGCCGCGCGCTGCGCGGCGAGAGCGTCGCCACCCAGGAGCTGCTCGTGGCCCGGCCCGACGGGACCCGCGTCCCGGTGCTGTGGAGCGCGGCGCCCGTGCGCGGCCTCGACGACGAGGTCGCCGGCGCCATCGTCATCTTCGAGGACATCTCCGCCTGGCGCGAGCTCGACCACCTGCGCGAGGAGTTCGCGGCGGTGGTCGCCCACGACCTGCGCACGCCGATCCAGACGATCCTGCTCCAGGTGCACCTGATGGAGCGCGGCGCCGGCGGCGAGGAGGTCACGGTGCCGCGCGGCGCCGTCCACCGCATCGAGCAGAGCGCCCTCCGCCTCAACCGCATGGCGGGCGACCTGCTCGAGGCGACCCGCATCGACCTCCGGCGGCTCGCCCTCGACCTCACGCCGGTCGACGCCAGCGCCGCCGCCGCGGCGCTGGTCGAGCGCATCCGCCCGACGCTCGGCGCCCACCCGGTCACGGTCGTCACCGACGGCACGCCCCCGCCCGCCGCGGCCGACCCCGGGCGCGTCGACCAGGTCCTGACGAACCTCATCGAGAACGCCGCGAAGTACTCACCGCCCGAGAGCCCGATCACGGTGCGGGTCGCGTCGCGCGACGGCGGGGTCGAGCTGGCCGTCAGCGACCAGGGCGCCGGCATCGGCGAGGAGGAGATCCCGCGCCTCTTCGAGCGCTACTACCAGAGCGCCCGCGCCCGCGAGCGCAAGACCGGCCTCGGCCTGGGCCTCTACATCACCAAGGGCCTCGTCGAGGCCCACCACGGCCGCATCACCGTCGAGAGCGAGCCCGGCAAGGGCTCCACCTTCCGGGTCTGGCTGCCGGCGGCGACTTAGGCGGGCCCCCCACCTTCCAACGTTGACGTTGACGTTGACGTTGACGTTGACGTTGACGTTGACCTACTCGTGGACCTTGACGGCGACGTGGACCTGAACGTGGTCGATGACCCGTTGACGAGGTGAGCCGTCAACGGTGGCGACCCCGTTCACGTCCACGTCGCCGTCAAAGTCCAGGTCAACGTCAAGGTCTACGTCTACGTGTTGGCCCTGCGGGCCGCCCGCCGCGCCGTCTTGGCCGCCGCCTTGCGCGGCGCCGCCGGCGCCGCGACCGCCACCGGGGCGTCGGTGTCGCGCGCGGCCCACCAGGCGCTCAGCCGCGGCCAGAGCGCCTTCGCGGCGGCGCGCGAGACCACCGCGCCGACGTGGCCGCCGGGGAGGTGGATGCGCTCGCGGTCGGGAGCACCGACGCGCTCGAGGAGCTCGGCCGCGCTCCGCCAGGGCACGATGTTGTCGTGCTCGAACGTGACCGCGAGCGTCGGGCAGCGGACGTCGGCGAGGCGCACCGGCCGCCCCGCGAGCACGACGCGCTCGTTGACGATCGCGTCGTCGCGGTAGAGCCGGATCAGCGTCTTGAAGCACTCGCCGGGGAAGCTCACGTTGTCGTTGCCCCAGGTCTCGAGCGCGAGGAAGCCGTCGAGGTACTCGTCGTTCCAGGCGCGGTCGAGCAGGTGCACCGCCTTCGACAGCGGCAGCGTGGGCCGCAGCATGTGGAAGGCCGACTGCATGAGCTGCCACGGCACGTTGCCCGCGCCCGCGACGAGCGCGTCCACGTCGAAGCTCTGGCTCCGGGTCCAGCGCGCGAGCAGCCCGTCGTCGTCGAAGCGGACCGGCGCCGCGATGCCCGTCAGGCTGGCCACGTGCGCCGGCCGCCGCGCCGCGTACATCGCCGTGAGGGTCCCGCCGAGGCAGTAGCCGAGCAGGTGCGTCCGGCCCCGCGCGCCGTGGCGGGCGCAGTGGCGCACCGCGCGGCCGAGGTAGCCGTCGCACACGTCGTCGAAGCTGAGGTAGCGGTCCTCGTCCCCGGGCGTGCCCCAGTCGATGGCGTAGACGTCGTGGCCCTGCGCCACCAGGTACTCGACGAAGCTCTTGCCCGGCATGAGGTCGAGCACGTAGTGGCGGTTGATGAGCGACGGCACGAGCAAGAGCGGCGTCGTCGCGGCCGCCCCGCCGGCGCGCGGCCGGTAGTGCAGCAGGCGCCACTTGTTCTCGCGGTGCACGACGTCGGCCGGCGTCACGCCCACCTGCGGCTTGGGCCGGGCGCCCAGCGTGAAGAGGTTCCAGAGGCGCTTCATCGGTGCAGCTCCTCGAACTGCGCGCGGAACTTCGCGTACACCTGCTTGCGCCGCACCTTCAGCGTCGGCGTGAGCAGGCCGTCATTGACCGTGAGCGGCCCGTCGAAGACGTGGAACCGCTTGATCGTCTCGTAGCTCGCGAGCTCGGCGTTGACGTGATCGATGCGCTTCTGCACGAGCGCGCGCACCGCCTCGGCCCGGCCCTCCTGCGGCGCGCCGCTCGCGTCGAGGTGCGCCTGCACCGCGGCGTCGTTGAGCCACACGCCGGCAACGAGGAAGCGCTCGCCGTCGCCGTGCACGACGAGGTGCGCGATGTAGGGGTCGTCGGCGAAGCGCAGCTCGATGTTCGCCGGCGGCACGTTCTTGCCGCCGGCGGTGACGAGGATGTCCTTCTTGCGGTCGATGATCTGCAGGAAGCCGTCGACGGTCCAGCGGCCGACGTCGCCGGTCTTGAGCCAGCCGTCGGCGGTGAAGATCTCCTGCGTCGCGGCCGGGTCCTTGTGGTAGCCGGCGAAGACGTTGGGCCCCTTCGCCAGGATCTCGCCGTCCTCGGCCAGCATGAGCTGCACGTTCGGCAGCGGCTTGCCGACGGAGTCGAAGCGGAAGTCGTCGGGGCGGTTGAAGGTGAGCGTCGGCGCGGTCTCGGTGAGCCCGTAGCCCTCGATGATGAGCAGGCCGCAGGCGTGGAAGAACTCCTTCACCTCACGCTTGAGGCCGGCGCCGCCCGAGAGGCAGAAGCGCAGCCGCCCGCCCGTCACCTCGGCCAGCCGCTGCCGCTGCCGCTCCGGGTCGGGCGCGGCCTTCGCCTGGATGTACAGCTTCTCCCACACCGAGGGCACGCTCATGAGGACGTGCGGTTTCACCTCGGGCAGCTTCGCCAGGACGTTCGGCGGATCGCTGAGGTAGGTGACGAAGCCGAGCGTGTTGCCGAGGCAGGCCTCGCCGAAGCCGTAGATGTGGCTCATCGGCAGCCACAGCAGGTCCACCTGGCCCACCTCGAGCAGCGGGGCGTTGCAGCGCACCCAGTCCTGCCCGTTGATGCCGATGTTGCGGTGCGTGAGGGGCACGCCCTTGGGGTTGCCGGTGGTGCCGCTCGTGTAGAGCATGATGGCCGGCTGGTCGAGCGACATCGCCGCGAGCAGGCGCGGCAACGCGCGCGGGTCCTCCTCGTGGCGCGCCGCGCCCGAGCGGTAGGCCGCCCCGAGCGTGACGAGGCGTCTCTCGATCTCGGCGTAGGCCGGCACCGGCTCGCCCTTCTGGCGCAGGTGCTCGCACACCTTGGCGACGTCGAGCGTGTCGTCGAGCAGCACGATCCTCTCGACCGCCTCGTACTCGCCGAACGCGCTCAGCACGCGGCCGAGCAGCGGCGCGGTGTCGACGAAGAGCACCTTGGCGTCGCTGTGGCGCACGACGTAGGCCGCCTGCGCCGCGGTGTTCGACGCGTACACCGGCACCATCACGCCGCCGGCCGCCTCGATCGCGAGCGCCGCCGAGATCCACTCGACCCGGTTGGGCGCATAGATCGCCGCGCGGTCGCCCTGCTTGAGCCCGGCGCCGGCGAGGAAGAGCGCGAGGTCGCGGATCTGCTTCGCGAACGCGCCCCAGGTGACGGACTCCCAGTCACCGCCCGGCTGCGGCAGCATGAAGCGCACGCGGGTGGCGCGCTCCGGCAGGGCGTCGAACACGATCTGGGGCGCGGTCTTCAGCTCGAGGTAGGGCGTCGGGTCCATGGCGCTACTCCCGGTCGGCGAGCTTCTCTTCCAGGTCCATGAGGCGGCTCTGGATCTGATTGATGGCGTGCAGCGCCCGCTCCTGGTCGCGCTTGGTCGGCAGCCCGAGCGAGCCCCACATGTTCGCCGCGGCGTCGGCCGAGGCGGCCTTCATCTTCATCGTCGCCGACAGCAGCTTGCCCGACGGCTCGAGCACGAGCGGGCTCTTCAGCCACTCCTCCATCAGCCGCGCGGTCGCGCTCTCCCACGCGTCGAAGCCCTTCTTCCACATGTCCCAGATGAGCATCGCTGCCCTCCTCAGTCGTTTACGGTTACTGCGTCAGGCCGAACCGCCGCACCTCCGCGGCGGTCGTGAAGTCGGCGTTCTGCTCGTTGTCCCGGCTCGTCGCCCGCGCGATCTCGCCGAAGCACTCGAAGAGGAACGACACCTGCCACCGCGTCACGCTCTGCCCCGCGGCCGGCGCCGTCGTCACCTTGGTGCGCACCCGCAGCGCCTGCGCGAAGCCCAGGTCCGGCAGCTCCATGCGGCCGGCGGCGTCGATCGAGACCTCGTAGGTGTCGCGCGCGGCGTACGGCAGGCCGCGGATGGTCGCGTTCGCCACGTTGCCGACCGACACCCAGCTCGCGCCCACGGCGAGCGGGAAGCGATAGAGCACGACCGGGGGATCGTAGACGATGAGGGTCTTGCCCTCGGGCGGCGCCGGCTCCGTCGAGGCGATGCCGAGCAGGAGCATCTGCTCCGCGTCCTGGCGGTACACCGCCTGCAGCGTCTGGGCCGCGTCGAGCGCGGTCGTGAACTGCCCGGTCGGGAAGCTGGCCGCGTACCACTTGTCCGTGACCACGCTCGCCGTCAGCGTCAGCCGCCGGTCCGACTCGGCGTAGGCCGACCAGTCCCACAGGCGGTGGCCGGCGGCGTCGACGGTGCCGGCGAGGTCGACGGGACGCTCCTCGCCGGCCGGCGAGACGAGGTAGTTGGCCGGCACGCCGAGCGCGGCCTGCAGCTCGCTCGCGGCGATCTGGCCGTCGAGGTTGGGGACGCAGGTGAGCGGCGGCAGCGTGCCCCCATCCCCGTACGGCAGGTGGTCGGGGGGCGGGGTCTGGTTCTCGGTGCACGCCGACGCGAGGAGAACGAGGAGCACGCTGAGACGCCGCATGTCAGTACACATAGATGAGGCGCAGCCGGACGAGCTGCGCGGGTTTGGCCGTGAGGCCGGCTTGCGGGTTGTCGAGGCCCGCCAGGGGGAAGAGCACGGCGTACTCGAGCGCCGCGTTGAAGCCGTCGCGGGCGTGGTAGTAGAGGGTGGGGTCGACCTCGACGCCGAGGGGCCGCTGCCCGCCCGGGGTCGACTCGGCGGCGGCGGCGAAGGAGACGACCGCGGCGGCCGCGGCGTGCAGCGTCCCCGGCCCGAGGCGGGCGAGGCGCACCCGCGCGTGCGGCCGGAAGTAGATGGCGTCGGTCACCGTGCCGATGATCTCGCGGAAGAGGATGCGGTCGATGTGGTAGTCGGGGTGGAAGCGGAAGTTGTCGATGCGGGTGTCGCGCGCCCCGCAGTACTGCAGGCCGTCGAGGTCGCCGGGCTTCGCGCAGGTCCCGGTCGCGGCCGGGAAGGCGCCGAAGCCGGGCGCCGAGTCGCCGCTCGCGTACCCGAGGTCGAGGCCGGCACCGAGCGCGTCTTCGGGGGCACCGTACTCGCTTTCGACCGCCGCCCCGATCTGTCGCGCGCTCACGGGGTCTCGCATCAGGACGCCGGGGATGAGGGAGGTCTGCTCGATGCGACCGAGGACGACCATGCCCTCGGCCTCGACGCGGAAGCGCGGGCCGATGACGCGGAACCACGCGTCCACGCTGCTCGCGGTGTAGTCGCGCGGCACCACCTGGCCGGCCGTCAGCGGCACCGGCGCGGTGGTCGCGAGGTAGGTGCTGGGGACGTCCTTGCCCTGCCAGCGGTAGGCGTACGACAGGCCGTAGTCGACGGTGGTCTTGCCCGCGCGCCGGCGGCGGTTGATGGCGCGCTCGTCGCGCCAGCGCAGCGCGGCGAGGGTGAGCGTGCGCACGTCGGCGCTCGGCTCGACGTCGATGGCGCGGTAGCCGGCGGGCCGCGTGACGAGCGGGCCCACGGCGGTGAAGTCGTAGGCGACGGCGAAGACGTGGCCCGCCAGCGGCGTGACGAAGGCGACGCGGTCGGCGGCGTCGCCCGAGTCGCAGTCGGCGCAGTCGCCGCCGTTCGACGCCATGCCGAGGCCCCAGTGGTTGCCGGTGCGGCCAGCGACGATGAGGCCGACGGGGGTGACGGCCTCGCCGTAGGCGCGCTTGACCCGGAACGCGGCCCTGGGCGGCGCCTGGGAGTTCGAGAAGCCGGGCACGCCGTCGGGGGTGCTGCCGAGCGTGAGGTTGTCGAGCACGTCCACGCGCAGCTTCACCGCGAGCGCGCCGCCGGGCGCGAAGAACGCGACGTCGGTCCGCAGCCGCATGTCCGCGTGGCTCAGCCACTGGCTGGTCGGGTCGGAGAGCGGCACCGGGAAGAGCGGCTGCCCCGACGGCGTCAGCCCGCGGTCGAGGTCGAGGTTGTAGAGCCCCTCGGTGCGCAGCCGGAAATACCCACCGAACGCCACCCCCATCTCGGTGTGGCGGCTGATGTCCTGGCCGAGGTCGGTGAACCCCGTCGCGGCCGCGGGGCGGGGCGCGGCCAGCGCGAGCGCGAAGCACAGGAGCGCGAGCGGGATGGATTTTTCACAGGGAGACGGGGAGACGGGGGG
>DASXVK010000404.1:0-3398 GCA_036504295.1 Polyangia bacterium
CGCGGGCCGGCGCTCGAGCGTGCGCCGCCGCCCGCGGGCGGCCCGGCGGCCGCGTCCGCGGCGGCGCCGCCCGCGAGCCACGACGCGTTCGGCTGCAGCAGCGCCTCGATCGCGGCGCCCTCGTCGGTGAAGATGGCGCCGAGCTCGACGCCGACGTCCTGCATCGACTGCGGCCGGTCCGCCGCGGCCTTCGCGAGGCAGCGCAGGATGAGCTGCTCGAGCCGCGGCGGCACCTGCGCCAGCGCCGAGGGGCCCGGCGGCAGCGTCGCGATCTGGCTGTGCAGGATCTCCACGTTCGAGGCGCCCTGGAAGGGCCGCCGGCCGGTGAAGATCTCGAACATGATCACGCCGAGCGCGTAGATGTCGGTGCGGTGGTCGATGGTGGTGTCGCCGCGCGCCTGTTCGGGCGACATGTAGTGGGGCGTGCCGATCGGGGTCCCGGCGCGGGTCTGGTCGGGCTGGCTGCCCGAGGGGCCCGGGCCGAGGAGCTTGGCGATGCCGAAGTCGAGCACCTTGACCGAGGAGTCGCCGCGCCGGGGCTCGACGATGAAGATGTTGTCGGGCTTGAGGTCGCGGTGGATGATGCTCTCGGTGTGGGCGGCGGCGAGCGCGTCGGTGGTCTGGTCGAGGAAGCGCTGCGCCTCCGCGGCCGTGAGCCGCCGGCGGTGCAGCAGGTGCCCCAGGCTCTCGCCGGGCAGCAGCTCCATGACGCAGTAGTACCGGCCGTCGGGGAGCTGGCCGAGGGAGAAGACGTCGATGATGTTCGGGTGCTCGACCCGGTTCGACGCCCGCGCCTCCTGCATGAAGCGCCGCACCATGCGGCCGTCGGCGGAGAACTCGGCGTTGAGGACCTTGATCGCGACCTTCTTGTCGATGAGCGGCTGCACCGCCGCGTACACCGCGCCCATGCCGCCGGCGCCGATCTTGTGTGTGATCTGGTACTCGCCGACGACGGTGCCGGCGGGCAGGTCCGCCGCGGGCTCGTCGTGCTCGGTCGCGTCCGCGGGCGGCGGCACCGGGGGCGGCGCCGCCGACGGCGTGAGCAGCGGCGGCGGCGTGCGGCTCGAGGCCGGCCCGCGCTTGCCGAGGTCGACGGTGGCGTCGCTCGCGACCGCGGCCATCTGGCGCAGGCACGGGCTGTCCCCGAGGTGGGTCCCGCCACACTTGGCGCACGTCCCCATGCGCGGCAAGTATACCAGCAAACGCGACGGCTTAGGCACGTGCTCGCGTCCGCCCTTGACGCCGCGGCGATCGGCGTCACATTCCAAACGGTACGAATTCGGTCCTGTTTCATCTAATCGGAAAAAGCCACTCCACGTGAGGGAGCCCGTGACCACTGCCGACCAGGTCCTCGACGCGCTGCGCGCGGTGAAAGACCCCGATCTCGGGCGCGACATCGTCGCGCTCGGCTTCGTCAAGAACCTCGCCATCGCCGGCGGGCGCGTCGCCTTCGATGTCGAGCTGACCACCCCGGCCTGCCCGGTCAAGGACCGCCTGCGCGAGCAGGCGCGGGCGGCCGTCATGACGCTCCCCGGCGTGAGCGAGGTCGCCATCAACATGACCGCCCAGGTGCGTCATGCCGCGGCGCACGCCGGCCAGACGCCCGACGGCCTGAGCCGGGTGAAGAACGTCATCGCCGTCGCCAGCGGCAAGGGCGGGGTCGGCAAGTCCACGGTCGCGACGAACCTCGCGCTCGCGCTCGCGCGCACGGGCGCCCGGGTGGGCCTCATGGACGCGGACGTCTACGGCCCGTCGGTGCCGACCATGCTCGGCCCCGCCGACGAGGCGGGCGGCGCCAAGGGCGAGGGCGTCTTCGCCCCGGCGCAGAAGCTCGGCCTCAAGTTCATCTCGATGGGCCTCTTCACCGGCGCGGACACGCCGGTGATCTGGCGCGGCCCGATGGCGAGCAAGCTCATCCAGCAGTTCCTCGGGCAGGTCGAGTGGGGCGAGCTCGACTACCTCTTCATCGACCTGCCGCCGGGCACCGGCGACGTGCAGCTCACCCTCACGCAGGTCGCGCCGCTCATGGGCGCCGTCATCGTGACCACGCCCCAGGAGGTCGCCGTCGGCATCACCATCCGCGGGCTGCGGATGTTCGAGAAGGTGCGCGTGCCCATCCTCGGCATCGTCGAGAACATGAGCATGTTCGTGTGCCCCCACTGCGAGCAGGCGACGCCGCTCTTCAGCCACGGCGGCGGCCGCACCGCGGCGACCGAGCTGCAGGTGCCGTTCCTGGGTGAGGTGCCGCTCGATCCGGCGATCGTCGTGGCCGGCGACGCCGGGCGGCCGGTGGTCAGCGACGGCGCCACGACCCCGGCGGCGCGCGCCTTCACCGCCATCGCCGAGCGTCTCGCCCAGCAGGTGAGCATCGTCAACGACGCCACCGCCCGGGCGGCGCGCTTCCAGCCCGAGGAGGTCCAGGTGACCGAGGGCGCGGTGCTGGTCCGCTGGAGCGACGGCCACGTGAGCCGCTTCGCGAGCCGGGCCCTGCGCCTCGCCTGCCCCTGCGCCCTGTGCGTCGAGGAGCTGACCGGCGCGCCGCGGCTCGACCCGGCCACCGTCCCGGCCGACGTGCAGCCGAACGAGGTGCGCCCGGTGGGCCGCTATGCCTTCCAGTTCCTCTGGTCGGACGGCCACACCACGGGCATCTACAGCTTCGACACGCTGCGCGGCCTCGACCCCGCGGCGCCCCGGGAGAAGCCCGCGCCGCGGCGGCTCCCGGTGCTCGACGGCGGGCGCACCGCGCGCCCGGGCGGTCAGTCATGATCCGGATGAGCAAGCTGACCGACTACGGCATCATCCTGATGGCGTGCTTCGCCCGCGATCACGCCCGGCCGGTGCTGACCAGCCGGGACCTCGCGGTGCGCGCGCGCCTGTCGCCGCCGACGGTGAGCAAGCTGCTCAAGCTGCTCGCGCGCCAGCAGCTCCTCGTCTCGCACCGCGGCGTGAAGGGCGGCTACAGCCTGGCGCGCGCGCCCGAGACGATCACCGTGGCCGACGTCATCACCGCGCTCGAGGGGCCCATCGCCCTGGCCGACTGCACCGACCGGCTGCCCGGGCTGTGTCGGATCGAGGCGCTGTGCCCGGTGCGCGACAACTGGCAGCGCATCAACCGCGCCGTCTGCGACGCGCTCGAGGGGCTGACGCTCGCCGACCTCACCCGCCCCGCGGCGCGCCGGAGCCCGGCCCCGGCGCGCGAGCCCGCCGTGGCGGGGACCGCGCCGGCGCGCGATGTGGAGCCACCCCGATGAGCACGGCCAACGAGACCCTCGAGAACCTGGCCGAGCGCGAGTACCGCTACGGCTTCGTCACCGACGTCGAGGAGGACCGCGCGCCGCGCGGCCTGTCCGAGGACATCATCCGCTTCATCTCGGCGCGCAAGCGCGAGCCGGACTTCA
>DASXVK010000405.1:0-7454 GCA_036504295.1 Polyangia bacterium
CCGGCCTCGGCGCGCCCTACTGGCGGCCCGAGGCGCGCGGCGTCATCACCGGCCTGACGCGCGGCACGACCGCGGCGCACCTCGCTCGCGCCACGCTCGAGGGTATCGCCCTCATGAACCACGACCTCCTGCGCGCCATGGAGGCCGACGCCGGCAAGAACCTCGCCGTGCTGAAGGTCGACGGCGGCGCGGCCGTGAACGACCTCCTCATGCAGTTCCAGGCCGACGTCCTCGGCGTGGCGATCTCGCGGCCCGCGGTGGTCGAGACCACGGCGCTCGGCGCGACCTTCCTCGCCGGCCTCGCCGCCGGGGTGTGGGACTCGACGGACGCGATCGCGGCGGCCTGGCGCGAGGAGCGCCGGTTTGCCCCGGCGCAGCCCCGCGGCGTGGTCGAGGCGCACCTCAAGCGCTGGGCCGAGGCCGTCGCCAAGGCGTGATCCACCCGTCCCGGCCGCCCGCCCCGCCCCGACGGTAGACGGAAAAGGAGCCCGACGAAACGATCCCAACACCGCTGGGGGGGAGAACGGTCTCGGGAGTCGCTCCGTCGGGCTCGGGTCATTTGTACCATGACGTCCGCAGCGGGACTGTAGGCGAGCTAACGAAGCACCTGAAAAAATACAGCACGGCAGGACGCCGCCTGGCGGGGTGAACCGCCAGGCGGCGCGGCGCAGTCAGTTGGTCGCGGGGGCGGAGCTACGGCAGCTGCTTCAGGAAGCTCGGCGGGAGCTCGAGGAAGAACATCATGTTCGCGCTCTCGGCCTCGCTGCCGCCCCAGTTCGTGTGCCAGGCGACGCGGGTGAAGTCCGCGTTGACCGCGGCGTGCGACTCCTTGGTCCAGTACTGGGTCGAGCGCGTGCGGTGGTGCGCCAGGTGGACGACGCGCGCGACCGCCGCGTCCTTCAGCTCGACCGCGACGATCTGCCGCGACAGGTAGTGCGTGTTCCAGTCGTACGAGTCCTGGCTGAGCAGCACCCACCCGGGCATGGCCCAGTTGCCGCCGCTGACGTGGAAGTCCCAGTCGGCGACGCCGTTGATGCTGAGCGGCACGAGGCGCGTGGTCACGTGCGTCTCGAGGTCGATGGCCTCGATGTAGTCGGTCGAGTTCGACTTCACGACCTCGACGTCGTGGCCGTCGGCGCCGAGCGCCTCGTCGCTGTGGCCGGCGTTCGGGTGGACCATGAAGGCGCGGTCGAAGGTGATCGTGTAGGCCATGACGCCGCACGGGCTCGTGATGCTGCCGGTGCCGCTGCACGGGCTGCCCTGCGCGTTCGTGATGAAGTACTTGCCCGTGAGGCTGATCGACGAGTTGTCCGGCAGGCCGCGGCCCGACGGCAGGTGATGGACCCAGGTCGTCCCGGTCTGCAGGTCGGCGGTGAGGTAGTGGTTGGTGTTGCCGCCGCAGCTCGAGCTCGTCGTCACCATGAAGCCCCAGTAGCGGCTCGCCGCGGAGCCGTCGCCCTCGGAGCCGCCGAGGCTGAGGCTCGAGACGCCACCGCAGCCGGCGAGGCCCGGCGCGGCGGACGCGTCGAGCGCGACCGTGGTCGTGCCCGGCGTGACCTGGTAGCGCATCAGCTTCGTGCCCGACAGATAGAAGAGCACGTCGGGATCGCGGCCGTGCCAGCGCGGCGCGGCGTCGTCACCCGAGGCCGGGATCGAGCGCGTCGGCGTGCCCAGGCTCGCGTAGTCGAGGATGAACCAGGCGCCGCCCGACTTGCGCACGAGCATGCGCGACGAGTCGGCGTTGAAGGCGCTGAAGCGCGCGTAGCCGTTCATCCAGCCCGCGGGCGTCGCCTGCGTCAGGCAGGCGTGCAGGTCCGGATCTTTCACGCGCGTGCCGACCCCCGGGAGCGCGAGGCTCGACTCGGGGTAGCCGGTGGTGTTGGGGCCGGTGCTGACGACCCAGCTCGTGTTGGCGCCGGCCGCCGCGCACGCGGCGCTCGGCTGCCGCACGGTGACGGGCGCACAGGGCACGTCGCCGTAGCAGTACGTCGAGCCGCTGCCCGCGTCCTGCTGGGGCGGGCTCGCGTCACGCTGGACGGCGGCGTCGCTCTGCGGCGGCACCGCGGCGTCGCTCTGCGGCGGCACGGCGGCGTCGCTCTGCGGCGGCACCGCGGCGTCGCGCTGCGGCGGCACGGCGGCGTCACTCTGCGGCGGCGCCGCGGCGTCGCTCTGCGGCGGCACGGCGGCATCGCTCTGCGGCGGCACGGCGGCGTCGGTCTGAGCCGCGACGGGCGCGTCGGTCTGCGGCGTGCCCGCGTCGCTCAGCGGCACCTGGTGCGGGTGCGGCTTGCGCCACCTGCCCATGACGCTCTCGAACCGCGCCCCCCCCTCGCTGGAGCCGGGCTGCTCGATCTCGCTCGCGCAGCCGGCGGTGACCCCCACAACCCAAGCCAACAGGACCAGGGAACGCAAGTGCATCGGGACGGTACCTCCACTCGTTGCCTCTCGACACTCCGGCGCCGTCGGAGACGGCCGGCCGGGTTGCGCCAAATGGCGCCCATCGGGAAAGCACAACCGGGGGTGCTGCCCGAGCTCGTGGAGGGCCGCGGGCCTGCGCGGCGCGGGTGCCGGGGTCGCCGGCGGCGCCGGCGGCGCCGGCGACGGCGGGGCGCGCAGGCGCAGGACGGGCGCCGCCGCAGCGGCTGGCCCGTCGGCCCACACGCCCTCCGTCGCCCGCGCCGCCGAGCACGGCGGCTAGGTCCCGCTCAGGAAGTTCGGCGGCAGCTCGAGGAAGAAGAGCATGTTGTCGCCCTCCCCCTCGGCGCCGCCCCAGTTGCTGTGCCACGCGATGCGGGTGAAGTCCGCGTTCACGGTGGCGTGGGACTCCTTCGTCCAGTAGCCCGTCGAGCGCGTGCGGTGGTGCGCGAGGTGGACCACCTTCGCGACCGCCAGGTCCTTGAGCTCGACCGCGACGATCTGCCGGGACAGGTAGTGGCTGTCCCAGTCGAGCGAGTCCTGGCTGAGCAGCACCCAGCCGGGCGTCGCCCAGTTGTTGCCGCTCACGTGGAAGTCCCAGGCGGCCTGCCCGCCCAGGTCGAGCGCGGCGATCTTGGTGTTGACGCCGGTCTCGAGGTCGACGGCCTCGATGTAGTCGGTGCTGTCCGACTTGACCACGACCACGTCGTGGCCGTCGGCGCCGACGGCCTCGTCGTGATGGCCGGCGCGCGGGTGCACCATGAACGCGCGGTCGAAGGTCGCCGAGTACGCCATCACGCCGCACGGGCTCTGCAGGGTGCCGTCGGTGGTGCAGGCGCTGCCCTGGAAGTTCGCGATGAGGTACTTGCCCGACGCGCTCACCGAGGAGTTGTCCGGCAAGCCCGCCCCGGGCGGCAGCGTGTGCACGGCGGTCTGGCCCGTCGCGAGGTCGGCCATGATGAAGTGCTGGTCGTTGCCGCCGTTGCACGGCGCCGCCGTGGTCACCTGGAAGCCCCACATGCGGCTCCCCGCGGAGCTGTCGCCCTCGGTGCCGCCGATGCTGGCGCTGGTGAGCCCGCCGCACGCGGCGAGCCCCGGCGCCTGGGCGAGATCGATGGCGACGGTGGTGGTGCCCGAGGTCACCTGCCGGCGCATGAGCTGCGTGCCCTGCAGGTAGAAGAGGACGTCGGGGTCGCGGCCGTGCCAGCGCGGCGCCAGCTCGTCCGACGAGATGCCGAGCGCCTGCGTGGGCTCACCGAGGGCGCCGGCGTCGAGCAGGAACCAGTCGCCGCCCGCCTTGCGGACGAGCATCCGGGTCGAGTCGGCGTTGAACGCCGTGTAGCGCGAGTACGACTGCATCCACCCGGGCGGCGTCGCGCGGGTGAGGCACGTGTGGAAGTCCGGGTCGGCCACCCGCTGCCCGACCGCGGGCAGCGCGAGCGGCGACTCGGCGTAGCCGGTCGCGCTCGGGCCGACGCTCGTGACGAACGTCTGGTTGGCCCCGGCCGCCGCGCAGGCGGGGCTGGGCGGCGCGACCTGCGTCGGCGCGCACGGCACATCCCCATGGCAGAGACCCGCGGTCGCCGCACCGTCCGCACCGAGCGCCCCGATGCGCGCATCGCCGCAGGACGTACAGCTCAATACGGCCGTATCCGCACCTCCCGGGGCGGAATGGGACCGATCGATAGACCCCGTGCAACCACCAAGACCGAACTGCAGGACCCCCACGGCAGCCAGCACCGTGTAACGCACGTCCATCAGCAACATCCTCCTTGAGCAACGGGACCGGCCAGCGGCCGGCCCTTGGCACCGCGGTGCCACGGAGCGGGCCCAACAGCGGCGACGCTCCGGCAATGCGCCCGTGGGCGCGGTGAAGCTTCGCGTTGACTTCGCGTGAGTGCTGGCGGGCTGTGCCTGCCAGCACTCGGCGCGGGAGGTCAAAGGGACCCTCCCAGGGTCCCTTTCCTAGTAGGGGGACTTCTCGAGCACCCGCGACGGTGTTGCTGCTCACGGTCGCGGATAAGTGAATCGAGGCGCGGGCGGCGCGGCGGGCCCCGGGGGGGCACGCCGGGCCGGCTAGGCATTCATCCTCCGGCCGACCCGCTGTTCAGGTGAACCTTGACACGAGTTGCTGCCCGTCGCTAGGCTGAAGTCATGACCGGCAAGCCGCGGGCAACGAGCGCACGTACTGTCCTCCTCGCCGACGACGATCCGCAGATCCTGACGATGATCAGTCAGCGGCTGCGCCGGCGCGGCTACGAGGTGATCGAAGCGGAGAATGGCACCCGCGCGCTCGAGCAGGCGCGCGCCACCCACCCCGACGTGATCGTCCTCGACGTCCTCATGCCGGGCATGAGCGGCTGGGAGGTCGCGCGGGCGCTGCGCCACGACGCCGATCTCAAGGAGATCCCGATCATCGTGCTGACCGCCATCGGCCGCACGACGAACGAGGCCACCTCGCCGCTGTTCGCCGACGAGTACCTCGACAAGCCGTTCGAGTTCACCGAGCTCGAGAAGAAGCTCGCGCTGGTGCTGAAGCAGGCCAAGCCCTAAGGCAACACGGAGACACGGAGACACGGAGGTTTCGGGGGTGGGCTGCGCCTGCGCCCACGCCGGAAGCTCACGCGGACGGCCGCGCAGGGCACTCTCCAACCCAGACTTGACTCCGTGACTCCGTGTCTCCGTGTTGCATTCAGCGGGCGGGTGGATCCCGGCGGACGGACGACTGCAGGTCTGCGGACCTCGAAGGCGCTGCCACTCCCCCTGCTGGTATCGGTGCCCGCTATTCGTCCTCATCCCGCTGCCGTGAACCGGACGCCTCGTTCAGGTACTTGTAGGCCTTGCCGTACCACCCACTGGAGGACGGGACCATCTTGAGGACCCGCCGCCAGAGGGCCTTGGCCTCGTCTGGCTTCTGCCCCTTGATCTGGTAGCCGCGCTCGAAGAGCTCCTTCGCCTTGCCCTCGAGCGCCACGCTGACGGCGCGGGTCTGGGCGTCGTCGCCGCCGTGGCGCTGCGCCGTGCGCACGAGCTCCCAGGCGAGCTCGTACTTGCCCGAGCTCAGCGCGCGTTGCGCCTCGGCGCGGGTGAGCTTCGCGAGCTTCTGCGAGATGTAGCCCGCGTGCGCGCCCTTGCCGATGCGGCGGTCGATGGCGGCCGCCTGCTCGTAGCTGCGGATCGCGGCGACCGCGTTCGAGCCGGCGGCGGCCTCGGCGCGGTTGAAGGCCTGCCCCATCTTGCGGATGTCCTCCGCCATGGCGAGGGTCTTCGACTGCGCCTTGCCCTTCTGCTTGTCCGCCATCGCCTTCAGCGTCGAGATCGCCATGCCCCACTCGCGCGCGCGGTAGTGGTTCATCGCGACCTTGTCGTTGACCGGGCCGGTCGGCGCCGGGCCCTTCTCCTCGGGCTCGGGGCCAGGCTTCTTGCCCTTCTCGGCCTTGGCGGCGAGCTTGCGCTGCCGCTCCTCCTCGGCCTTGCGCGCCTTGTCGGCCTTGGCCTCCTTGGCCTTGCGGTCCTTCTCGTCGCGCTCGGCGCGCTTCTTCTCCGCCTGGGCCTCGCTCTTCGCCTTGCGCTCCTCGGCCGCGCGCTCCTTGGGCGAGAGCTTCGCGACGGCGGTCTTGCGCTCCTCGGCCTTGCCCTTGCGCTCCTCGGCCGCCTTGGCCTTGCGCTCGGCCTCGGCGGCCTTCTTCTCCGCCTTCTCGCGCTCGCGCTCGGCGCGGGCCTTCTCCTTGTCGGTCTTGGGCTTGGCCTTCTCGAGCTCGGTGCGCAGGGCGAGCGCCTCGGCGTGGTCGGGCTGGACCGCGAGGGCCTCCTCGACCTTGGCCTTGGCCGTCGTGAAGTCCTCCTCGTCCCGGGCCTTCTTCGCCGCCGCGAGGAGCGTCTCCAGCTGGCGCGCCGGCAGGGACTTGAGGAGCTTGGTCGCCTCATCGGCGGGCTTCGACGCGCCGTCGATCTCCCTGAGCGCGGCCTTGGCCGCGCTGAAGTCCTTGGCGTCGAGCGCCTTCTTGGCCGTCGCCAGCAGCTCCTGCGACTTCATCTCGACGTCGCAGCGCTCGCTGTACTTCTTGGCGCCCTGGAAGTCCGGCACCTGGGCGAGGACGCGCTCGAAGGCCTGCTTGGCGCCCTCCCAGTCGCCCTCGCGGAACTTCTTGACCCCCTCGCCGTACTGCTCCTCCGGCGGGAGCTGCTGCGACGCCGGCGCGACCGCGACGACGCCGGCGCGGCGGCCCTTGAGCACGACCTTCTTCACGAAGGCCGAGCCGACCAGCATGAGCAGGAGGCCGAGGACGCCGAAGGTGAGCAGCTTCCCCTGGCGCGTCGCGGTGAGCTTGCCGAGGCCGCCCGGGGCCCGGACCGGCGCGGCGGCGACCGGGGCGTAGCCCGGCGGGTAGCCCGGCGCCGGCGCCGGCGCCGCGGCCGCGTAGTCCGGCAGCGGGTCGGGCGGCACCGAGAACGGCTCCGGGTCGGCCGCCGCGATGACGCGGGCGGACGATCGCAGCGCGGTGGGCGCCAGCGGCCGGCCCGGGGGCGGCATCGGCGCCGGCGTGCGCTGCGGCCGCGGCGGCGCCGCGTAGTCCGGCCCGGCGGCGCCCGCGACGACGAAGCGCATGACCGAGTTGCCGACCTCGATCTGATCGCCGTCGTTGAGCGGGCACTGCTCGATGCGACGGCCGTTGACGAAGGTGCCGTTGCCCGAGTGCAGGTCCCGCACCCCGAAGCCGGGGCCGTCGCGGAAGATCGTCACGTGGCGCCGCGAGATGGCGATGTCCGCGAGGACGACGTCGTTCTCGGCCCCGCGGCCGATCGTGATCTCCGCGAGCGCCATGGCGTATTCGCGCCCGCGGTCGTTGCCCGAGACCACGACCAGCCGGCCCGTCGGCCCGTCGGGCTCGCGGTAGATCATCGTGGGCTGGGCCGCGAGCGGCGCCGGCTCGGACGCCGGCAGCTCGTGGGGCGTCGGGTACGCGTCGGCGGCGCCGTAGGCGGACGCGTCGGCGGGCAGCGGCTCGGTGCCGCGATAGGCGAGCCCGTCCGGGGTC
>DASXVK010000406.1:0-3481 GCA_036504295.1 Polyangia bacterium
GCGCGCGCGCTCGCGCGGGCGCCGCCCCGACCCGCGGCGCCGGGGTTGCCGCGGCGGCGTCATCCGGCGGCACCAGGCCGGCGACCCCGGCGTCTCCGGTGAAGAAGAGGCTGCTGCCGGCGTCGCCCAGCGCGGCCTCGAGCCCGCTCATGGCCTGACGGGCGTAGTGCGTGAGCGCGAAGTAGGCGCCCGCCCCGCCGCCCACGATGACGACGAGCGAGATGATGAGGACGATCAGCCCGGCGTGGCTCTTCTTGCGGGGCGGCGCCCAGGCCCCCGGCAGCGGCGGCCGCGCGTAGGCGCCCGTCGGCTGCGGCGGCATCATCGGCGGCGGCGGCCACACCGGCGCCGGCGGCGCGCCGGGCACCAGCGGGGTGCCGTCGTACGGACAGCGCTCGAGCGGCGGATTGAACACCGCGTTGCAGGTGGGGCAACGCCGCTGCATGGGACCGCCCTGAGGCTATCACGAAAGCCCGGGGGCACGACAGCGGGACGCGCCCGTTGTCAGTTTACGCCACGAGCCCGAGGCGCAGGGCGTAGCGCACCAGGCCCGCGGTCGTGCGGATACCGAGCTTCTCCGTGATGTGGGCGCGGTGGTGCTCGATCGTCTTCGGGCTCAGCCCGAGCCGGCGGGCGATCTCGGCGCCGGTGCAGCCCTCGGCGATGAGCGCGAGCACCGCGCGCTCGCGCTCGGTCAGCGGATCGACCTCGCGGCCCTCGCCCTGGGAGAGGTACCCCTGGAGCACGAAGTCCGAGATGTCGGAGCTGAGGTACACCTCGCCGCGCCGCACCGCCCGGATCGCCTCGCACAAGGAGGCGATGCCGCGCCCCTTGAGCACGTAGCCGCGCGCGCCCGCGTGCAGCGCCCGGTCAACGGTCGGCGCGTCGTCGTGCATCGAGAGCACGACCACCTGGATGTCGGGCCGGCTGCGGCGCAGGCGGCCGATGGCGTCGATGCCGCCGACGCCGCGCATGCCGAGGTCCATGACGACGATGTCGGGGCCGCGCTCCTCGGCCAGGCGGACCGCCTCGGCGCCGTCCGCGGCCTCGCCGACGACCTCGAGATCGGGCTCGCCGCTCAGGAGGGCGCGCAGCCCTTCGCGCACGACCTGGTGATCTTCGGCGAGAACGACGCGGGTGCGGGCCACGCTCACGATCCCTCCATCGTGCCCGGCGCCTCGCCGCGGGGCAAGCGCACGGCGACGCGCGCGCCCGCGCCCGGCCGGACGTCGATCACGGCCGCGCCGCCGAGCAGCGCGCAGCGCTCGCGGATGCCGGCGAGGCCGCTGCCGCCGTGCCCGGCCGCGAGGTCGGCGCCCACGCCGTCGTCCGCGACCTCCATGACGACGCTGCCGTCCTCGAGGCGGAGGGTCACCCCGACCTCGTGGGCGCGGGCGTGGCGGCTGACGTTGGTGAGCGCCTCCTGGAGCACGCGCAGCAGGCAGGTCGCGATGGGTTCGCCGACGGCGATACCGGGCGGGCAGCGGAACGACACCGCGATCCCGGTGCGCTGCTCGAAGCGCTCGGTGTAGCCGCGCAGGATGTCCTCGAGGGCGCCGGACGCGAGCTCGGGCGGCCGCAGGTCGTGGACCACGCGGCGCAGGTCGGCGAGCGTGGCCTCGCACTGGCGCGCGGCCTGGTCCAGGCGCGCGGCGGTCTCGCCCGGGCTGCGGGCGAGCTCGAGCTCGAGCCGCAGCGCGGTCACCGACTGGCCGACGCTGTCGTGGAGGTCGCGGGCGATGCGCCGGCGCTCCTCCTCCTGGGTGCCGACGACGCGCGCCGACAGCGCGCGCACCTCGCGCACGCCGGCGGCGACGCGCGCGGCGAGCCCGGCGTTCGTGGCGATGAGCGCGGCCTCGGCCGCGGTGAGGCGGTCGACGATGTCGCCGAGCGCGCGCGCCTGGCGCCGCACGACGCGGGTGGGCAGCAAGAAGATGACCAGGCCGAGGAGCGCCCCGGTCGCGGCGGCGGCGCCGGCGATGCCGAGGAGCCGCGCGCGCTCGTCGCCCTCGGCCATGTGGATGTCGACGAACGCGACGGTGCGCCCGCGACTCACGACCGGCGCGCGGCCGGCGGGGCCGCGCGCGGGCCGGGCCGCGGCCGGGAGGAGCGCGCGCCCCGCGCAATCGGTGACCTGCACCGCGCCGACGTCGCGCCGGCCGTGGTGAATCGCCGTCGCCTGGAGGATCTTGCCGGCGTTGTAGCGCCAGAGGTACGGCTGGCGCTCGGCCACGACGCGCAGCTCCTGCGCGACGTGGCGCGCGTAGACCGCCGCCTGGCCGCGGAGCTTCTGCCAGGCGACCACGCGGTAGGCGAGGGGCGGCACGACGGCGACGACGAGGCCCGCGACCACCGCCACCGGGAGCATGCGGCGGGCGAAGTGCCGGTCGAGGAGCTTCGCCGGCATCAGCGCGCGCCCCCCGGCGCCACGAACCCGCCGGCGTCCCGCAGATCGCCCGTCTCGGGCCCGAGGGCGAAGGCGATGAAGCGCGCCGTCGCCCCCGCGGGCGCCCCGCGCGTGAGGAACGAGAGCTCCTTGACCAGCGGGTAGCGCCCCGCGGCGACCTGCGCCGGGGTCGGCAGGGCGCCGTCGATGGCGAGGGCGCGCAGCGGCAGCCGCTCGAGGGCGAGCGTGCCGGCGTCGAGGAAACCCACGGCGCCGCCGGTCTCGAGCAGCGAGTCGCGCATCTGCTGGTCGGTGTAGCAGACGGTGAGCGCGCCCCGGCTCGTCGCCTCGGCCATCGCGCGCCCGACCTCGGGCAGCACGCCGGCGACGAGGGCGTTGCCGCTGTCGCCGGGCTCGCGCAGGAGCGGCACCACGGGTGCGCCGTCCGGCCACCGCGCCAGCTCGCCGCGGAAGAGCGCCGCGATCGCGGCGCGGCTCAGCCCGGGGCCGGGCGGGCCGCCGCGGGCGGCGAGCACGAGCGCGACCCGGGCGAGCGGCGTCGCGACGATCCCCGCGCGGCCCTCGTCGGCCGTGAGCGGGCGCGACGCGAGCCCGATGTCGATGGCGCCGTCCCCGAGGGCCCGCACGGCGCCGCCCGTGCCGATGCTGTCCGCGACGTGCACGCGGGCCGCGGGGTCGCGCTCGGCGTAGCGGCGCGCGATGGCGCGCACGAACGCGAGGTTCGACCCGGAGCCGGCGATGAGCAGCCCTGCGGGGCGGGGCTCGGCGGGATCGCAGGCGGGGCCGGGCGCGGCGTCCGGCGGGGCGGCGCAGGCCGCGCACAGCAGGGCGAGGGCGGCGATGGGGCCGAGGCGAGGCACGCGACGTGACGCTATCACGCCAGCAGCGGGGCGCAACCGGCGCACGCGTGTGGGCCGAGGGCAGACGGCGGTGGGGGAGGAGCACACGGAGGCGCGGAGGCGCGGAGACGCACGGAGCTTCTCGGGGTCGGACGTGCCGACTTCGAAGGGCCGCCGCCCTCGCGCGATTGGCTCGACCAAGACCAGCCTTCCTCCGTGCCTCCGCGCCTCCGTG
>DASXVK010000407.1:0-1662 GCA_036504295.1 Polyangia bacterium
CAGCCTGCCAGCACTCTTCACGGGAGGTCAAAGGGACCCTTCGAGGGTCCCTTTGATTCGCGTGAGTGCTGGCGGGCTCAGCCTGCCAGCACTCTTCACGGGAGGTCAAAGGGACCCTTCGAGGGTCCCTTTCTAAAAAGATGCCGCGGCCCATCGCGCTCTGCCTCGAGGACCTGCGCGCCGCGCCGCGCCGGCCGCGCCTCGTGCGCTGCGTCGCCGTCGTCGGCCGCGCGCCGGGGCTGCGGCTCGACGCGGGCGGGGCGATCGCCTGGCGCGCCGCGGGCGCGGCGGCCTGCGCGCTGTGCGTGTCGGAGGACGATCGGCTCGTGCTGCTGCGCCTCGAGGGCGGCGGCGCGGTCTCGGTCCACCGCGGCGGCCGCTCGGTGGCGGCCACGCCCGAGCGGCCCATCGTGCTGCTCGACCAGGACGAGCTCGCGATCGGCGCGCGGCGGCTGCGGCTGCACGTCCACGGGCCCACCGACGAGACCGCCGCGCCCGAGCACCTGCCGGAGCGCGCCCGCGGCGGGCTCGTGCGCGCGGCCGCGGCCGCGCTGCTCCTCGGCGGCGCCGTCGGCGGCACCTGCGCGCAGACGGTCGAGGCGGCGCCCCCGGCCGCGCCGCCCGCCGCGACGCAGCCCGCGCCGACGAGCGCGCCCGCGCCCCGGGACGGCGGCACCCCCGGCGCCGACGCCCCCATCGAGGTGCGCACCGCGCCGCCCGTGCCGCCGCCGCCGCGCGGCGGCTGCGGCCACCGTCGCGGCGGCGCCTAGCTCACCGGCCGGGGGCGGTTTGACACCGTCTCGCCCGCCGGCCTACCCTCCGGCCCGCGCCGTCTTCCGGCGCCGAGGAGAAGCGCATGCGTACCCGAGCCGCCGTGGCCCCGTTGCTGCTGCTGTCGCTGGCCGTCCTGACCGGCTGCCCGCCCGAGCCCGCCTTCCCGCGCGGCGAGCGGGACGAGCTCAAGGTGACCCGCGTCGTGCTGTACCAGAACGGCATCGGCTACTTCGAGCGCCGCGGCCGGGTCGAGGGCGACGTGGTCAAGCTGCGCATCCGCCCCGAGCAGATCGCCGACATCCTCAAGTCCCTCACCGTCGTCGATCTGGCCGACGGCCGCGCCGTGTCGGTCGCGCTGCCGGTCGAGAAGGGCCGCGCCCGCGCGCTCGCCGACCTGCCCGAGCAGGTGCGCCGCTCGGGCGGCCTGGTGGCGCTCGCGGCCGCCTTCCGCGGCGCCCGCGCCGAGGCCGCCACCAGCGAGGGCGACGTCGCCGGCCGCATCGTCGGGGTCGAGCACCTCGGCAGCGACGAGAAGCCGGGCGACTGGCGGCTGACCATGATGGTCGGCGCCACCCTGCGCTCGTTCAAGATGAGCGACGTGAGCGGCATCAAGATCCTCGACCGCACGCTCGAGGTCGGCCTGAGCAAGGCGCTCGACGTGTCGCTCGACGAGGGCGCGTGGAAGCCGGTGGAGCTGGCCGTGCACCTGGCGGGCAAGCGGCCCCACGACGTGCTGGTGAGCTACGTGGTGGAGATGCCGACGTGGAAGCCGGCCTACCGCATCGTGCTCGACAAGGAGGGCAAGGCGCTGCTGCAGGGCTGGGCGGTGGTCGACAACGTCTCGGGCGAGGACTGGAACGGCGTCTCCATGTCGCTCACCGCGGGCAC
>DASXVK010000408.1:0-6016 GCA_036504295.1 Polyangia bacterium
CGGGGACGAACGCCGGCACCTGCGCGTTGGACAGCGTCACCTGGGCGCCGTTGCCGAGGAGGAGCGCCACGGCGCGGGCGAGCACGAGCGGATCGCGCACGCCGCGGTCGAGCACCGCCTTCATCGCCGCCTTGCCGTGCAGCCACATCTTCGCCTTCGGCGCCACGGCGACGCCGAGGCGGCGCGGCGCCCGCGGATCGCCCTTGTTCGGCTCCGGCTTGCGCAGCAGGAAGAGCTCGAGGTCGCCGATCGGTCCGCCGGGCCAGGAGGTCACGGTGATGCCCGGGCCGGCCCAGGCCTTGGCGCGCTCGATGGCCGGCGCGGTGTCGGGCGGCATGACGGCGGCGGGGCCGGGGGCGGCCGTGCCCTCCGGGCCGGGGCGCTCGCGCGAGCAACCGAAAGAGGCGACGACACACAGGACGATGCCGAAGAGCCGCATGGGTACGAATATCTAGTGCTTGCGGCAGCTTGAGTCAAGATTTCGTTTGCCGCGCCGGGCTGTGGTAGCCTCGCGGCGAAAGAGCCGTGCGCACCTGCCCCACATGCCAGGCGAGCGTCGAGGACGGGGCGCGCTTCTGTCCCGTGGACGGCACCCCGCTCGCCGACGACGAGCCCACCGCAGTGGACGCGGTGCCGCCGGGGCCCCTGACGACGCCGCTCGGGAGCCCGGCGCGTGCCCCGGCGGAGCCCGCCACGGCCCCGACGCAGGTGAACGCGCCCGCCGGCGCCGACGACCTCATCGGCCGCCTCATCGACAACCGCTACCGCATCCTCGCCCGCATCTCGGCCGGGAGCGTGGGCGTGGTGTACCGCGCCGAGCACATCCAGATCCGCCGGCCCGTCGCCGTCAAGGTGCTGCACGCGGTGCACGATCAGCGCGACGACTACCTGCGCCGCTTCGAGCGGGAGGCCCTCGCCGCGAGCAAGCTCAACCACCCCGGGTGCGTCTCGGTCCTCGACTTCGGCCAGTTCGAGGGGCGGGCCTACCTCGTGATGGAGTACGTCGAGGGCCGCACCCTCGCCGAGCACCTGAGGAGCGGCCCCCTCCCGCTCACGGACGCGCTGCTCCTCACGCGGCTCGTCCTCTCGGCGCTGCGACACACGCACAAGCTCGGCGTCGTGCACCGCGACATCAAGCCCGCGAACATCATGCTGTGCCAGGAGGGCCACACCGGCGCGCAGCTCCGGGTGCTGGACTTCGGCCTCGCCAAGAGCCTCGAGCCCGAGGATCCCGCGGGCAAGGGCGTGACGCTCCTCGGCGTCGTCTGCGGCACCCCCGGCTACCTCTCGCCCGAGCAGGCGGCCGGCCTCCCGCTCGACGCGCGCAGCGATCTCTACTCGGTGGGCGCGGTCCTCTTCACCATGATCTGCGGCCGGCGGCCCTTCATCTGCGAGGACCCGCTCGACGAGATGCGCGCCCACATCGCGACCGCGCCGCCGCGCGCCTCGTCGCTGCGCCCCGAGATCAGCCCGGCGCTCGACGCGCTGCTGGCGCGGGCGCTCGAGAAGGACCCGGCGCAGCGGTTCCAGACCGCCGACGAGCTCATCGCCGCCCTGGTCGAGCTGCCCGAGGGGCGGGGCCTGCGGGCCGGCGGCACCTTCGCCGCGGGCTTACCGCTGCTCGCGACGCAGACGCGCGTCGCGACGCCGCTGGCCCCGGCGCCCGACACCGCGCCCGCCGCGGCGCCAGCGCCGAACCTGCCGGAGCTGCCGACGCACATCCTCGCGGAGCGGCCGCCGCCGCTCGGCGAGCAGGCCACCAGGATCCTCGAGCAGCGCTCCGAGCCCAGCGGCGGCCCCGGCGACTCGTGGGGCGTGCTGAAGACGGGCCTGCCCGCGGGGCCCGCCTGGGCCGAGCGCAAGAGCGGCTTCCGCGTCGTCGCCCCCAACGAGCCGCTCGAGGTGCCGCGCGACCGGAGCGCGCTGCGCGTGGGGCTGGTCATCGCCGCGGGGCTGCTGCTCGCCGGCGCGATCGCGGCGGTGCTGCTGTTCGCGCGCTGAACGGCGCGGGCGCCCGAGGGCGCGCGAGCGATGTGTCTGCGAGCCCCGGCCATGCTGTCCTGACCTCGGACTCGGATGTCGGCCCCTGGGTGCATGGGGCAGCCAACCATGGCCGTTGCCACGCGCCTGGTTCGCCAGGGCAAAACAGTGGTTGACGCCATTGAATTATCGGGCGCTACACTACAAGAAAACGCGCCAGTGTTACCGGCGAAGGGGGCTCGCGTGCGTGACTGCGCTTCGGCTCGGCTCTGTGACGCGCTCGTCATCGGGGCACTGCTCTCTGCGGGGTGCATCGGCAAGATCGAGCGGCCGGTCACCGGCACCGGCGCGCCCGCGCAGGGGGACCAAATCCTCGACTGCAGTCCCGGGGCGTGTGACGCGTTGCCGGTGGCCGCGCTCCTCGCCGATCTGGCGCGATACGAGGGCATCCCGTCGACCGGCATGAGCGACGGCGAGGTCGCTGCCGCCCTCGCACCATCGCTGGGCCTCGGGGAGGCAGTCTCCTGCGTCGTCTTCGGCCTCCTCGATCAGGCGACGAATGGCGTCGACGACCCGCGCTTCCCGGCGCTCAGCGGTCTCGACGCCGATTCGCGCCGGCTCACGATCCTGCTCGCCGTCGTGCGTTTGGGCGGCTTCGACCTGAGCTGCGCGCTGGCGCGGCAGGTCATCCACGGAGCCAGCCGGAGCGTCGGGGACCTCGCGCGTCTGATCAACCACGCTCAAGGTGAACCGGTCACGGATGACGAGCTGAACGCCTTCCCATTCGAGCGCAAGATGCTTCCCTGGGAGATCGCGCGGGCTCTCGACGATGGGCTCGGGCAGCGGCTCACCCATGGCGGCACCGTGGTCGTCCGGGGCTGCCCCGGCTTCGGCGAGACCACGGCCCCAGCGGCCCTCTAGTGCAGGTGGGCCCCGGAATGCCGGCCGGCCGCACCCTCGGGAGCCAAGGCCTCTGCGCCCGCGCTCCCGTCGACTGTGGATCATTGAATTACGAGTTGTGGAATCAGGTCTGCCAGACCGGAAGAGGGCCGGCCCAGGTCGCCGAGGTATTCGTGGAGTTTCTGAAACACAAGGCATCTGGTGGCCCTCTCAGGAACATCCCCACGGTGACGTTCGAGCCAGGTGAGTACTGGGAACCCGGGCGGGCCTACTGGTGCAACAACCCCAACATGACGTTGCAGTACGTCTCCGGGGATCCCTCGGCACGAGGTGACGCAGGCGCCATAGCAAGCATCTTCGTCGAGGTGGGCGCGCACGAGGTTGGGCACGCGCTCGGCCTCCTCAGCTCGGTTTGCCAGACCAGCACCTGCCCACCGAGCGAGTTCGAGTTCGACACCTACTGTCAGAAGTGGTCGACGCACTACTTCCCGCCATGGATCGACTCGCTCTTGCTGTCATGTGAGGCCTCAAGCTTCCAGCAAGCGAGGGCTGCCTTCCAGTCGGTCTTCGGTCACCTAATGGGCCCTTATACCTGGCCGGCTTTGGACCACAAGTTCAACCGCGAGTTCGGCGACGCCGTCTCGGGGATACGCGCAATGTCTTACTTGCGTCGCATTCTCCCCCTCCAGCCCGAACCCAAGTAGCCATGGCTCGCTCCCACTTCTCCTGCGCGCTCGCGGGGGCCGCGCTGGTCTGCCTGGCTGCCCCGGCGCATGGCGAACGCCCGCTGCCTTGCGCGCAACTCGAGCGCCTCTTCTCCGTAGCCCCAGGCGGGGTGCATGTCGGGGTCTACGGCGGCGGCGTGATCCCGGCCATTGGGCGAGCGGGTTCTTGGCGCGCCTCGTGTCACACCCAGCGTGTGTCGGGTGGGGCGCTGTGGTACGTCGACTTGCCGTCCAAGATGACCCTCCTCGCACCTGAGAAGTTCGTCGGGGTCGTCTCCCAACTAGGGCGGCTGCGGATTCCTGGTCTTGCGATATGCGAGGGGCATCGTGGGGATGAGACACTTGGGCAAGTGTCCTCCCTCAGGGAGCTCCGGACTCTCATCCTGTGCCCGAATCGTTGCGAGTCAGGGGCCCCCGACGAGACCGGAGCGTGTGCCCTGAAAGAGGAGCCCAGTATCACGGACGCCGGCCTGGCGTACGTGGGCCAGATGAACAGTCTCGTCGCGCTGCAGCTGGATTTCATTAGGGTCGGAGATCGCGGTCTGGCCTCTCTTCGCTCACTGAATCGCCTCCGCATCCTGAGGCTGGCGGAAACCAACATCAAGGACGAAGGACTTGGCCACCTGGCGTCACTCCGCAATCTGGAGGTGCTGGTGCTGAGCGGCACACCCGTCTCCGATGGTGGATTGATTCACCTTGGGAGGTGCGTTAGCTTGCGCGCGATCGATCTTTCGAGAACTGCCGTAGGCGGAGACGGCATCCGCCATCTCGCCCGTTTGGATCACTTGCGCCGCCTCGACTTGTGGGAATCCCCACTGACCGACGCGGGGTTCGCGGCGCTCGGCGAACTGCACCAGCTACGAAGCGTGAGCCTGAGCGGAGCCCGCGCGAAGGGCACCAGCCTCCGACACCTCGCGCGCCTCAAGCGGCTTGAGGAGCTTCGGCTAGGGCACGTTTCCGATGACGCGTTGCGATGGCTGCCCGAGTCGCCTCAGCTCCGCTCCTTGTCGCTGGGACACGGGATCACAAATGCGGGAGCGGAGCGCTTGGGGATCCTCCAAGGCCTGACCGAACTGAATATCGAGATGACAGAAATCACAGACGCGGGTATGCGACACGTCGGTCGAATGACCAGCCTCCGCTCGCTCCGACTCCCACCGACCATTACAGACGACGGACTCGCGCACCTGACCCCCCTGACGGTGTTGAGGGACCTGGACGTCGGCTCCGTGAGCGCCGCGCCGAGTCGCATCACGGACACGGGCCTGGCGCTCATATCCCGCTTGCATAGGCTCGAGAGCGTTTCGATTCGCACCGATTCCATCACCGACGCGGGCCTGGCGGAGTTGCGACGCCTCAAGCACCTGCGCCGATTACATCTCGCGAGCCGCTCGATCACTGACGAGGGGCTAAGCCACCTCGCAGCGCTCCCGGCGCTCGAGAAGCTCTCCATCATTGCCGAACGCATTAGCGATGCGGGTCTCCGCCACCTTGAGAAGAGCCGCAGGCTCCGCGAGGTCCACATGCGAAGCGCGCAAGACCTCACGAGTGGCCTGGGGCGTCTTGCCAGGCGCGGGATACGGACATCGGATTAGAGCCGTCCTCGCGCGCGCTCCGCCAGCCCGAGCTTCGCGATCGCCGCCTGCGCGATCGTCTCCCCGATCGCGATCGACGCCGTCGCGGCCGGCGACGGCGCGTTGAGGACGTGGATCATCCGCTCGCCCTCGAGAATGCGGAAGTCGTCGACGAGGGCGCCGCGGCGGTCGAGGGCCTGGGCGCGCACGCCGGCGCCGCCGCGCGCGAGGTCCGCCGGGGTGATGGCGGGGACGAGCTCGCGCAGGGCGCGCACGAAGGCCTGCTTGCTCCACGAGCGCCACTGCTCGCCCAGGCCGGTGCGCAGGTAGCGGCGCGCGAGCCGCCAGAAGCCGCCGTAGCCGATGATCGAGCAGGCGTCGCGGGGCGAGAAGCTGAAGCGGCCGTAGCCCTCGCGCTTGAGGGCGAGGACGGCGTTGGGGCCGGCCTCCACCTCGCCGGTGATGCGGCGGGTGAAGTGCACCCCGAGGAAGGGGAACTCCGGATCGGGGACCGGATAGATCAGGTGGCGCACGAGGCCGCGCGCCTCGTCGGTGAGGCGGTAGTACTCGCCGCGGAACGGCACGATGCGCACGTCGGGCCGCACGCCGCAGCGGCGCGCGACGCGGTCGGACTGGAGCCCCGCACAGTTGACGAGCGCGCCGCAGCGGACCGCGCCGGCGGTGGTCTCGAGCACGATCTCGTCGCCGGCGCGGACGATCCGCCGCACCCGCGCCGACGTGATGATCGCGCCGCCGCGCGCGCGCACCGCGGCGGCGAAGGCCTCGGTGACGCGGCGGTAGTCGACGATGCCGGTCTCGCGCACGAGCAGCCCGGCG
>DASXVK010000409.1:0-21878 GCA_036504295.1 Polyangia bacterium
CGCGTGAGTGCTGGCGGGCTGTGCCTGCCAGCACTCTGCGCGGGAGGTCAAAGGGACCCTCTCAGGGTCCCTTTCAAGAAGGAGGAACGCCGATGCGACTGATCAAGGCCCCGCTTGTGCTGTGCGGCTGCGCGCTCGTGCCGCTCGCCCCGACCTTCGCCCGCGCGGAGGCGCCCGCCCCGACCTTCACGGTCGAGCTCGAGGTCGCGGACCGCCCGGCGCGCGGCGCCCCCGACACCCTGCGCCTCCTCTTCACCATCAGCGACCGCGGCTGCTCGTCGGCCTCGGCCCGGCGCGACCCGGTCCGCTACGAGGTGACCGTGTGCCGCGAGGGCGGCGACGCCTCGGCCCCGATCCTCGGCTTCACGGTCGAGCGTGCGGAGAACAGCCGCGAGGGCAACAGCCTGAAGAAGCTCCGGTCCACCGCGCGCGTGGCGCTCGGCGTCCGCCGCACCGTGGGGCGCTTCGGCTTCGGCGACGGCTCCATCACCGAGATCGCGGCGACGGTGCGCTGAGGGCGCCTCGCGCTAGCGGGTGACGTGCCCGACGGTGGAGCGCTGGCTCGACGCCAGCGGCCGACCGCTCTGGAAGTCGATCTCCACCATCTTGCGCGAGTCCGCCATCGCGGGGAACGCGGCCACGGTCTGGCGCTTCACGGTGTCGATGACGTCGCCCGAGTCCCCGACGAAGAGGTAGCGGCCGTCGATGCTGTGCTGCAGCCAGCCGAACCGCTGGCAGTCGTACGCGCAGGCGCAGGCGACGCCGGGGTGGTCGACGCACTCGTCGCCCGACATGGAGCCGCTGAGGCGCAGGTCCGCGACCTTCACGGGCGCCCGCGCCCGGGCGCCGCTCACGTCGAACACGTGGACCGTGTCGTTGGGGGCGTCGATCACGAAGAGCTCGCGCTCGTCCGGCGAGAGCGAGATGCCGTGGCTCGGTGCCGTCAGGTGAGGCTGCGAGCAGCCCGGATTCGTGAAGCCCATCGCCGTCAGATCGACGGTGGCCACGACCTGGCCGGTCGCGAGGTCGCCGACCTGGAACCCGATCAGGCACGAGACGGTCATGTAGACCAGCGTCTCGGCGCCGTTGATCGTGAACGGCCGGAGGCCGCTCTTGAACGGGCCCACCGCGCGCGTCACCGCGTTCGTGGCGGTGTCGGCGACGAAGAGGCGGTCATTGCCCGCGCCGTCGATGTCGCGGTTGCCCAGGTACACGTGCGCCCCGTCCAGGCTGACGATGGTGTTGTGCGGGCCGTGAGCGCAGGCGGCCGGGCTCACGAAGGCGCAGGTGTCGATCGTGCCGTGATCGGCGCCGTCGGTCGGGCTCGCGACGTACCAGACCCCGTCGCCAGCGCACTCGCCGCTCGGCACGTACAGGCGCGTGCCGTCGGGCGTGACGGCCAGCCCGTCGACGCCGTGATCGTAGGTCCTGGTCCAGGTCACGGCGTCGGTGCGCAGGTCGACCTGCAGCAGGCTGCCGCGCCCGTGGTCGCAGGAGGCGGTCCCGTCGCCACCGTAGCTGAGGTACAGCTTGGCTCCGGCGACGTCCACGGCGACGCCGCGCACGCCGGCGGCCGTCGGCAGCGCCACCTTCTTCACGGGGTCGAGCCGCTGGCCCGGGCTCGCCGCCGCGACGGCGCCGAGGTCGTAGGCGTAGAGCCAGCCGTCGGGGAAGACGTACTCGAGCCGCGTGACGGTCGCGCCGTCCGCGGCGTCGGCGGCCGGGGCCGGCGCGTCGAAGGGCGCGGCCGCATCGGGCGCGGCCGCGTCGCGCGCGCCCCCGTCGGCCGGCCCGGCGGCCGGGCGCGGGGCGCCGCAGCCGAGGACGACGGCGATGAGGACGAGGGGGGCGGCCGCGATCTTCATATGCGGAGTTACTGCCGTCGGGCGCGCCGCGGCGCCACTCGAATCGTCGTGTGCGGAATGTAAGCGCGCTAACGTGCTTTCGGGGGCACCACGCCGCCGCTCCGATTGGCGAGCGCACCCGGCAGGCCCGGGACCCCCGGGTGCGACGCCCGCCGTTTATGCTACTGTCGGCGGCGACACCAGGAGGAGATCCATGCGCGACGCAGTCGAGCGACTCTGGCCGGAGCTGAGCTGGATCACCGACGGCGATCTACGGGAGCAGGTCGCCCGCACGTGGGAGCTGGCGCTCGAGCGCTCGCCGCTCACCCCCGCGGACCTCGCCGAGATCCCGTTCACGCTGCTCGTCCCCAACTGCCCCGTGAGCTTCATGGCGCACAAGCGCTGCGTCGTGCACATCGCCCGCAAGGCGGCCGAGTCGATGCGCGAGCACATGGGACACGCGCTGCCCGTCGATCTCGACACGGTCGTGGCCGGCGCCATCCTCGCCGACGTCGGCAAGCTGCTCGAGTACGAGAAGGAGGGCGGCGTGGCGCGCCAGAGCCCGCGCGGCGCGCTGCTGCGCCACCCCTTCACCGGCGTCGCCCTGGCCATGGAGGCGGGCGTGCCGGACCGGGTGTGCCACATCATCGCGGCCCACGCGGACGAGGGCAACCTCGTCAAGCGCACGACCGAGGCCTTCATCGTCCACCACGCGGACTTCATGAGCTTCCTGCCGTTCAAGAACCTGGCGAGGTAGCGATGGCGCCCGAGACCGTCACCGGCCGCGTCGCCCGCTTCGCGGCGGGGCTGCGCTACGCGGACCTCCCGCCCGCGGCGGTGCACGCGGCGAAGCGGATCCTCCTCGACACGCTCGGCTGCGCGCTCGGCGGGGTCACGCAGCACGACGTGCGGATCGCGCACGAGGTGCTCGGCGGCATGGCCGGCCCGGGCGCCGCCACCCTCGCCGGCACCGGCCGCCGCGTCGACCCGGTCACCGCGGCGCTGCTCAACGCGCTCGCCGTGCGCGTCCTCGACTACAACGACATCTACTGGCAGCAGGATCCCTCGCACCCCTCGGACCTCATCCCCGGCGCCATCGCCTGCGCCGAGCGCGCCGCGCGCGGCGGGGCCGAGCTGATCGTCGGCATCGTCCTCGGCCACGAGATCGAGATGCGCCTGTGCGAGGCGGCGGTGCCCGGCATCCGCGAGCGCGGCTGGCACCACGCCACGCTCACCGCCTTCGCCGCGCCCGTCGCGGCCGGCCGCATGCTCGGCTTGGGCGCCGCGCAGCTCCAGCACGCCATCGGCATCGCCGGCAGCGCGGGGGTGACGCTCGGCGCCGTCACCGCCGGCGCGCTCACGATGATGAAGAACACCGTCGACCCGCTCGCGACCCAGGCCGGCGTGCGCGCCGCGCTCCTGGCCGAGCGGGGCTACACCGGCCCGGCCCACGTGCTCGACGGCAAGGAGGGGCTCACCCACTGCCTCGGGCCGGAGTGGCGCCTGGCGGCGCTCACCGAGGGGCTCGGCCAGGACTGGCGCATCCCGCGCTGCGGCATGAAGCTCTTCCCGACGGAGGCGCTGACCCACGCGCCGATCTCCGCGGTGCTCGATCTGGTCACCGCGCACGACCTCCGGCCGGAGCAGATCGCGAAGGTGCACGTGCGCTCCCTCGCCCGCGCCGCCGACATCCTCGCGGACCCGTCGAAGTACGACCCGCGCTCGAAGGAGACCGCCGACCACTCGCTGCCGTACGTGCTCGCGGCGGCGATCGTGGACCGGCAGGTGACGCCGGCGCAGTTCACCGACGAGAAGATCGCCGACCCGCGCCTGCGCGCGCAGCTCCGCAAGATCGCGGTGGTCGCGGACCCGGCCATCGAGGCGGTCTTCCCGCGGCTGCAGCGCGTCGCGGTCACCATCACCACCGTCGACGGCGCCGAGCACAGCCGCACCCTCGACTACCCGAAGGGCGATCCCCGCAACCCGGTCACCGACGCGGAGATCGAGGCGAAGCTCGACGCGCTCGCGGCGCCGCTGCTCAGCCCCGGGCGCCGTCGCGCGCTCGCGGACGCCGTCTGGAACCTCGAGCGCCTGAGCGCCGTCGCGGACTTGATGGCGCTCACCATCCAGGACACGTGAGGTCGATCATGGCCCAGACCATCGTCGAGAAGATCGCGCAGAGCCACCTGGCCGAGGGGCCGAGCCGCCCCTTGCGCGCCGGGGACTTCATCTCCATCCGCCCGCGCCACGTCATGACCCACGACAACACGGCGGCGGTGCTCAAGAAGTTCAAGGCGCTCGGCGCGAAGCGGGTGCACGACCCGCGGCAGCCGGTCTTCGCCCTCGACCACGACATCCAGAACCGCACCGCGGAGAACCTCGGCAAGTACCGCCAGATCGAGGCGTTCGCCCGGGAGCAGGGCATCGTCTTCTACCCGGCGGGCGCGGGCATCGGCCATCAGATGATCGTCGAGCACGCCCACGCCGTCCCCGGCGCCTTCGTCGTGGCCTCGGACTCGCACTCGAACACCTACGGCGCGGTCGGCGCGCTCGGCACGCCGGTGGTGCGCACCGACGCCGCCGCGATCTGGGCCACGGGCGAGTTCTGGTGGCAGATCCCGCCGACGGTGCAGGTCGTCCTCGAGGGGACGCTCCCCCCGGGCTCCTCCGGCAAGGACGTGATCATCGCGCTCTGCGGCCTCTACAACCGGGAGGAGGTCCTCAACGCCGCCGTCGAGTTCACCGGGCCCGGCGTCGCCTCCCTGTCGCTGGAGGCGCGCCTCACGATCGCGAACATGTCGACCGAGTGGGGCGCGCTCGTCGGCTGGTTCCCCGTCGACGCCGTGACCCTCGCGTACCTGCGGGCCCGCCAGGCGAAGCTGCGCGCGCGCGGGATCGAGCGCATCACCGACGCCGACCTCGTGCGCTGGGAGCAGGCGCCGCCGGCGCCGGACCCGGGCGCGACGTACGCGGCGCGCATCACCCTCGACCTCGCGCAGGTGACGCCGCACGTCGCGGGGCCGGACACGGTGTCCGTCATGCGCGCGCTCGCCGACATCGAGCCGGAGCGCGTGCCGGTGCACAAGGCCTACCTCATGTCGTGCGTGAACGGCCGCCTCGGCGACCTCGCCGAGGCCGCGGCCGTGCTCGCGGGCCGGCGCGTCGCGCCCGGGGTGAAGCTCTACCTCGCGGCCGCGAGCGCCGAGATCGAGGCGGAGGCGAAGGCGGGCGGCGTCTGGGAGACGCTCGTCGGCGCCGGCGCCATCGCGCTGCCGGCGGGCTGCGGCGCCTGCATCGGCCTCGGTGAGGGGCTGCTCGAGCCGGGCGAGGTCGGCATCTCGGCCACGAACCGCAACTTCAAGGGGCGCATGGGCGCGCGCGAGGCGCGCTGCTATCTCGCGAGCCCGGCGGTGGTCGCGGCCTCGGCCGTGGCCGGCCACATCGCCGCCCCGCAGCCGGCGCTCGCGGGCGCGCCGGCGCGCCGCTTCGAGGACCTGCGGCCGCCGCCGCCGCCGAAGGAGCAGGTCGCCATCACCCCGGGCTTCCCGGCGCGCGTGCGCGGCCGCCTCGTCTTCCTGCCGCAGGACAGCCTCAACACCGACGGCATCTACGGCAAGGACTACACCTACCGCGAGGACATGACCCGCGAGATGATGGCGCAGGTCGTGTTCGCGAACTACGACCCCGACCTCGCCGTCCAGCTGCGGCCGGGCGACGTCGTCGTCGGCGGCCGCAACTTCGGCACCGGCTCGTCGCGCGAGCAGGCCGTGACCGCGCTGCAGGCGGCGGGCATCCCGCTCGTGATCGCCGGCAGCTTCTCGCAGACCTACCTGCGCAACGCGTTCAACAACGGCTTCCTCTGCATCGAGACCCCGGCGCTCGCCCTGCGGCTGCGCGCGCAGCTCGCGGCCGGCGCGAAGCAGCGGACGATCATCCCGGGTGAGGAGATCGAGGTCGACTTCACCGGGTGCGTGATGACCTGGCGCGGGGAGCAGTTCACGTTCCCGGCGCTCGGCAGCGTGCCGCAGGGGCTGGTCGTCGCCGGCGGCGTGGAGAACCTCGTGCGGCAGAAGCTCGGGGGGTAGGCGATGAGGCGGCGGGGGAGGCTCGCGATCGCGGCGGCCGGCCTCGCCCTGGTCGCCCTCGGCGCGTGCGGGCCCCCGCGCGCCGGCGTGGCCCCGCCGCCGCCCGCGCGCCTGCGCGTCCTCTTCCTCGGCAACAGCCTCACGGTCGTCAACGACCTGCCCGGCTGGGTGCGGCGCCTCGCCGCGGCCGCGCCCGGCGGGCCCGCCGTCGAGACCGCGCTGGTCGCGGCGGGCGGCGCCACGCTGAGCGATCACTGGCGGGCGCGCGCGCCGCGCGAGGCCATCACGCGCGGCGGCTGGACGCACGTGGTGATCCAGGCGCCGAGCCTCGAGCCGCTGCGCGATCCCGAAGGGTTCCGCGCGGCCGCGGCGCATCTGGCGCAGGCGGCGCGCGCCGCGGGCGCGGTCCCGGTCTTGCTCGCGGCGTGGACGCCGGAGCCGGGCCACGCGGCCTACGCCGAGGCCTGGTCGGGTGGCTCGCCCGCGGCCATGCTGGAGCAGATCCGGGCCGCGCACGCGGCCGCGGCGCGCGCGTCGGGGGCGCTCCTCGCGCCCGTCGGGGACGCGTGGGCCGCGGTGCGGGCGCGGCAGCCGGCCGTGCGGCTGACGGCGGCGGACGGCGCCCACCCGTCGCCGGCGGGCACCTACGCCGCGGCGTGCGTGATCTACGAGCGGTTGGCGGGGCGGCCCGCGCCTGCCGCGCCCGTCCCCGAGGGGCTGAGCGCGGCCGACGCGGCGATGGTCCGGGCCGCGGCGAGCGCGGCGGGGAGGTAGGAGCGCGGGCTACGGCGCGAAGGTGCCGCCGCTCGCGGCGCAGCCGGCGGCGAGGTTGGTCGTGTCGTAGGGCGCGTAGTAGTACATCACCGATTCGTAGCCCGACATGAGCGGCAGGGTGCACGTGCCGCTGTCGGCGGCCGGGCACTTCGTGGTCGTCGAGACGGTCCCGTGGCAGTCGCCCTGGTTCATCTTCTGGACCGCGAGGTCACAGAGCGCCGACTGGCCGGCGCCGCAGTACACCTCGAAGCAGGTGTTGTCGGTCGCGCTCTCGTCGCACGCGCCGCCGAAGTTCAACCCGTTCGGGTTCTGGTTGGTGCTGCTGTCGCCGCCGCAGCCGGCCGCGCCGACGACCATGAGCATGACTGCCGCGAGCAAGCCGATTCGATTGAGCATGGGTCCTCCTGGTCCGTGTCGCCCTGCGGTTAGGGTCTCACCGCGCGCGAGGGGAGGGCACCCCCGCCGCCGCGGGCCTGGGGTGCTAGTAGGTCGCCTCGCAGCCGACGATCACGACCTTGAAGCTCGTCGGGCTCATCTCGCACGTCATGCGCCCGACCTGGGCCACGCCCAGCCGCTCGCACGTGACGTCGAGCGAGATCCAGCCCGTCGTCGAGCTGCCGCTGGGGATCTGCACCGCGTGCAGGTTCGTGTCGACGGCGAGGGTGCACGGGAACGCCGGGCTGTCGTCGCCCGGCACGTCGCCGCTGCTGTCGGCCCCGAACCCCGTCCCGCCCACGACGTACACCTCGGTCGTGCCCGCGGGGTCGGTGGTGTAGGTGCCGGGGCCGGCGAGGTTGGCGATGCCGATGTTGATCTCGTTGTAGTCGGGCCCGCTCGCCGGCTGAGGCGCGATGAGCCGCAGGTGGAAGCCCTGGTTCCCGCGCCAGTAGTTGCACTGGTCGACGCGGGACACCGCCGCGGTGTCGTTGACCGGGTCGTCGTCGGGCCCGGTGCAGGCCATGCTCACCTGGGCGGTCGTGATCGCGGTCGGACCGGAGTCGTCATCACAGCTGGGGAGCAACAGCATGGGGACGAGGAGCGAGAGCGCAAACCACGGCGAATGGTGCATCCGTACCTCCCTGAGCCGCCCCGACGCGGCTGGGCACAGTAACCTTGGACGTATGAGACCGCAATCTCTTCACGGGTCGGATATGCTGCGGCGCCGGCGCCCGCGCGGCGGCGCGCGCAGGCGGCGAAGGCGAAGCCGGTACGGGCGGCAGCGAGGAAGCCGGCGCGGACGGTAGCGAAGCGGCGTTAGCGCCACGCGCCCCGGTGGCGCGATCAGGGCGCGGCGTCGACGCCGGCGTCCGTGGAGTCGTGGCAGCTTGTCCCGCCCCAGCAGTCCGTGCAGCACACGTCGGGACAGCACTGCTGGCCGCCGGGGCATACCTCGCAGTTCGGGCCGCAGAGGTCGAGGCCCTGGCCGCACAGGCCGCTCCGGCAGGGCGCGCACTGGCCGCACCGATTGCCGCAGAGGCCGCAGTTATTGGTGTCCGCGGCCAGGTCGACACACTGGCCCCCGCAGCACTGGAGCGTCCCGGCGCAGGCGCCGCCGTCGCCGCAGACGCACTGGCCGTTGCGGCACGCCATGGCGTTCCCGCATGACTGAGCGCAGCCGCCGCAGTTCGCGGGATCGCTCAACACGTCGCGGCAGCCGTTCCAGCAGCACGCGACTGGCGCGACGCAGGCCGGGCCGTCGAGGCACGACGGCGCATCGCGTGCGTCGAGCAGCGTCGCATCACGCCCGGTGCTGGTGTCGTGACCGGCGGCGTCGGTGGGCGCGGCACGGCCGCCGCAGGCGGTCGCGAGGCAGAGCAGCGCGAGCGACGGCAGGAGACGACCAGCCAGCCTGGTCCCCATCAGCCCATCGTATCAGCGACGGGGCCCCGCGAATACGGTCCTGCGGCAGCGCGGTTGCGCCGACGGTGCTCCGCGCTACCAGGGCGGCAGCAGCCGGCGCAGGCCGTGGGCGAGGACGACGGGGTAGAGCAGCAGGTTGCGCGCGAGCGCCGCGAGGCGTGAATAGCGCGGGGGCGCGGCCGCGGCGCCGGCGCGCGCGGCGGTGAGCGCCGCCGCGAGCGCCCGGAGGTGCGCCGGGCCGAAGGGGCCGTCGTGCAGGCGGGCCACGAGGTCGCCCGGGAGCGCCGCGGCGCCGTGCAGGGCGCCGACCCAGGCGCCGACGATCGCGGCGTTGGAGTCGGTGTCGCCGCCGGCGGCGATGGCCTCGACGAGCGCGGCGCGCGGCTCGCCGCCGAAGCGGAGGAAGCAGAACGCGGCGAACGGTACGCTGTGCAGCACGAAGCCGCTCGTGCCGAGCACGGACGCGGCCTCCCCCGCGGCGGCCCCGGCGCAGGCGAGCGCGCGGGCGCGGTCGAGGGCGGCGCCGAGCGCCGGCTCGGCGATCACCGCGCGGGCGGCGTCGTGGCACGCGAACCGGGCGGCCTCGTCGGTGGCCGTGGCCTCGGCGCAGGCCGCGGCGAGGTCCGCGACGGCCACGGCGCCGGCCACGGCGCGCGGGTCGGTGTGCGTGACCGTCGCGAGGGCGGAGGCGCAGGCGCGCCGCCGCTCGGCGTCGTCGTGAAAGAAGACACCGGCGACGGCGGTGCGCATGGCCGCGCCGTTCCCCGCGGACGCCACGCCCGTGCGTCGCAGACCGACGATGAGGCGCAGGCAGGCGCGCAGCGTCGCCAGGCCGAGGCCGAAGGGCAGGCGCAGGAACCAGCCGCGGAGGGACCGGCGGAACGCGCGGACGCACGCTGCCAGGTCGCGCGGCGCGCGCACCAGGCTCTCGGCCACGAGCGCCGCCTGCTCCGTGTCGTCGGAGACGAAGCCGGTGCGACCGAGGAGACGGAAGCGGTCCATCCGGCCGAAGCGCCGCGCGATCACCCGCGGCCGCACCCCCTCCGCCGGCAACCCGAGGGCGTCGCCGAGCGCGGTGCCGAGCAGGACGCCGGCAAGACGGTCGCGCAGCACGCGGGAAGAACGGCGGCGGAGCGGGCGGTATTCCGCGACCCGCGGGCGACCGAGATGCCGTGCTGCACCGTCACCGAGTCGCGGCCAGCCCGGGACCGGGACGCCATCCGCCGCCAGGCCGCGAAGCGAGCATCCCCCGAGCGATCACCGATTCCGCGTGATCCCGACCAGCATGGGCGAGCATCACCGCGAAGGTCACGCAGATCCGGTGATCCGGCCCGGGATGCTCGCCGGCGCGCCGCTGGGCGGACGCGGCCCGCCTCAGCGCCGCTTCGCGCGCACCGGCCGGGCCGCGGGATGGACGACGGTGCCGCCCGTGCGGATGGTGACGGTCGGCTCGACCGCGGCGGCGGCGGTCTCGGGCGGGGTCACGAAGTGGGCGACGACGCCGAGGATGAGGCCGACGCCGACGGCCGCCGCGCCGCCGACGAGGCAGGCCTTCGCGGTCTTCAGCGCCGAGCCGAGCACCTGGTCGCGGCTCTTGGGCGACAGGACGAGCGAGGCCCAGGACGGCGGGCCGATGGCGCCGTCGTCGTGCTTGCCGAGCACGAAGAGGCGCGGCGGGGCCTTGAAGACGCGTTCGGTGCACGTGAACTTGTTCGCCGCGCTCATCGGCGGGTTGTCGAAGGCGAAGTTGCCGAAGACGATCGGCTGCTTCTGCCCGACGATGCTCTTGAGGTCGGCGAAGAAGCCCTCCTTCTTCGTCTCCTCGAAGGTCTTCTCGAAGGGCTCGAAGTCGCCGCCCTGCGAGGCGTCCACCGGGACCGGCCCGGTGCCGTCGTCGACCGCGAAGGCGGCCGCGCGCCGGTCCTTCAGGTACTCCTTCGAGTGCGTGGTGTCGCCCTCCTTCCAGCTGCCCACGACCGTGAGCTCGTAGTACAGGCAGGGCGTGCCGGTCACCGGCGCGAGGAGCGGCTCGGCGCACTGCAGGGCACCCTCGACCGAGATCGCGCCCTTCGCGTTCGCCACGGTTGCGCCGCGCGTCGCGACCTCCCCGGTCTTCGCGAACGGCGCGGCCGCGACCCGGCCGGCCTTGACCTTCTGGATGATGCCCCAGACGACGACGAGAATCCCGAGACCCAACAGGAGTGCCGCGACGGTGCCCATGAGTCGCTCCTTTCTGAAGCGCGTTTGCCGGTACCACGCGCGAGCGGCCCGCGAGTTTCCTGCGCCGGGGTATGATCGCGGCATGCGTCTCGCCCGGGTCGCGCTGCTGCTCCTGCTCGCCACCGCGGTCGGCCGCGCCGCCGCCCAGCGCCGCTCGACGCTCGAGGAACGCGCCGCGGCGATCGCCGCGCTCGTGCGCCCGAGCCCGGGCGGGTGGGAGCAGCTCTTCACGCGGGAGTTCCTCGCCCAGGTGCCGCCGCCTCGGCTCACGGCGATCTTCATGGACCTCCACGCGAAGTACGGGCCGGTGGTGAAGACGGTCCTGGTGACGCGGGAGCAGCCCGGCGCGGCGCAGTTCGAGCTCACGCTGCAGCGCGGCTTCAGCGTGCCGCTCCGCCTCGTCGTCGACGCCGCGGCCCCGCACCTCGTCACCGGGCTCCTCCTCGGGCAGCCGGTGCGGCAGGCCGCGAGCCTGGCCGAGGTGGCGCAGCTGTTGCGGGCGCTGCCCGGCGAGGTCTCGTTCCTCGCCGCACGCCTCGACGGCGCGCGCCTCGAGCCGCTGGCCACGGTCAACCCGGACCGCCGCCTCGCCATCGCCTCGGGGTTCAAGCTGTGGGTCCTCGGCCTCCTCGTCCAGGACGTCGAGGCGGGCCGGCGCGGCTTCGGCGACGTCATCGCGCTCGAGGAGCAGAGCCGCTCGCTGCCGTCGGGCATCCTGCAGACCTGGCCGGCCGGCGTGCCGGTGACGCTGCACACGCTCGCGACGCTGATGATCACGATGAGCGACAACACCGCGACGGATCAGCTCGTCCGCACGCTCGGTCGCGAGCGCCTCGAGCAGCACCAGGCGCGCATGGGCCATGGCGCGCCGGCGCTCAACGTGCCGTTCCTCCTCACCCAGGAGGTCTTCAAGCTCGAGGGCGACCCGGCGGGCGCGGCGGGCCCGGCGTACCTCGCGCGCGACGTGGCGGGCCGCCGCGCGCTGCTCGCCGGCGGCGTGGCCGCCCTGCGCCTCGACCGCCTGGTGCTGGCGCACCGCCCCAAGGCGCGCGACCTCAAGCCGATCGAGTGGTTCGCCTCCGCCACGGACCTCGGCCGCGCGCTCGTCTGGCTCCGCGACCACACCGGCGCCCCGCGCACCGCGCCGGCGCGTGCGCTCCTCGGCATCAGCCCCGGCACGCAGCTCGCGCCGGGGCGCTTCCAGTACGTCGGCTACAAGGGCGGCACCGAGCCGGGCATCTGCAGCATGAGCTACCTGCTGCAGTCGCGCCGCGGCGCGTGGTACGTGCTGACGGCCGCGTGGAACGCCGAGCGCGCCGCGAGCGACGAGGGGCAGCTCGGCGCGCTCCTGACGCGGGCGGCGCAGCTCCTCGACGAGCCGGCTAGAGCTGGCGGTAGCGGAAGCAGCCGACGAGGTGGTCGTTGACCATGCCGGTCGCCTGCATGTGGGCGTAGACGATCGTCGAGCCGACGAACTTGAAGCCCCGCCGCTTGAGGTCCTTGCTGATCGCGTCGCTGAGCTCGGTCCGGGGCGGCATCTCGGCGAGCGACCGCAGGCGGTTGCGGATGGGCCGGCCGTCGACGAAGGCCCAGATGTAGCGGTCGAAGCTGCCGTGCTCGGCCTGCACCTCGAGGAAGCGGCGCGCGTTCTCGATGGCGGCCAGGATCTTCAGGCGGTTGCGGATGATGCCCGCGTCGCCGAGCAGGCGCGCGACGTCCCGCTCGGTGTAGCGGGCGATGCGCGCGGGGTCGAACGCGTGGAACGCCCGGCGGAAGCCCTCGCGCCGGTGCAGGATGGTGCGCCAGCTGAGCCCCGCCTGCATGCCCTCGAGGATGAGGAACTCGAAGAGCTGGCGGTCGTCGTGCAGCGGCGTCCCCCACTCGCGGTCGTGGTACGCGGCCATGAGATCGTCGCCGTCGCCCCAGCACCGAGTCGGCTCTTTGCGTGGCATGCCTCCGAGGTTTAGCCCGCGGCGGCCATGGCCGCAACGGGCCGCTACCGCACGGTGAGGACGAGCACCTCGCGGGTCTTGTTGCGGGCGTGGTCACGCACGACCACCGGGACCTCGTAGCGGCCCGGCCGGCCCGGCGCGCGGAAGGTCGCGGCGAAGCTGCCGTCGGGCTGACGGGTGAGATCGAGCGCGCGGCCGCCCGGCGGCAAGGCCTGCGCCGACTTCACGTCCTGCGTCACCCGCGCGCCGAAGGTCGGATCGCCGATGTCGTCCTCGGGCCGCGCCGGCGCCGGCGCGAGCCCCTCCGGCTCGACGACGATCCGGACCGGCGCCCCGGGCGCGGCGAGCGCCGGCGTGAGCCGGATGCGGACGCGCGGCGCGGTGCCGTCCACCTGGTAGCGCACGGTCCGCACGAGCTGCTCGCCGGAGAAGCGCGTCACCACGATCTTGATGGCGTAGATGCCGTCGGGCGTGTCCTCGGGGATGAGGAAGCTCGCCACCCAGCGTCCGGTGCGGGCGTCGCGGCGGCCCGGCTTCAGCTCGCCCGTCGGGAAGACGAGGGTGACGGAGTGGGTGTCGGGCGGCGCGCTGATCTCGACCTCGGGGTCGCCCGGGACGAAGCGGTCGGTCGAGAGCTCGGCGCGGGCGTAGGCCACGGGCGGGGCGGCGGTCGTCTCGACGCCGTCGGGGAGCGGCACCGGCACGCCGACCGTCGCCGCCCGGCCGCCGCGGTTGCGCACGACGCGGTCGACCGCGACGAAGCTCGTGAACTCGCTCATCAGGTTGTAGCGCAGGGCGAGCTCGGTGATGAGCGCCTTGGCGGCGGGGCGGTAGTGCTCGTCGCGGTCGTGGCGGTCGCCGAGCTCGGCGATGCGCCGCCGCGCCCAGAGGTACGAGAGGGCCGGGCTCGCGTCGCTCGCCGGGACGTCGGGCAGCGTCACCGCGACCTGCTCCTCGTAGGGCGCGCCGGCGAGGCGGCCGCGCAGGGTCACGGTGCCCCGCCCGCCGCGGGCGAAGCGGCCCGCCACGACGATGGGGCGGTCGGCGAAGAGGTCCGGCGCCCGCGCCGGCGTGAGGTCGGTGACGCCGAGGCCGCCGAAGTCCAGGCTCACCTCGGTGAGGGCCGGCTGCGAGACGAGGCGGAAGAAGCGGCGGACGAGGTCGTCGTCGCCCGCCCGGCCGAGGAGGATCGCGGGCTCGCCGTGGCCGGCGCGCGCCATGCCGTCGATGAGGTAGCGGTTGACCGAGCTGCCGACGCCGAAGGCGAAGAGGTTGGCGCGGCCGAGGTGCTCGCCGATGAACTTGAGCACCTCGCGCTCGTAGCCGATGTAGCCGTCGCTCATGAAGAGCACGATGCGGGCCCGGGCCGGGTCGCGCGGCGCGTCGAGCGCCAGCGCGAGCGCCGGCAGGAACTCGGTGCCGCCGCCGCCCTGGAGCTCGTCGACGAACGCGAGGGCGCGGCGCAGGTTCGCGGCGCTCGGCTCGACCGGCGCCGGGGCGAAGGCGACCGCGCGGGTGTCGAAGTTGACGATCTGGAACCGGTCGCTCGCGTTCATCGAGTTGAGGCAGAGCCGCATCGCCTGCCGCACCTGCTCGAGCGGCCGGCCGTGCATCGACCCCGAGGTGTCGACGACGAAGACGTACTCGCGCGGGGCCACGTCGGCCGCCGCCAGCCGCGACTTCGGCTGCAGCATGAGCAGGAAGTGGCCACCGCGCGCGTCGCGGTTCGCGAGCAGCGACAGCCGCGGCCGCTCCCCGGTGAGGCGGTAGCGGACGACGAAGTCCTTGTTGGGGATGCGGTCGGCGGGGTCGAGCTCGACGGTGGCGGTGTCGGCGGCCGGCTGCGCGAGCGTGGTCGCGTGCGTGACGGCCCGGAGGTCGCGCAGCGGCAGCCCGGCGTTGATGGTGAGCGTGAGCGAGATGTCGTGGCCGGAGCGCAGCCCCGGCGGCAGGAGGTGGGGCGAGATGCGCGACGCGTCGGGCACGCGCGTGGTGCCCTGCGACCAGCCGGCGCCCCTGCGGCCCGGGACCGCCTCGCCGCCCATGTACCGCGGCCCGACCACCATCGGGAACTCGAACTGGTACTCGCCCTCCTCGGGCACGAGCTCCTCGACGTAGCGCAGCGAGACCCGGATCTCCTCGCCCGGCATGATGTTCGCGACCGACTGGGTGAAGACGTTGGGGCGCTCCTGCTCGAGGAGGCTGGCGGTCCGGCCCTGCCGCTTCGCGCGCTCGTAGGTCTTGCGCGCCGCCTCCCGCTCCTTGACCTCGGCCGTGATGACGCGCGCGCCGACCTGCATGGTGAGCGCGTGGATCGCGGCGCGGTGGGGCAGCGGGAACACGTACACCGCCTCGATGGGCCTGGTGAAGGGGTTCTGGAACTGCTGCGTCACCTCGACCGCGGCTATGACGCCGACCACCTGGGCCCGCACGGCGGTGTGGCGCAGGGGCAGGACGGCCGTGCCGGCGCCGTCGGTGAGCACCTGCATGTGGCCGTGGTTCGAGACGACGGGGCCCGCCTCCTCACGGGCGGCCCGGCCGGGGCCGGCGAGGCCGAGGGCGAGCGCGACGAGGACACCGGGGACGAGCGTGCGAGTCCGTGTCATGGCACCTCCCTTGCGCCCCGGGCGAGGGCCCGGCGGGCGTCATCGAGGCGGTCGAGGCCGGCGGCCCCGCCGATCCAGAGGCGGTCGCGGGTGGGGTCGAAGGCGAGCGCGGTCACGAGGCGCGACGCGAGCCCCTCGCCGGGACCGAAGGTGCGGATGTGCGCCGCGCCGCCGGGCGGCACGTCGGCCACCGCGAGCCCGTGCGTGTTCGTGCCGAAGAGGACGCGCTCGCCCAGGGGCAGGAGGACCCCGGGGCTGGTCATCAGCGACGTCGCGATGACGTCGGTGCGCCACGGCGCGAGCCGCAGGAACCCGCTCCGCAGCGTCAGTACGTACACCTCGTCGCGGCGCGCCCTGACGTCGTTGATCCAGTTGTCGGGCAGGACGTCGCCGAGGTCGGTGAGGTCGCGCGGCCCGGCGGCGGCGAGCTGGGTGAGCCCGTCGTCGGTGCCGACCCACAGCGCGCCGCGCGCGACCGCCACGCCGTAGACGGTGGGGCCGACGAGGCCGACGTCCGCCTCGTGCCCGCGGGCGCCGTAGTAGCGGAACCGCGGCGGGTCGTGCGCCGGGTCGATGACGACGAGGCCCGGGTGGACCGCGACGACGAGCTCGTCGCCGTGGCGCCGCACGGCGTTGACGTGGCGCCCGAGCCAGCCGCGCGGGTCCGCGACGGGGGCGAAGCGCTCGCCCTCGCCGCGGGCCAGGCCGCGCGGCGTGCCCACCCACGGCCGGCCGCGCGCGTCGACGGCGATCGCGGTGATCCGCTCGTCGTGGACCGGCGCCGGCCGGAAGCTTCCGTCGCGCAGCAGCGCGAGGCCGCGGTCGAAGGTGCCGACCCAGAGGTCGCCGCCGGCGACGGCGACGGCGGTGACGGGCCCCGGCGGCGGCCCGTCGAGCGGCACGGCGGCAGGCGGGGCGCCGTCGCGCAGCACGACCAGGCCCTCGTCGGTGCCGGCGAGCACGCCGCGCGGCTCACGGTGCAGCAGCGCGACGTGCGCGCCGGGGAGCAGCGCCGCCGCGCCGGGGCCCAGGCGACGCACGCCCTCGCCGTAGGTGCCGACGACGACCGCGCCGCCGGCCACCGCGACGGTGGTGGCGTGGCGCGGCCAGGCCGCGACCGGCTGCGCCACCCCGCGCGCCACGGTGAAGAGCCCCGCGGTGGTGGCGGCGTGGACGCCCGCCGGCCGCCCGCAGCCGGCGAGGCCACCGACGCGCACGGCGGGGAGGCCGGGGACCGCGGCGAGCGCCCCGTCGCGCAGGGCGAGCAGGCCGTGGTCCTGGGTACCGACATAGAGGTCGCGGCCGCACTCGAGGAGCGCGGTCACGCGCAGGTCCGCGCTGCCCGGGACCCGCGCCGAGGCGCCCCGGCGGTACAGGCCGGGCCAGGCCCCGATGTAGCCCGCCGCGAGCGCGGTCACGCGGCGGCCGGGCAGGGTCACGCCCGGCTGCACCCGCCCGCCGGCGTCGACGCGCGCGAGCCCGCCGTCGGTCGCGACCTCGACGAGGTCGCCGGCGGCGGCGAGCGCGTTCACGCCCGCGGCCGGGAGCCCCGCGCCCACGCCGATCACGGCGCGGGGCCGCGCGTGGCCCGGGTCGCGCCACAGCGCCGCGTCGAAGCGCAGCACGCCGGAGGGCGTGCCGACCCAGGTCTCGCGCCCCACCGCGAGCGCCGCCCGCGCCGGGTGGGGACTGCCGAAATGGTGCGCCGCCAGCCGGCCCCCGGGCGCCACCGCCGGGGTCGTGCGCCAGACGGGTGGGGCCACTCGCACCGGGGTGGCGGCGGGCGGGCGCCCGAGGCGCAGCAGCAGCGCGCAGCCGGTGCCCCCGAGTCCGACGCAGGGCAGCAGCCACAGCACCGAAGCCGCGATCGTGGGACCTCTGCGGGTTCGCATGCGAGGGCCGATCGCAGCCCAGGCTAGCGCGCGCGATTGTCGCGGTCGTCACCCTGCTGAAATAGATTGTAACTCGTTGTCGCGAATGTCAGCTCGAGCTCGCGTGAGTGCAGGCGGGCTTCGCCTGCCAGCACGCGGCGCGGGAGGTCAACGGGACCCTCCCAGGGTCCCTTTCTCAGTTCGCGTGAGCGCTGGCGGGCTTCGCCTGCCAGCACTCTGCGCGGGAGGTCAACGGGACCCTCCCAGGGTCCCTTTCTTAGTCGACGAGCGGATCCGGGGCGTCGTCGCGGCCGCCGGCGAGGGCCGCCGCCGCGCGGCAGCCGCCGTCGCAGTCGAGCGCCATCTCGCAGTCGCCGCAGCTCCCGGGGAGGATCTGCTTCATCGTGAAGCGGCGCCACTGCGGGTGCTCGCGCACGGCCGCGAGGGCGCGGATGCTGCCCAGCCGGACCGCCGAGTGGGGGCAGACGCGCAGCAGCCCCGACGGGTCGACGACGAAGAACGCGGCGCCGGCGGCGCAGCGCGGGCTCGCGCTGAGGTGCGGGTGGGCGCGCTCGAGGACGCAGCGCGGCAGCGCGGTCCCGAGGACGCCGGGGCGGTCCGCGGCCGCGAGCGCCTCCTCCGCGACGTCGAGCATGCGCCCGGCCTCGGCGCGGGTGAGGCCCAGGTCGGCGTGGGCGAGGCCGCGGCCCGCCGCCAGGAACCGGTTGAGGACCAGGCCGTCCGCCCCGGCGAGCAGCGCCTCGGCGATGGTCTCGTAGAGCTCGCCGAGGTTGCGGCGGGTGACCGTCACCGCGACCGCGGTGGGCACGCCGCGCGCCTTCGCCGACCGGAGCGCGTCGAGGATGGTCTCGGCCGAGCCGCTGCCGGTGTGCTCGCGGTAGGTGCGCAGGCCCGGGAGGTTGAGCGTGAGCCGGGCGCCGGTGCGCCGCATGAGGTCGAGGACGTCGGGCCGCAGCCGCGTGCCGTTCGACATGACGAAGAGCCGCGGCGGCGCCTTGCGGATGGCGAGGTCGCCGCGGTCGGTCTCGACGTGCTCGGCGGTGAGCTCGGCGGCGTAGGCGAGGAGATCCTCGAAGCCCTCCTTCAGCAGCGGCTCGCCGCCGGAGAACGCGACGTCGCGGATGCCCAGCTTGAGGAGGCGGAAGACCACCTCCTTCCAGTGCGCGAGCGTCAGCTCGGTACGGTGCTCGTAGCTGCCGTCGGGCGCGGTCCACGGACACGCGCACAGCTCGCACTCGAGATCGCAGCGGTACGTGAGCTCGAGGATCGCGGCCGCGGGCAGGAACGCGCGCGCGATGCGCGGCACGCCGGCCTCCGCCGCCGCTGCCTGGCCGTTGCCGCCGCTCGGTCCGCCCATGGTCACTCCGGGCTCACGCCGAGCAGCCGGCCGAGCCGCTCGCCGTGCCGGCCGCGCGCCGCCGCCCGGCCGTCCGCGTCGCCGCGCGCGCCCCGCAGGAACGCGAGCAGCACGGCGACGTCATCGCGGCCGACGCCGTCGAGGCGCCGCGGGGCCTCGCCCGCGAGCGCGACGACGAGCGTGAGCGCGGGCACCGCGATGCGCGGGCTGCAGTGCTTGCAGAGCTGCGTCTCGTCGAGCGCCACGCCGCCGCCGGCGAGCTTCGCCGCCTGCTCCACGAGCCGCCTCGTGGCGTCGATGGTCGCGATCTCGCCGAGAAGGTCGCGCTCGGCGGCGCCGTTCGGCGCGGCCGGGCGCGGGTAGAGCGTGCGGTTGTTGCACAGCGGGCAGACGTACTCGGTCACGGGCGGTGGGGCCGCGAGCGCGGCCGCGAAGTCGGCGACTTGCGCCGGGCCCGGCGTGCGGGCGAGGTCGCGCAGGCGCGCCGCGAGCGCGCCGCGGTCGGCCCCGGCGAGCGACGCCGCGGTGGCGCCCGCGCCGCGCCGCCGGCGGGCGAGCAGCGCCGCCCCGGCGACGGCGGCGACGACGACCAACCCGATCACGACCGCGAGCGACCCCATGGACCTGTCCTCCCGAACCATGCCGGTCGGCGGGGCCCGGTGTCAAGCGTGCAACGGCCTCAGCCCGTCGCGGCCCCGTCCGCGTCGCCGCCACGCCTCGAGGAACCGATCGGGGTCGCCCCGGAGCACCTCCCGCAGCCGCGGCGCGACGGCGCCGGTGCGCGGGTCGCGCGCGCCGCTGCCCTCGGCGGCGTAGACGCGCGCGAGCTCCGGCGCGGGACGGGGCGACCTGCGGGCGGAGGCGCACGTCGGCGACGTCGACTGTTGGGTCGATGAGGGCGCGGTGCGCTACGTGAGGCGCGTTCGCTACTATCGACTCGTCGCGAGCGGCGCCCTCGAAGAGGCTACGAGTAGGGCACTCGCCCAGGGTCACTCGTCGGAGAATTCAATGTACTCGGGCGGGACGTGCTCGGTGAGCCACACCCCGTTCGCCGACATATAGAAGACCCGGCCGTCACTGTGCATCCGGCCCGCCTGCACCCGCAGGACGATGGGCCGGCCGCGCCTGCTGCCGACGAGCGTGGCCGTCTCGAGGTCGGACGAGAGGTGAACGTGATGGCGCCGCATCTTCATGAGCCCACGGGCGCGGATCCCTGGGACGGCCGAGGCGAACGTGCCGTGGAAGAGGACCTCGGGCGGCTGATGCTCCTCGTAGCCGAGGTCGACGGCGACCGTGTGTCCCTGGCTCGCCCGGATCTGCGTGCCGTCCTCGCTGAACGCGAAGCGGCGCTTCGGGCTCGTGGCGACGACCTCGTCGAGCATCGCGCGCGTGATGGGCCGGCCGTGAGCCTGGCACTGCGAGAGCAGGCTTTCGACATCCACCCAGCCGCTCTGGTCCAGCGTCACGCCGACGGCCGCGGGATGGTGCCTCAGGACGAAGCTGAGGAACTTGCTGACGGCCGTCCGGGTTCTATCGTCCACGCCACGCCTCCTTGGCCGCCCCCCTTCGCGGCGCCTCGTCGGCGCGGAGCGGCCCGAGCCGCCGCCGCCAGCCGACGGCGAGCAGCCAGGTTTCGGGCGGGCTCACCGGGGGGGCGTCGGGCGGGCGCGCGGCCGGCCGCTCGCTCCACCCGTCGAACCACGGCGCCGACGAGCACGCGTCGAGGCCGACCACACGGCGGCCGTGGTGGAGCGCGTTGCCCAGCACGTACACGAGCGCGTTGCGCACCTCGCGCGGCGTGGCGAGGTCGCGACGGTAGTAGCGGTCGCCCCACACCCGCCCGCGACGCGCGAGCAGGCGGTTGATCGCGCGGGCGGCGCGCACGGCCAGCCCACGGATCGCCGCCGTGAGGGCGCGCGCGTCGCGCGCCTCAACGAGCAGGTGCAGGTGATCACCCTGTATCGAGAAGTGCACGATGCGGGCGTCGTCGCGGCGGGTCGCGGCGATGGCGTCGACGAGGATGCGGCGCAGGTTGGGCGCGCGCAGCGATGGCAGGCCGGCTACGGCGCGCATCGTGACGTGCATGGGATGGCGGGCGTCGTGCGCGGGGCGCGCGCGATGGCGGACGCGCGGCCGCGGGCCGGCAGGCCGGCCCGCACCCGCGCGGCGGCCGCCCCAGGTGCGGGGGGCCGGGAACGTCAGCTGTCGAGGAGCGCGCCGCATCTTGAATAGGGCTAACATTAGCACTCGTGCCGGTTCTGTCAAGCGGACATATCGGCCAAAATCAACACCCGCCCGCCTCCCCGCGAACCACGGACTGCGACGGCACGAGCGCGGCAGGGCGTGCGCGCCGATCTTCGGCATTCATATGTCCGCACGTGTGATACGACTCCCGGCCAGCGCCGCTGGAGGATGGGAGATGCTGTTTGGCTCGCGGGACGGGTTTGCCATCGAGGCTCGGCTCGACGAGATCTACGGGGAGTGGACCTACGGACGCGCGCGTGCGCCGTCCGCCGTCCACCCCGCCGCCGCCCGCGCGCGCCTTGACGTCCCCCGCGCCCGTTCGGTACCGTTCGGCCCCATGCGCCACCTCACCCCCGTCGCTCTGGCCCTGCTGCTCCTCACGCTCACCGGGTGTCCGCTCTTTCGTCCGTCGGCGAGCCCCGAGGACGCGTGCCGGGCCGCGGCGAAGACGATGGCGCGGTGTGCGACCGCCGCGGCGCCGAAGTGGGACGACGCGCAGGTGGCGAGCTGCGTCGCGACCTTGAAGGGGCTCGCCGCGGCGCAGGCGACGGACAAGGGGTTCACCGCGGCCCGGCTGCGCGACTGCGACCGGCTGCCGGACTGCGCGGCGGCGGCGTCCTGCGTGACCGACGCGCTCAAGTACGCGACGGAGCACGGCCAGCCCGCGCCGCGCGGACCGCGCGGCTGAGGCGGACGCGCGCAGTATCGCCCGGGCGCGCGCGCTGGTACGATCGTGCGCATGCGGTGTTTCGCCCTCCTCGCCCTGGTCCTCGCCGCCGGCGCCTGCGGCGGCTCGTCCGTCGCGCCGGGCGACGGCGGCCCTGCCGACGCGGCCCCGCCGCGCGACGGCGCCGCGGCCACGGACGGGGGCGCGGATGCTGCCGTTGCGGATGCGGGCGCCGACGCCGCCTGCCCGGCCCCGGTCGCGAGCGCGCCGGCGGTGCTGCTCGCGGACTTCGAGGACGGCGTCATCCCGTCGTCGGACACCCTGACCACCGGCTTCCGCGGGGCGGACGTCGCGCGCGGCACGATCGTGCACCCGGG
>DASXVK010000410.1:0-19266 GCA_036504295.1 Polyangia bacterium
GTGGCGCTCGAGGCGGTGGCGGTGGCCGCCGCCGCGGCGCTGCGGCTTCCCGCCGCCGCGGTGGCGAGTGATCGTGCGGCCCGGCGGCTGTTCGTGCAGCTCGCGCGACACCAGGGATGGCGGGATGCCGGCCTGCTCGCCCGTCGCTGCGGTGTGGGCAGGTGGGAGGTGGGTCATCTGGCGCGGCAGCCAGCCCCCGGCCTCGAGGCAGCGCGGCTGTGCCTGGGCGACGAGCGCCTCCTGACGAGCATCCCCCGCCCGATCACCAAGACCGCGTGATCTCGGCGGCCATGCACGCGCATCCTGGTCCAGATCACGCCCGACTGGTGATCCGGCGAGGGATGCTCTCGGCGGCGGCCGCGGGAAGGGGCACGGGCGCGCGCGCACGGCCAGGAGGCGTCGTGGGCGCCGGCAACGGGCGCGGGCGCGGTGACGACCGGAGGCGGCGCCGCGCGGTCGGGACCGAAGCCGTCGCCCCGGGTCGGGACCGAGGCCGGCGCCGCCGCGGGAGCGGTCGCCGCCGGCGCCGCCGCGGGTGCGGCCCCCGCGGCCGGACCCGCTCGTCGAGCGGCTCCGGGAGCTCAAGCGCCGGCGGCGCTGACGCGCGCACGCGCGAGCACCTGCCCGAGGCGGACGGGCCGCGGGCGAGCCGGCGTTGGCGGTGCTATCCTCCGGCCGCGCGCCGCTCGCGCCCGAGGTCGCCGATGGAGGCCGGCCGGATCTACTTCCCCGAGGACCGCGTTCCGCTGCTCCGGCTGATCCCGATGGGGCTGCAGCACGTGGTCGCGATGTTCGGGGCCACGGTGCTCGCGCCGATCCTGATGGGGTTCAACCCGCAGGTGGCGCTCTTCTTCTCGGGCATCGGCACGCTCCTCTTCATCCTGATCACGCGCTTCAAGGTGCCGAGCTATCTCGGCTCGAGCTTCGCCTTCATCGGGCCGGTGCTCGCCATCACCGGCGGTCAGGCCGGCCGCATCCCCGAGGCGCTGTGCGGCATCGCCGGCGCCGCCGTGCTCTACGGGCTCACCGCGGCGATCACGATCCGCTACGGCTCGCGCTGGATCGACCGGCTGATGCCGCCGGTGGTCACCGGCGCGGTCGTCGCGCTCATCGGGCTCAACCTCGCCTCGTCCTCGATCGTCAACGCGCTCAACAAGGACTTCGTCGTCGCCACGCGCGCCGACGGGCTCAACCTGCTCATCGCGGCCGTGACCTTCCTGACCGCCGCGCTGGTCGCCGTCTACCTGCGCGGGTTCCTGCGCCTGCTGCCCGTGCTCCTCAGCGTCCTCGTCGGCTACGGGCTCGCGGCCGCGCTCGGCCACCTCGACCCGAAGGCGCTCGACGCCATCCGGGCCGCGCCCTGGCTCGGCCTGCCGCCCTTCACCGCGCCGCGCCTCAGCCTCGGGGCCATCGCGGTCATCGCGCCGGTCTTCGTCGTGCTCGTCGCCGAGAACAAGGGCCACATCGCCGCGATCTCGGGCTACATGCAGCGCGACCTCAGCCCGCACCTCGGCCGCGCCTACCTCGGCGACGCCGTCGCGACCTTCGTCTCCGCGCTCGGCGGCGGCACGCCGCAGACGACCTACGCCGAGAACATGGGCGTCATGGCCATCACGCGCGTCTTCGCCGTCGCGAACTTCCTCGTGGCGGCGCTGACCGCGCTCCTCCTCGGCATCTGCCCGAAGTTCGGGGCCGTGATCCTCTCGATCCCCGCGCCGGTGCTCGGCGGCGTCACGCTCGTGCTGTACGGGCTCATCACCCTCATGGGTGTCAAGATCTGGCTCGACGCGCGGGTCGACTTCGCCCAGCACCGCAACCTCATCGTCGCGGGCGCGTCGATCATCGTCGCGACCGGCCTCGGCCTGAAGGGCATCACCATCGGCGGGCTCAACCTCGCCGGCATCGCCGTCGGCACGGTGCTCGCGCTCGTCCTCAACGTCATCATGCCCGCGGAGCGCACCCTCGCCGTCGTGGCGGCCGCCGAGGCGCCCCGCGCCGCGGCGGGGCGGGACTGAGGTGCGGGCCCTCGCGCTCGCCGCCCTCGCGCTCGCCGCCTGCACGCGCGCGGCGCCGCCGCCCGCGCCCGCGCCGGCGCCGCTCGACGACGCCGGCGCCGCCCGCCTGGCCGCGCTCTCGCTCGAGTGCGTCGACCAGGAGTACCCGAACAAGCCCGGCAACACCCTCGACCGCGACGACGACGCGCGCCCGCCCCGGGCCCTGACGCCCGCTTTCTTCGGCTGCTACGACTGGCACTCGGCGGTGCACGGCCACTGGGCGCTCGTGCGGCTGCTCCGCACCCACCCCGGCATGGCGAACGCGGCCGCGGTGCGCGACGCGCTCCGCCGCCACCTCACGCCCGCGCGGCTGCAGGTCGAGCTCGCCTACCTGCAGCGAGGAAGCAACACGACCTTCGAGCGGCCGTACGGGTGGGGCTGGCTGCTCCGCCTCGCCGCGGAGCTGCGGGCCTGGGACGACCCCGACGGCCGCGCCGCGTCCGCCGCCCTCGAGCCCGTGGCCCGCTACCTCGCGGGCCGCGTGCGCGAGTACCTGGCGCGGCTCACGGTGCCGGTGCGCGAGGGCACCCACGCCAGCACCGCCTTCGCGCTCGTCCACATGCTCGACTACGCGCGCGCCGCGGGCGACGCCGAGCTCGCGGCCGCCATCGCGGGCCGCGCCCGCGACTTCTACGGCCGCGACGTCGAGTGTCCCACCCACTTCGAGCCCTCGGGCGAGGACTTCATCTCGCCGTGCCTCGCCGAGGCCGACCTCATGCGCCGGGTGCTGCCGCAGGCCGAGCTCGTGCGCTGGCTCGACGCGCTCCTGCCCGCGGTCGACGCGCCCCGCTTCGCGCCGCTGCGCGCGCCCACCGAGGTGCGCGACCTCAAGGATCTGCGCATCGGCCACCTCATCGGCCTCGCGCTCCAGCGGGCCTGGGCGTTCGAGGGCCTCGCCGCCGCCCTGCCGCCGCGCGACCGGCGCGTGGCCGCCTTCCGCGCGCTCGCCCGCCGCCACCGCGACGTCGCCCTCGCGCAGATGGGCGCGTCCGGGTACGGCGGCGCCCACTGGCTGGCCTCGTTCGCGATCTACCTGGAGACCGGCGTCGGGCGGTAGCGCCCCGGCGCCACGGCATCCAACCCCCGGGCAGGTGCGCGGGTCGTGAGCGTGAGCGGGCAGCTCGTGGTGCTGGGGCAGGTGCTCGCGGCCATGGTCCTCGGCGGTGTCGTGGGCTTCGAGCGCGAGGTCGCGCACAAGCCCGCCGGCCTGCGCACCCACATGCTCGTCGCCGGCGGCGCCGCGCTGCTCGTGTCGCTCAGCGGCACGCTCATCCACACCTTCGGCGGCGCACCGCTGATCCGCGCCGACCCGGTGCGCATCGTTCAATCGATTGTCCTCGGCATCAGCTTCGTCGCGGGCGGCACGATCATCGGCAACCGCGAGGCCGGGGTGGAGGGGCTGACGACCGCCACCTCGCTGCTCATCGTCGCCGCCGTCGGCATCGCCGTCGCGGTCCAGGCGTGGCTGCTGGCCGTGGGCGCCACCCTGCTCGCCGTCGCCGTGCTGCGGGGCATGGGCCTGCTCGAGCGGCGGATCCGGCGGCACTGAGTCGTTCGCCGGGGGCTTTGCGCCACCCCTGCCCGCGGCGTACCCTTCGGTCGGGGGGGCGGCAGGCCGCCTGCCCCGCTCGCACGTATCTACCGAGCACGGAGGCCCCGCATGCTGCGCGCCCGACTCGCTCTCGCCGCTCTCGCCGTCATCCTCGGCTGCGGCGGGCCCAAGACCACCACCACGCCGCCTCGCGGGGCCGAGGGGGGCGCGAAGCCGCGGCCCGAGCCGCCCGCGCCCGGCCTCGTCTTCACCCTCGGCGAGGGCGCGGAGGAGGCGCCGGCGTCCCGCGTCGCCGCGGCCCCGGCCAAGCCGCTCGGCCCGGCCGAGACCACGCGCCTCCTCGGCCGCCTCGGCCCGCCGCCGAAGGAGGCCGGGGTCGTCAAGGACTTCGCGCTGCGCGAGCGCTCGCTCCCGCCGCCCCGGCCGGGCCAGACCGTGAAGGGCGCCTTCCCGCCGCCCGCCGCGCCGCCCGCGCCCGCCCGGCCCGAGGCCGGCGCGCTCACCGTCGTGCGCCACGCGCCCGCGGGGGACGTGCCGCTCGCCCCGAACCTCTCCATCACCTTCTCCGAGCCGATGGTGGCGGTCACCTCGCTCGCGGAGCTGGCGGCGCAGGCGGTGCCCGCGACGCTCGCGCCGACGCCGCCTGGCGCCTGGCGGTGGGTGGGGACGAAGACGCTCCTCTTCGAGCCCAAGCCGCGCTTCCCGATGGCGACGGAGTACCAGGTGACGGTGCCGGCGGGCGTCCGTTCCGCGACGGGCGGCACGCTGGCGAAGGCCGAGCAGTTCCGCTTCGCCACTCCGCCGCTCACGATCGTCCGTTCGCACCCGTCGGGCGGCCCGTCACGCCTCGACCCCACCTTCTTCGTCGAGCTCGACCAGCGCATCGATCCCGCGGCGGTGCTGCGCAAGACCAGCCTGCGCGCCGGACTGCGCGCGATCGTCGAGCTCGAGCTCGTCGACAAGGCCGCGCTCGAGCGCGATCCGGAGGTGCGCCACCTGGCCGCCGCCGCGCCGCCGGACCGCGTGCTCGCGTTCCGGTCGAAGGTCCCGCTCGCGCCCGCGACCGAGTACCGGATCTTCATCGACAGGGGCGCGCCCTCGGCCGAGGGGCCGCGGCTCACCGCGGCGCCGCTCGAGGTCCCGTTCCGCACCTACGGCCCCTTCCGCGTGGAGGAGCATCGTTGCGGCTGGTCGCACCAGTGCCCGCCGTTTTCGCCCTGGACGATCCGTTTGTCCAACCCCGTCGAGGCGCAGCGCTTCGACGCCGCCATGGTCAAGGTCGACCCGCCGCTGCCCGGCATGAAGGTCGCGGTGTACGGCACGAACCTCAACATCACCGGGCGTACGAAGGGGCGCACGACCTACAAGGTGACGCTCGCCGCCACGCTGCCCGACACCTTCGGCCAGACCCTGGGCGAGGACACGACGGTGCGCTTCAAGGTCGGCGAGGCGCCGCGGCTCCTGTCGGCGCCGCGCAGCGGCTTCGTCGTCCTCGATCCGGCCGCCGGGCCGCGCTTCTCGATCTACACCGTCAACCTCGACCGGGTGCAGCTCCGCCTCTACGCCGTCGGGCCCGAGGACTACGCGCGCTTCCTCGAGTACCAGCGCGACTACCGCCGCCACGACCAGAGGCGCGAGCCGCCGGGCCGCAAGGTCGTGGACACCGCCGTGAAGATCGCCGCGGAGGCGGACGAGCTCACCGAGACGCGGCTCGACCTCGCGCCCGCGCTGTCGCCGCAGGGCCTCGGCCAGCTCGTGATGGTGATCGAGGCGCCGAAGGAGGGCCGCGAGTCGTCGCCGCAGATCATCGAGAGCTGGGTGCAGGCGACCCGCCTGGGGCTCGACGCCTTCGTCGACGGCGAGCGCCTGGTCGCGTGGACGACCGCGCTCGCCGACGGCGCGCCCGTCGGCGGCGCCACCGTCGGCCTGCTGCCCGACGGCGGGCAGCAGGCGACCGGGGCCGACGGCCTGGCGACGCTCCCGCTCGACCGCGGCGGCGAGCTCCTCGTCGCCCGTCGCGGCGACGACCTCGCGATCCTGCCGGCGAGCACGAGCCCCTGGGGCGCCACCTCCGGCTGGCACAAGCGCCCCCGCGAGCCGCAGCTCGTCTGGTACGTCTTCGACGACCGCCAGATGTACCGCCCGCGCGAGGAGGTCCGGCTGAAGGGCTGGGTTCGCTTCGTCACCCCGGGCACCACGGGCGACGTCGAGGCCGGGGAGCCCGCCGGCTCGCTCGTCACCTACCGCCTGCTCGACAGCCGGCGCAACGAGGTGCTCAAGGGCGAGCTCAAGCTCGGCCCGCTCGGCGGCTTCGACCTCGGGCTCAAGCTCCCGCCCACGATGAACCTGGGCCACGCGTGGCTCGAGCTGCGCCGCGGGGCTCACGCGCACACGCACGGCTTCCAGGTGCAGGAGTTCCGCCGTCCCGAGTTCGAGGTCACCGCGAGCGCGAGCGAGGGGCCCCATGTCGTCGGCGGCCACGCGACCGTCGCCGTGCGCGCGAGCTACTACGCCGGCGGGGGCCTGCCCGGCGCCGAGGTGCGCTGGAGCGTCACCGCGCGGCCCGGCCACTTCACCCCGCCCAACCGCGCGGACTTCACCTTCGGCACCTGGACGCCGTGGTGGGACTACCCGGGCTGGCGCGGCGGGGCCGACACGACCAAGTACGAGACCCTGACGACGCGCACCGACGCGAGCGGCAAGCACGTCCTGCGCGTCGACCTGCGCCGCATGGCGCCGCCGCGCGCGATGAGCCTCGCGGCCGAGGCGACCGTCACCGACGTCAACCGCCAGGCCTGGAGCGCGACCGCGACGCTGCTCGTCCACCCCGCCGACCTCTACGTCGGCCTGCGCAGCGCGCGCACGTTCTACCAGGCCGGCCAGGCCGTGCCCATCGACGCGATCGTGACCGACCTCGACGGCGCCGCCGCCATCGGGCGGCCCGTGACGGTGCAGGCGGCGCGCGTCGACTGGGTGCAGGAGAAGGGCGAGTACCAGGAGAAGCTCGTGCCCGAGGAGCCCTGCGTCGTGCCGTCGGCGGCCCAGGCGCAGCGCTGCACCTTCCACCCGAAGGAGGGCGGCACCTACCGCGTGACGGCGCGCATCACCGACGCGAAGGGGCGCGCGAACGAGTCCCAGATCACGGTGTGGATCGCGGGCGGCAAGACGATGCCCAGGGCCTCCGTCGAGCAGGAGCGGGTCGTCCTCGTGCCGGACCGCAAGGAGTACCGGCCCGGCGACGTCGCCGAGGTGCTCGCCCTGGCGCCCTTCGCGCCCGCCGAGGGCGTGCTGACGGTGCGGCGCTCGGGGCTGGTGACGACCGAGCGGGTCACGCTCAAGGGCGCGTCGCACACCTTCAAGATCCCGATCCGCGAGGGCTACACCCCCAACCTCTTCGTCGCCGTGGACCTCGTCGGCCAGAGCGCGCGCGCCGGCGACGACGGCCTGCCCGACCCGAAGCTGCCGAAGCGGCCGGCCTACGCCCAGGGCTCGATCCGGCTGCCGGTCCCGCCGCGCAGCCGCACGCTCGCGGTCGCGGTGAAGCCGCGCGAGGCGCGCCTCGAGCCGGGCGGCGCGACCACGCTCGATCTCGAGGTGAAGGACGCGCGCGGCGGGCCCGCCGCGGCGAGCGAGGTCGCGGTCGTGGTGGTCGACGAGGCCATCCTGGCGCTCACCGGCTACCGCGTCCCGGATCCGGTCGCCGTCTTCTACGGCGGCCGCGGGGCCGAGGTGACCGAGCACCACCTGCGCGCGAGCGTCGTGCTCGCCCGGCCCGACACGTCGGCGCTGGAGCAGCAGTCCCTGCACCGCGGCGAGTCGGGGAAGATGCGCTTCCAGACCGCGGTCCCGTCGGCCATGCCGCCGCCCTCGCCGATGGCGGCCCGGGCGCCCGGCGGCGCGAAGGGCGAGGGCGGCGAGGCTGCGCCGCCGCCGATCCGCCTGCGGACCGACTTCACCCCGCTCGCGCTCTTCGCCGCGAGCGTCACCACCGACGCCGCCGGCCGGGCGCAGGTCGCGCTGAAGCTGCCCGACAACCTCACGCGCTACCGCGTCACCGCGGTCGCCGTGGCCGGCGCCCGGCACTTCGGCTCCGCCGAGTCCACCGTGACCGCGCGGCTGCCGCTGATGGTGCGGCCGTCGCCGCCGCGCTTCCTCAACTTCGGCGACCGCTTCGACCTGCCGGTCGTGGTGCAGAACCAGACCGACGCGCCGCTCAGCGTCGAGGTGGCGGTGCGCGCGCAGAACGCGGCGCTCACGGCCGGGCAGGGCCGCCGCCTCACCGTGCCGGCGAACGACCGCGCCGAGGTGCGCTTCCCGGCGGCCGCCGAGTCCGCCGGGACGGCCTACTTCCAGATCGCCGCCGCCGCGGGCCGCCACGCCGACGCCGCCGACTTCAAGCTGCCGGTGTGGACGCCCGCGACCACGGAGGCGTTCGCGACCTACGGGCAGATCGACCGGGGCGCCGTCGCCCAGCCGGTGCAGGCGCCGCGCGGCGTCTTCCCCCAGTTCGGCGGGCTCGAGATCACCACCTCGTCGACGGCGCTGCAGGCGCTCACGGACGCGGTGCTCTACCTCGTCGCCTACCCGTTCGAGTGCGCCGAGCAGATCGCCTCGCGCGTCATGGCCATCGCGGCGCTCCGGGACGTGCTCACCGCGTTCAAGGCGGCGGGCCTGCCCTCGGCGCCGGAGCTGCTCGCGGCCGTGACGCGCGACCTCGAGCGGCTGCGGTTCCTGCAGCGCAGCGATGGCGGCTTCGCTTTCTGGCGCCGTGACGAGCCGGACTGGCCCTACCTCTCGATCCACGTCGCGAACGCCCTCGTCCGCACGAAGGAGAAGGGCTTCCCGGTCCCCGCCGACGTGCTCGAGCGCTCCAAGCGCTACCTGAGCGAGGTCGAGAGCCACATCCCGTCCGACTACCCCCTCGAGGTCCGGCGCGTGCTCATCGCGTACGCCCTCAACGTGCGGCAGCGCCTGGGCGACGTCGACGCGGCGCGCGCCCGGCGGCTCGTCGCCGAGGCGGGCGTCGAGAAGCTGTCCCTCGAGGCGCTCGGCTGGCTGCTCCCCGTGCTCGCGACCGACCCCGGCGCGGCGCGCGACGTCGGCGCCATCCGCCGCCACCTCGACAACCGCGCCACCGAGACGGCGGGCGCGGCGCACTTCGTGACCTCGTACCGCGACGGCGCCCACCTGCTGCTCGCCTCCGACCGGCGCGCCGACGCCATCCTGCTCGAGGCGCTGATCGCCACGGACCCGAAGAACGGCCTCATCCCCAAGATCGTGACGGGTCTGCTCGCGCACCGCACCGCGGGGCGCTGGGGCAACACTCAGGAGAACACCTTCGTCCTGCTCGCGCTCGACCGCTACTTCAACACCTACGAGAAGGTGACGCCGGACTTCGTCGCGCGCGCCTGGCTCGGGGCGAGCTACGCCGGCGAGCACGCGTTCCGCGGCCGCACGACCGAGCGCTACCACGTGGACGTCCCCATGGCGGCGCTCGTCGCGGGCGCGCCCCAGAAGGACCTCATCCTCGCGAAGCAAGGCCCGGGCCGCCTCTACTACCGCATCGGCATGCAGTACGCGCCGACCGACCTCAAGCTGCCGCCGGCCGACGCCGGCTTCACCGTCGAGCGCGTCTACGAGGCGGTGGACCGCAAGGACGAGGTGCGGCGGGATCCCGACGGGACGTGGCGGGTGAAGGCGGGGGCGCGGGTGCGCGTGAAGCTCACGATGGTCGCGCCGACCCGGCGCTACCACGTCGCGCTCGTCGACCCGCTGCCGGCGGGCCTCGAGGCGCTCAACCCGGCGCTCGCCGTGACCGGCCGCGTGCCCGCGCGCGCCGAGGCGGCCGCGGACCGCGGGCGCGGCGGCGGCCGCGGCGTCCACTCCTGGTGGTGGGGGCCGTGGTACCAGCACCAGAACCTGCGCGACGAGCGCGCCGAGGCCTTCACGACGCTGCTGTGGGAGGGCGTCTACACCTACGAGTACGTGGCCCGCGCGACGACCCCCGGCAGCTTCGTGGTGCCCCCGCCCAAGGCCGAGGAGATGTACCACCCGGAGACGTTCGGGAGAGGAGCGGGGGATCGGGTGATCGTGGAGTAGCGCGCGGGGAGCGCGCGGTGGGGAGGAGGCTCGACGGGCTTTTCCCGTCGAGGGGGGGCGGGCAGAGCCCCCCCTGTTGAGGCGAGATGTACCACCCGGAGACGTTCGGGAGAGGGGCGGGGGATCGGCTGGTGGTGGAGTAGCCGCGCGGGGGGCGCGCTCAGCGCAGCGGCGCCAGGGTCACCATCTGAGCGGCGCCGCCGAAGACCCGCAACGCGGCGCCGGCGACCGGCGTCACGGCAGCGTATCCGCGCGCGACGTCGGCCGGGGTAGAGAACCCGAGCGCCGTGATCGCGACGGACCTTCCGGGGGGCACTACCGGCACGTTGCGGCGTCGGAATCTGCCTGGCTCCCGCCTGACGGACAGCGTCGGCACGTGCCTTCGATGCCGGGGCCGCGAGGGAGACCGCCATCCTCCTCGCCGGCGGCCTGACCTCGAGCGGGCGCGCTTGCCGGCGCCAACCGCCTCCGCCATGATGAATCACATGGTCCGCGTGCCTACACCCGAAGGCCGGCCCGCTACCTACGCGGATCTCGAGGCCCTGCCGCCGTCCATCAAGGGGGAGATCGTGGACGGCGTGCTCTACACGTCGACGCGCCCCCGCTCGCCGCACATGAATCTCGAGGGGATCATCCACGGCGACGTGTTCAACCCCTACCAGCGCGGCCGGGGCGGCCCTGGCGGCTGGTGGATCCTGGTGGAGCCGGGGATCGAGGTCCCGGGCTCGCCCGAGGTCTCGCCGGACCTCGCCGGCTGGCGGCGCGAGCGCCTGCCGGCGTTGCCGGTTGACGCGTCGCTCACCGTGGTGCCGGACTGGGTGTGCGAGATCCTGTCGCCCGGCACGCGGAACCTGGACCTGCGGGTGAAACGGCCCTTCTACGCGCGGGTGGGCGTGGGCTATCTATGGTACGTGGACCCCGAGGCGCGCACGCTCTCCGTGAGCAAGCTCGTGGACGGCCACTGGCTCGAGCTCGCGGTGCATGGCGATAGTGACGTGGTGCGCGTCGAGCCGTTCCCCGACGTGGAGCTGGCGCTGGGCGAGTGGTGGGCGGGGCTGCCGCCGGGCCCCGGCTGAGGCGGCGGCTACTTCGCGGCGGCGGGCGCCGGCTGGCCCTTCTGCATCAGCTCGATCTCGAGGTTGATGTTGACGTCGGTGCCGACGACGACGCCGCCGGCCTCGAGCGCCTTGTTCCAGGTGAGGCCGAACTGGCGTCGATCGATCTTGGTCGTGGCGGTCAGGCCGAGCCGCTGATTGCCCCACGGGTCCTTGATCGGGCCGGAGATGTCCTTGGCCTCGAGCACGACGTCCTTGGCGACGCCGCGGATCGTGAGCACGCCCGCGATCTTGAGCCCCTTGCCCGCCTTCGTGATCTTCTTCGACTTGAAGGTGATGGTCGGGAACTTCGCGGCGTCGAAGAAGTCCGGGCTCTTGAGGTGCTTGTCCCGGTCGGCGACGCCGGTGTTGATGCTGGCGACGTCGATCGCGACGTCGATGCCGGCCTTGGGCGCATCCTTCGCGTCGCCGTCGATCTTGACCTTGTACTTGGTGAACTCGCCCTTGACGTTGCTGACCATGAGGTGGCGCACGCTGAAGCCGATGTGCGTGTGGGCCGCGTCGACCTCCCAGGCCGGCGCCTGCGCGGAGGCGGCGAGAGGGGCGGCGAGAACCAGCGCGAGCACGACGGAACGTCCGAGCATGAGGGGCCTCCTTCGACCACGAGTCGTTTGATATCGAATCGTCGATTGGATGCTGCCGGGCGGAATTGGTAGCATCGGCGCGCGGGAGGCCGAGGAGAGATGCGCGCCGTGAAGCTCGTGCTGAAGATCGTCCTCACCCTGGTCGCGCTGCTCGTCATCGCGGCCGGGGGCCTGTACCTGTCCGTGTTCGCCGGCAAGCCCGCCATCCCCGGCGGGCTGCGGCTCGGCGATGTGGAGGTCGTCAAGGACGGCTATGTGAGCGCCTTCCTCATCGACGTCGGTCCGCGCGAGGTGGCGCTCGTGGACGCGGGCAACGACGAGCGCGCCGGGGCCATCATGGCGGCGCTGCAGCGCCGCGGCCTCGGCCCGGAGGCCGTGACCACGATCCTGCTCACCCACGGCGATGTCGATCACACGAAGGGCGCGCGCGCCTTCCCGCGGGCCACCGTCATGGCGCTCGCCGCCGACGTCGATCTCGCCGAGGGCAAGGTGGGGCGCGGCCCGATCGGCAGGCCGGGGCCGCGCGGCTTCAAGGTCGGGCGGGTGCTGCGGGACGGCGAGTCGCTCGACCTCCACGGCGCGCGCGTGGACGTCTTCGCCATCGCCGGCCACACGCCGGGCAGCGCCGCGTACCTCGCGAAGGGCGTGCTCTTCCTGGGCGACAGCGCGGAGGCGGAGAGGTCGGGCCGGCTCGCGGCCGCGACGTGGCTCTTCTGCAGCGACCGGCCGCGCAACCGCGCCTCGCTCGTCGAGCTCGCGCAGCGCCTCGCGCCCCGCGCCGCCGAGGTCACGGCCATCGCCACGGCGCACTCGGGGGTGCTCTCGAGGGGGCTCGCGCCGCTCACCGAGCTCGCGGCGCGGACGCGCTGTGGGGGAAGCGGAGGGGGAAGCGGAGGGGACAGCGCCTAGGCGGCGCGGCGGGTCGGGGCGGGGGCGGCCTCGGCGGCGCCCTGCTCCTCGGCGCGGCGCAGCGCGCGGTCCTTGAGGATGGCGCGGGCGAGGAAGCCGACCAGCGTCAGCGCGCCGGCGTCGAAGATGAGGTCCGGGACGAGGCGCAGCCAGGTTACGGTGTGGATGAAGCTCGAGCCGGTGACCGCGGGGCTGCGGGCCCACCAGATGCCCTTCTCGAGCGCCTCGCCGAACTGGTAGAAGCCCGCCGGCGCGAGGCTCAGGACGACCATCAGGACGAGGCCGGCGTTGAGCCCCCAGAACGCCCACTTCAGCATGGCGTCGGACCAGGCGGCGCGGCGCACGACGTGGCGCACCGAGAAGAGCGTGAGCGCGATGGCGAGGAAGCCGTAGACGCCGAAGAGGGCGGTGTGCGAGTGGATCGGCGTCGTGTTCAGGCCCTGGGCGTAGTAGAGGACGATCGGCGGATTGATGAGGAAGCCGAAGACGCCCGCGCCCACCATGTTCCAGAACGCGACGGCGATGAAGAAGTAGAGCGGCCAGCGGTACGGGTTCTCCGTGCCGCCCTGGCGCGCGAGGCGCAGGGTGTCGAAGACCTCGAAGCCGAGGAGCGTCAGCGGCACGACCTCGAGCGCGGAGAAGGTGGCGCCGAGGGAGGTGATGAAGAGCGGCGAGCCGGTGAAGTACAGGTGGTGGAAGGTGCCGATGATGCCGGCGCCGAGGTAGAGCGCGATGCTGAAGTACACGGCGCGCAGCGCCGCCCGCGGCGCGACGGCGCCGATGCGCGCGAGCACGAACGCGAGGGCGACGGTCGCGAAGACCTCGAAGAAGTTCTCGACCCAGAGGTGCACGACCCACCAGCGCCAGTAGTCGGCGACGGAGATGTGCGTGCCCGGCGAGTAGAAGAGGCCGAACGAGTAGAAGAGCGGGATCGAGACCGAGGCGTAGAGCAGGAGGTGCGTGAGGCCGCCACGGTCCTTCTCGGCCTTGAGCACCGGCTGGATAGCGCGGTAGACGAGGGCGAGCCAGAGGAGCATCCCGCCGATGAGCGCGATCTGCCAGACGCGGCCGAGCTCGACGTACTCGTAGCCCTGCGTGCCGAGCAGGTAGTTGGTGCCGAGCTTGCCCTGGATCGAGAGGTACGTGCCCGTGAGGGCGCCCACGACGACGACGACGAGGGCGCCGAAGAGGATGAGGGTCCAGGTGCGCTGCCCCCGGGGCTCGCGCTTCGCGATCATCGGGCCGATGAAGAGGCCGGTCGCGAGCCAGCAGGTGGCGATCCAGAAGACCGCGAGCTGCAGGTGCCAGGTGCGGGTCGCGGCGTAGGGCAGGATCTTGCCGAGGTCGATGCCGAAGAGCTTGTTGCCCTCGACGGCGTAGTGGCCCGTCACCGAGCCGAGCGCGATCTGCAGGATGAAGAGCACGAACGCGACGAGGAAGAAGGGCAGGGTGGCGCGCTGGCTCGGCGTCGGCTTCGGCTCCTCGAGCGGCTGCATGCCCGGGGCCTTCTCGTCGTGGCGGCGCATGCGCATGTAGACGAAGATCGCGATGGCGATGCCGAGCAGCAGCAGGACCACGCTCACGATCGACCACATGACGGCGCCGGCGAGGGGCCGGTTGCCGACGAGCGGGTCGAAGGGCCAGTTCGCGGTGTAGGTGTGGGCCGCGTCCGGGCGCGCGGTCATCGCCGCCCAGGCGGTCCAGAAGAAGAAGGCGGTCATCTGCCGCCCGTCCTCGGGCCGCGCGACGGTGCCCGCGGGGATCGACATCGCGTCGTTGCCGCGGGTGAAGACGTCGGTGTAGTAGGCGACGAGGGCGGGCACGGCGGCGGCCTGGCCCGGCGAGAGCGTGAGGGAGCCGTCCGGGCGGTAGCGGTTCTCGCGCACCTCGGCGGCGACGAGCCCTTCGACGCGGCCGCGCTCGCCCGGCGCGAGCGCCTCGAGATCGCCCTGCGTGAAGGCGGCGGCGCCCGCGGCGTCGCGGCCCGCGTGCAGGCCCGCCGTCACCAGGCCCGTGCGGTGCACGGCGTCGGCCGACCAGTCGGGCGCCAGGTACGCGCCGTGGCCCCAGATCGAGCCGATGTGCTGCCCGCCGCGGGACAGGTAGTAGCGCTGTCCGGCGCGGATGTCGTCGCCGGTGAAGACGACGCGGCCGTCGGGCGCGAGCACGCGCTCGGGGATGGGCGGCTTGTGCTTGCTGATCTGCGCGCCGCCGAAGATGAGCACGCTGAACGCGCCCACGACGACGAAGAGGACAATGGCCAGGTTGCGGTGGTTGGTCATGGGGCTCGGGACCTCGCGTTGGTTAGCGCGGGGATCCCTGAGCAAACGCGGGGCCAGCGGCGAGGATCGAGGCGGGGCGGGTACTTACGTCGGAGCAGGGAGCGGCGCTCACCCAAATAGCGGTGAGCGGCCCACCCGGATTTGGGTGGCAACTCGCATTTGGGTGTGATGCGCGCGGCGCGACCGGAGCGCCAGAACGGGCTACGGGCGGCGGCGACGGATGGCCAGCCCGAGGACGGCGAGGCCCATGGCGCGCCATGCCGCCACGATAGCCGCGCGGCCTCGCGCCGGGAAGGGTGGCGGCAGGTCCGTGCGCCGCGGCCTCGGCCAGGACGGCGACGGCGGGGCGGGGGCGGACGGCGACCATGGACGAGGCTACTCGTGCGCAGTTCCCGTCGGGGGCTGCCACGCGACTGGTGGGATCCGCGAGCGGCGTGGGTCCGGCGAGCGGGGGCGAGCGGGGCGGGCGGCCTTGACCCGCGCCCGCCAGCGGGGCGACGATGCGCGCATGGTGCTCCTCCGCGCCGGTGTCGGCCTGCTCGCCCTCGTCATCGCCGCGGGCAGCGCCCGCGCCGCCGAGCCGGACCCGCCGCCGCTCGCCGACGGCGCGGGCGTCTACGCCCGCGTGCGCCTCGGCCTGCTCGAGCCGGGCAGCCCGCGCGGCGCGCTCGTGCGGCACCTCGAGCGGCTCGACGACGGGGCCGTCGCGCGGCTGCTCGACCTGCCGGCGCCGCGGGCGGGACTCGTCGCGGAGCTCGGCCTCGACCCGGCCCGCGATCTCGTGGCCTCGTTCGGACTCACCGACCCGGAGCGCTGCGAGCGGCTCCTCGGCGCGCCGGAGACGCCGCGCGAACAGCCCGACGTCCGGCACCAGGTGTTCCTGCCCTACGCCGACGAGGTGCGGGCCATGCAGAACGTGACGCGGCTGCTCGGTCGCGGGGCGCGCTGCCTGCGCCCGCCGCGGGAGGTGCGCGCCCGGCGGGCGTTCGCGGCGGGCTTCCCGGCCGGCCCGGACCGCGCCGCGGCTGCGACGAGCGCGCTCGACCTCGTCTGCCGCGCGGGCGAGACCACGGTGGTGGTCGTCCTTCACCGCGCCACCCGCACGCTCGAGATCCTGACCTCCGACCTGGGCCTCGCGGCCGCGGCGGCTCGCCCGGCCCCGGCGCCCGCGGCGTTCACGCGGAGCCTCGAGCGGGCCGGCTTCTTCGCCGGCCGCCTCGGCCTCTACCTCGAGCCGCGCACGATCTCACGCTACGGCAAGGCCACGAGCCTCGTGAAGGTGATCCGGGTGCTCGCCGGGGCGCCGCCCGAGGTCCGGACGCGGCTCTGGGAGCAGGCCGTGCGGGAGATCCGGGTCGTCGACACGCTCACGGCCGTGCGGCCCGCGCCGCTCCGGTCCCTCGTCGTCGGCGAGGACGGGCTCACGTACGCGCTCGCCGAGGGCGCCGAGCGCCTCTTCGCGAGCCTGCCATTTCCGCGGGGGCTCGATCCGAGCGGTGTCAAGCGGCTCGCCCACGCGCTGCGCGGCCGGCTGCCCGCGCGGACGTCGCCCTTCAGCCAGAAGGACGAGCTCCCGCGGCTCGTGAAGGAGGGCGGTTGGCCCGCGATGCTGATCGCGGGTCTCTTCCTGTGGCCGCACACGCTCGCGTTCGCCGCCACGCACCACGCGGCGGAGCTCGACCGGCCCTTCGCGTCACCCGGGCAGCTGCCGGTGATCGAGGTGAAGCTCGACGAGGCGCGCCACCAGCTCGGCGTGCGGGTCGTCGGGGAGCCGTGAACCGGGTCGAGGTAGCCCCGTGTCCGCCACCACCATCGCGCTGCTCACGCTCGCGGCGTTCGTCGCCGGGACCGTCGACGCCATCGGCGGCGGCGGCGGGCTCATCACGCTGCCGGCCCTCCTCTTCGCCGGGCTGCCGCCGCACGCGGCGCTGGCGACCAACAAGGGGGGCAGCGTGTTCGGCTCGGCCTCGGCGCTCGCCACCTACTGGCGCCTCGGCCAGGTCGACCGCCCGCGCGTGGCGGTGACGTTCCCGCTCGGGCTGCTGGGCGCGTTCGCGGGCGCGGCCGCGGTGATGGCCGTCTCGCCGGCGGTGCTGCGGCCGCTCGTCATCGGCCTGCTCGCGCTCGCGGCGGCGCTCCTCGTCGTGCGCCGGCCGGCCGAGCGCGCCGGCGGCCTGAGCCCACGCCGGCGGCTCGTCGCGGCCCTCCTCGCGCTCGTCATCGGCGCCTACGACGGCTTCTTCGGGCCCGGCACCGGCACGTTCCTCATCATCGGGTTCGTGCTCTGCGGCGCCACGCTGCCGTCCGCGACGGCGGACGCCAAGGTGGTCAACTTCGCCTCGAACCTCGCCTCGGCGGTGCTCTTCGCCCACCACGGCGAGGTGCTGTGGTCCGTCGCCCTGCCGATGGCCGCGGGGCAGCTCGTCGGCGGCGTCGTCGGCGCGCGCCTGGCCGTGCGCGGCGGGGCCACCCTCATCCGCACGGTCGTGCTCGTGGTCGTGGCCGCGCTGATCGTGAAGCTCGGCTGGGACGTCTCGCGCGGGTAGGGGCCGCGCCGCTCACCGCTCGCCGGGGGCGGCGATGCCGTACTTCTCCATCCGGTAGAGCAGGATGTGGCGCGGGATGCGCAGCAGCCGCGCGGCCTGGGTCTGGTTCCAGTCGCAGCGCTCGAGCGCCTGCACGATCACCTGGACGATGAGGTCGTCGAGGGAGATGCCCTCGGCCGGCAGGTTGACGAGCCGCGCCGGGCGCTCGGCCGCGGCCAGCGCCTCGCGCGGCAGATCGGCGGTCTCGAGGTGGTCGCCGCGGCGCAGCGTGACGAGGCGCTCGCAGACGTTCATCAGCTCGCGGACGTTGCCGCGCCAGCGGGCGCGGGTGAGCGCCTCCAGGGCCTCGGGCGCGACGGCGATCGCCGCGTCCGGGGCGAAGCGCTTGAGGAAGTGGCGGACGAGGAGCGGGATGTCCTCGGCCCGCTCGCGCAGGGGCGGCAGGTCGATGGGGATGACGTTGATGCGGTAGTAGAGGTCCTCGCGGAACTCGCCCTTCGCGATCATGGCCTCGAGGTCGCGGTTCGTCGCGGCGACGAGGCGCACGTCGACGCGCCGGGGCTTGCCCTCGCCCACGCGCTCGATCTCGCGCTCCTGCACCACGCGCAGCAGCTTGACCTGCAGCTCCGGCGGCAGCTCCGCGATCTCGTCGAGGAAGAGGGTGCCGCCGTTGGCCTGCTCGAACTTGCCCTGCTTGTCGCGCACCGCGCCGGTGAAGGCGCCGCGCACGTGGCCGAAGAGCTCGCTCTCGAGGAGGTCGCGGGGGATGGCGCCGCAGTTGACGACCACGAAGGGGCCGGCCCGCCGCGGGCCGCCGAAGTGCAGCGCCCGGGCGACGAGCTCCTTGCCGGTGCCGCTCTCGCCGGTGATGAGCACCGTCGTGTCGGTCGGGGCGACCTGCCGGACGCGGTCGAGCACCGCGTGCATGGCCGCGCTCTCGCCGAGGAGCAGCGTCTCGGGGCGGAAGCGCTCCTCCAGCTCGCCGCGCAGGCGCCGGTTCTCGCCCTCGAGCTGCGAGCTGTGCAGCGCGCGCCGCACGACGAGCCGCAGCTCGTCGCGGTTGAAGGGCTTGGTGACGTAGTGGTAGGCGCCGCGCTTCATCGCCTCGACCGCGGCCTCGACGGAGGCGAAGGCGGTGATGAGGATCACCGGCGCGGCGGAGGCGAGGCGCCTGGCGGCGTCGAGCACCGCGAGCCCGTCGACGTCGGGCATCTTGATGTCGGTGACGACGAGGTCGTAGTCGCGCTCGCGCAGCCGCGCGACGGCCTCGGCGCCGGAGCCGACGGCGTCCACCTCGTAGCCCTCCTCCTGCAGGTTGAACTCGAGGACGCGGCGGAGGCTCTGGTCGTCGTCGGCGAGCAGGATGCGCGCGGGCATGGCGGTCCTCAGGCGCTGCGGGCGAGCGGCGCGGCGGCGGCGGCGACGGGCAGCTCCATCACGAAGCGCGCGCCGGAGGGCGCCGCGGGCTCGACGTCGATGGTGCCGCGGTAGCCCTGCATGATGCGCTGGCAGATGGCGAGGCCGAGGCCGGTGCCGCCGCGCTTGGTGGTGAAGAACGGGTCGAAGATCCTGGCCCGCACGTCCGCCGGGATCCCGGGGCCCGTGTCGGCGACGCTGAGGTGGACGACCGCCGGGGCGCCGGGCGACTCCGGCCGCTTGAGGCGCTCCGGCGCGCCCGCCCGGGCGCCGATGGTGAGCCGGCCGCCCCCGGGCATCGCCTGAACCGCGTTGAGCGCGAGGTTCAGCAGCACCTGCCGGAGCGCGTCTTGGGGCATGGCCACGGCGGGCAGGTCGGGGGTGAGCTCGCTGACGACCTGGACGCCCGCGCGGCGGGCGCGCTCGGCGAGCAGGCTCACGAGGTCCGCGACCACGGGCGCGAGCTCGGCCCGCCCCGGGTCCGGGGCCTTCGGCCGCGCCAGCTCGAGGTACTGGGTGAGGATGCCGTCGAGGCGGTCGGTCTCCTTGATCAGGATCTGGGCGAACTCGTGCAGCTTGTGCGCGGCGCCCAGGGAGTCGCGGAAGATCTCGGCGGTGCCCTTGATCGACCCGAGCGGGTTGCGGATCTCGTGCGCCATCCCCGCCGAGAGCTCGCCCAGCGCGGCGAGGCGGTCGGCGCGCCGCAGCA
>DASXVK010000411.1:0-12213 GCA_036504295.1 Polyangia bacterium
AGTGCCCGCGGGGCAGAGGCGGGGGCGACGAGCGCGATGGCGGCCACGCGGCTCACGTTGCTCAGGTCATACGAGAGCTCGATGACCTGGCCGGAGGAGTTGCCGACGCGGTAGAGCCGGCCCTGCGCGTCGTAGGTGAAGCGCACGGGCAGGCCCGTGCGGGTGCGCCGCGAGAGGAGCTTGCGGGTGGCGTCGAAGTCCCAGCAGCGCCCGTCGTCGGCGACGACCATCCAGGCCGCGACGAGCCCCGCGGGACGCTGGGGGTCGCACCCCGCGAGCCCGGCACTGGCGTACCCGAGTGTCCAGCCCCGACCGGTGACATCGTCGAAGACGACGCTCGTGTCGCTGGGCGTCGAGTGGCGCTTGAAGAGGTACCGCTCCCCGTCCTCCCGGACGAAGCCGATCTTGTCATCCCCGAGCTCGAGCAGGGTCGGCTGGAGGTTGTGGATCCAGCCCGCGCCGATGGGCGCCTGGCGGGTGGGCGCTGCCTGCGGGTCCCGGCCCGACGAGTACCATCGCTGCACGATGAGGTCGTCGTCGAATGCCCCGATCAGGTGCACGTCTGCCACCGGGCCCACCTGCAGCAATCCATTGAAGGTGTTCACGGGGCCATTGGTGTACTGGTCGCAGCACGTCTCGTCGCCCTCCGACGGCGTGCAGGCACACGCGCCGCAGTCCTCCGGGCACGACCCGCAGGTCTCGCCGCCGTTGCACACGCCGTCGCCGCAGGCGCCCGGGCAACTGATCGACGGGCACTCGCCACCGAGCGTGAGGCCGCAGTTGCTGCAGCCCTGGTCGGAACTATAGAGGAAGCGTTCCACGAGGGCTCCGGTCGAGCAATCGTACTGGTCGTGAAAGTAATAGCCCGCCGGGTTCGGCGAGACTACAACATAGGAGCACCCGCAGCCGTACGCGGCGCCACCGCACTGACCCGCCGGCCGCGGATCGGCCGGCGCCGCCGAGGGATAGAGGAACGTCGCGAGCGCTACACAGGCAAGCCCGGCCCAACGTTTCCCCGAAATCGTGTGCGCCATGAGCACCTCCCCTGGTCGGCCGAGTGATCGACCCGTGCGCACTTGCACCCGCCGCGCCCGGCCCCCTACCGGCGGGTTCGCACCAGCAGCCTCAAGAGCAATCGTAAGCCCCGCCTTGAAGCCAGGTCCAGAAGAAAGCGCCAACCTGACGCTGCCAGGGCAGCGCGGCGCGAGCTTCGCTGTACTCCGTGAGCGAACACAACCGCGGGGATGAGTCGCCTCTCGTCGGTCGTTATGCAGGTGCGCCCTAGGAGTGCGGCCTGGCCGTCGCTGAGCGGCCCGGGTGTGAACCTGGACGTCGCCCCGCTCGACCGCGCCGCCGCCGTCTCATCGGGCCTGAACCCAGCCCGGGCCGGCGGCGAAGGTCGATTCGCGGCGGTCGCGCTAATACGTCGGCAGCGGGTCCCCGTGCGCCTTGGCCTTGACGCTGTTGTACAGGTCGGGCTGGTAGGACTGCACGGACTCGTCGGCGGACATGATCGCGGCGATGTACTCGAGGCACTCGAAGGCGGTCGTGTTGTCGTCGATCTTCTTCAGCGCGACCGAGCCCGCGAGCAGCTCCATGACGCTCGAGCCCCAGGTCTTCTGGTAGTTCGCCGCCACCGCGAGCGGCGCCTCGAGCGTGCCGTCGATGTGGCTCTGCCGCCAGGTCACCTCGAACTCGACGGTGATGATGTCGTAGACGGTGTTCGCGAGGCGGAAGCTGACGTCGTAGCCGGTCTCGACGTTGAGCGTGGCCACGTACTTGTCGACCTTGCGCCGATCCGCGACGGTGTCGGGGTCCTGCAGCGCCGCCCACACGGCCTCGATCGGCGCGTGGATGTAGCCCTTGAGGCCGGCCCAGGAGTACGTGTCGGTCTTCCCCGACAGCATCGTCCCGTACTTCTCGGGGTACTGGTCGGTGCCCTCGGCGGGCGGATACTCGGCCGGATTCTTGCCGACGGGCTCGAGGCCGGCCGGCATCGTCGAGGTCTTGTCGCCGTAGCAGCCGACGACGCCGGCCGCGGCGAGAGCCACGGCCGCGGCGGCGATGCCACGCAGGCAAAAGCGGAGGCGACGGCGCATCGGGTCGATTCTAGTCGAAACCCTCGACGAGTTGAAATTACGGCGTGGTCGCCGCGCTCAGCCGCGCCTCGACCGCCCGCACGGTGGCCTCGGGCTCCGGCTCGTTCATCTTCGCGATGCCCTCGTCGCGCGTCATCGAGCCCTCGCGCACCAGCTTCGCCACCTCGAAGTGGTACGGGTGGAAGTGCCACCGCGCCTTGTGGACGCGGATGGCGTAGGAGTTGAGCAGGCAGTTCGTCGAGTTCGAGTCCACGCCCTCGGGGCGGGTCCAGCCGTAGTGGCCGACGCGCTCGACCACCATCTCCTCGCTGTAGGCCGGTGCGAACGCGACCGGCGACACGTTGTAGGGGAAGGCCTCGGGCCGCTGGAAGTGGCGCTCCTCGAGGAAGTAGGGGCGTAGATCCTCGGCGGCGGCCACCTCGCGCAGCGGCTCGAGGAGCTGCTGCTGGGTGACCCGCACGATCTCGGGGTTGTTCTTCACGATCGAGGCCGACAGAGGGATCTGGCCAGGCGACCAGCCGTAGCCGATGAACGGGATCTCCATCTCGATCGCCTGGCGTAGGATGCCGAACTTCACGAAGCCGATGCAGGCGGTGCACATGTCGGCGGCGCGCTCCGCGGCCTTGGCGCCGAAGAGCGGGCTCTGCGCCGCGCGCTTGAAGACGCGCGCGAGCACGTCGAAGCGCGGCTTCACCAGCATGTGGTCGATGCCGAGCCGCTCGACCACGTTGCGGATGTTCGTGAGCGTGCCGCCGGGGAGGAAGCCGTTGTCGTAGGTCACGGCCAGGGCGCGGAGGCCGAGCTCCTTGAACACGATGAGCGAGTACGTCGAGTCCTTGCCGCCCGAGTACCCGACGACGACGTCGTAGCATCCCCGGCCCTGGTGCTCGCGCATGAGCGCCGCGAACCGGTCCTCGGCGTCCTTGCGCGACTTCGCGTTCCGCTCGTCGGACGGCGCCATGCGGCAGTGGTTGCACACCCCGTGCTCATCGAAGCGGATGCCGGGGAAGGTCTCGGGCAGGACGCAGCGGCTACAGAGCTTCATGCACTCTCCGGGTTCGTACGGGACGGGGTGGCGCCTGGGGCGGGCGCGGCCGCGGCGGGTGCTGCCGGGGCGGCTCCGGCCGCGCGCGCGCGCACCTCGGCTCGCAGGTCCGACTTGCAGACCTTTCCGCTCGGCGTCTTCGGCAGCGCCTCGCGCAGCTCGATCTCCTTCGGCACCATGAAGTCCTCGAGGTTGGCCTTCACGTACCCGAGGAGCTCCTTGGGGACCACCGTCGCGCCCTCCCGGGGCACGACGTAGGCCTTCACGGCCTCGCCGAGGATCGGGTCGGGCACGCCGATCACCGCGGCCTCGAGGACGGCGGGGTGGGCGTGCAGCACGTTCTCGACCTCGCGCGGCGCGACCTTCTCGCCGCGGCACTTGATGATGTCGTCCTTGCGCGAGACGAAGAACAGGAAGCCGTCCTCGTCGACGGTGAAGAGATCGCCGCTGTAGTACACGACCTCGCCCGGGTAGCGGCCGGGCTTGAGCACCTTCGCGGTGGCCTCGGGGGCGGCCCAGTACCCGCGCATGACGTGCGCGCCGCGGATGACCAGCTCCCCGACCTCGCCGGGCTGCACCGGGCGGCCGTCCTCGTTCTCGACCCAGTGCTCCTGGTTGGGGATGCCCTTGCCGACGGAGCGCGGCCGGCGGTCGAGCTCGTCCGGCGGCAGGAACGAGCTGCGGATGCACTCGGTCTGCCCGTACATCGAGTACAGCCGCGCCCGCGGGAAGACCTGGCGCAGCCGGTCCATGTGCGCCGGCGGCAACGGCCCGGCGGCGTTCGTGTAGTAGCGCAGCGACGAGAGGTCGTGCTTCTCGAGCTCGCGCAGCTCGAGGAGGAGGGCGTAGATCGTGGGCACGCCGGCGAAGCCGGTGACCCGGTGCTTCATGATCGCCTCGATGATCGGGAAGGCGAAGGAGAAGCCGCGCTCGAGCACGACGGTGGCGCCGGCGCACGCCGCGCACAGCACCTGGATGAGGCCGTAGCCGAAGCTCAGCGGCAGCACGTCGAGGCAGACGTCGTCGCGCGTGTTCTCGAGGTACTCGACCACCGCGAGCGTGGCCGCGCGCAGGGAGCCGTGCGTGTGCATGACGCCCTTGGGCTTGCCGGTCGAGCCGGAGGTGTAGATGAGGGCGGCGAGGTCGAGGTCGACCCGCGGCGTGCGCGGCGGGCGGTCGGGGGCGGCCGCGAGGGCGTCGGCGAACCGGTACACCTGCTCGCCGGCGCTGTCGGGGAGCGGGCCCTGACCGACGGTGAAGACCGGCCCCAGCGTCGGCACCTCGGCGCGCACCTCGCCGAGGAAGCGCAGCTCGGCGTCGCGCGACACGAACGCCTTCGCGGCGCAGTTGGCGAGCACGTAGGCCAGCTTGTCGGGCTTCGTCGACGGGTGCAGCACGAGGAAGGCGGCCCCCGCGCGCGCCGCGCCGAAGATCGTGACCACCGTGTCGATGGAGTTCGGGAGCTGGATCGCGATCCGGTCCCGCGGCAGGAGGCCCGCCGCGGCGAAGGCGGCGGCGCAGCGGCTGACCCGCGCGTCGAGCTCGCCGTAGGTGATGCGCTCCTCGCCGACGATCAGGGCGACGTGGTCGGGCTCGCGCGCCGCGGCGTCGCGGAGGAGATCGTCGACCATCACCGGCGCGCGGCGGAGGCTCATGGTCAGGCGCCGCCGGTCTTGGACCGCACGTAGGCGCAGAGCTTCGCGATCGAGTCGAAGTTCCGGGGCACGAGCTCCTCGTCCTTGACCTTGATCCCGAAGCTCTCCTCGACGAAGAAGACCAGCTCGAGCACGCCGGTCGAGTCGACGATGCCGCTCTCGAGCAGCGACTGCTCGAGGCCCAGCGCGCTGCCGTCGCCGCTGTAGACGAAGTTGTCGACGATGTGCTTCCGGATGCGCTCTTCCAGCGCGGGCGCGGTGTCGGTCACGAATGTCACCCCTTCAGTTCACGACGAGGCTCGTCTCTGACTCGCCTACGGCGAGCGGGAATGATACCATTTTTGCGGGCCCCCGAGACGGGGCAGATGGAGGCCACGGCCGCATGCTGAACGAGCTCCGCGAGGATCTCGCCCGCGTCTGGGTCGAGGACTGCTACGGCCACCCGGCGAAGCGCGTGCTGCAGATGACGCTGCACCAGGGGGCGGCCGCGCTGTGCGTCTACCGCTTCGGCCGCGCGGTCCGCGATCTCGAGGTGCCCGTCGTCGGTGGGCTCGCCCGCTTCGGCTACTTCCTCGCCCACAAGGCGGTGCAGGCGCTCACCGGCATCAACATCCACGCCGAGGCGGACCTCGGCCCCGGCACCTACTTCCACGGCTTCGGCGACATTCACATCGTCGGCAAGACCGGCCGCGGGTGCACCTTCATCCAGGGCGGCCAGCTCATCAGCGCCTCGGACGGCAAGGACCGCGGCTGGCCCACCCTCGGCGACAACGTCTACGTCGGCGCCGGCGCGAAGGTCGTGGGTCCGATCACGATCGGCTCGAACGTGGTCATCGGCGCGAACGCCGTGGTCACGCGCTCGCTGCCCGACAACGTGACCGTCGCCTCGATGCCGGCGCGCATCGTGAAGCAGGAGGACCCGGCCGGCCCGGGCGCGTAGGCGGAGGCTCGCGGCCGCCCGCTCGCGGTTCAATTCTCCACGCCCGTCGGGGACGCGGGGTGGCGCCCCCCACCGCCGACCTGGTTCTCCGTCGAGAACGACGGCATCGAAGGGTCATGCGATGGCAGCAGCCCCTCGAGGGCAGGACGGGCGGGGGGCGTTGGCGAGGGGGACGGCGCGCGCGGGGGGCGGTGACGGCCCGCGACAGGGGGCGGCGCGGCGGCGGCGAGGCCTGACCATGGATTGGCGGGTCAAGGCCACCGTCCAGGCGGTGCTCGCCGCCGTCCCGGGCGGCGTGCACGCGAACGAGCTGCTGCAGCGCTACGCGGGCGGCCGCGCCCCGCGCCACCTCCGCTGGCGGGCGCGCCTGCACCTGTCGCAGCTCCGCAACTGCGTGCTGCCGACGCTGCGGTCGCAGAACGTGAGCCTCGCAGGCGCCGAGGTGCTCGAGATCGGCACCGGCTTCGAGCCGACGTTCGCGATGTGCCTCAGCGGGCTCGGCGCGCGGGTCACCACCATCGACGTGCGGCGCTCCCTCAAGGCGTCGCGGTACCTGCGCGAGTTCGTGCGCCGGATCTGGCAGAGCACCGGCGACGAGCTGCTCTGGTCGCCGGCGCAGGAGCGCGGGATCCGCGCCTTCTTCTCCGGCTCCGCGAGCGTCACGGAGCTGCTCGCCTGCCTCGGCGTTCGCTACCTGGCGCCGGTGGCCGACGAGGTGCTGCTCGACCTGCCGCCGCGCTCGTTCGACCTCGTCTTCTCGATCTCGGTCCTGCCGCACGTGCGGCCCGAGGGCCTCGAGGCGATCATGCGCGGGCAGCGGCACGTCCTCCGTCCGAGCGGGCTCGCCTACCACTACCTCGGGCTCGAGGACAACTTCGCGCTGATCGACCACGGGATCACGCCGCTGAACTACCTCCGCTACGACGGGCCGCTGTGGCGCTGGCTGGGCGAGAACGAGATCAGCTATCAGAACCGGCTGCGCAAGAGCGACTACGACCGGCTCTTCGCCGCCCACGACTTCGAGACGCTCGTCGACCAGGCCACCGTCGACGAGCCGACCCGGCAACTGCTGCTGTCGCGCCGTCTCCCGCTCGCCGGCCGGTTCCGCGCCTATGACGTCGACGATCTGGCCACCCTGCAGCAGGCCGTGGTGCTGACGCCCCGGCCGCGCGCAGCGGCGGTAGGGCGGCGGCGGCCTCAGCGCCGGAACCGTGGATCCCCGGGCGGCGGATACCCGGGCGGCGGCTGCCGCGGCGGCTGCGACGGGTACGCCGGCGGCGGCGTCGCGAAACCTGGCGGTGGCGGGTAACCCGGCTGCGGCGGGTACGCGGGCGTCGCCGGCGGCGGCGGTGGCGGCTGCCACAGCATCGGTGGCGGCAGCTGCACCTGCGCGCGCCAGCCGGTGCAGCGGTACACGTAGCGCGATTGCCCGAACCGCACCTCGAACCCGTCCTGCAGGAACGCCTGCGAGACGCGCTGGCCGTTGACGTAGACGCCGTTGGTCGCGCCGAGGTCGAGGACCAGGTGCGCGCCCACCTGGTTCTGCCACTGCAGCCGCGCGTGGTGCTTCGAGACCGAGTCCTCCTCGATGACGAAGTCGTTCTCGAGCGTCTTGCCGACGGTGAGCTCGGGCTTGTCGATGAGGTACGCGATCTCGCCGCGGTCGAAGCCGGTCCCGGCGCGGACGAAGTGCGGCCGCCGCTCGGCCGTCGGCGCCCCCTGGAACTCGAGGAGGCTGATGCCGCAGTTGCCGCACTGCGTGAGCCCGGGCTGCTGCGGGACGCCGCAGCGGAGACAGTACTTGGCCTCGCTCCCGTCGGGGATCCCGAGGGGCGTGCCGCACTTCCAGCAGGGCGAGCCGGAGGGCGCCGGCAGCCCGCACTTCGGGCAGCGCACGATCGTGCGCATGAACATCGTCGCCTTGCGGTGCGGGCTCTTCGCCACCGCCTTGATGAGCCGCCACTCGACGATGGTGAACATGACGATCATGAAGATGATCAGCATGCCCACGGTCGCGACCAGCGAGCGGCCGCCGATGAGGCAGAAGGTGTCGTAGAGCGCGTGCACGCCGGCGGCGAGCAGCCAGCCGACGAGGATGATCTTCAGCCGCTTGTGCTCGACGTTCGGCGCCGCGCGGGCCTTCGACAGGGCGAGGCCCCACAGCGCGGAGTCGAGGGCGTGGCCGGAGTTCGCGAAGATGCCGCGCAGCACGATGATCTGCTCGCCATGGCGCGCGAGGTAGATGACGTTCTCGAGCGCCGCGAAGCCGAGGGCGGCGGCCGCGGCGTAGATGACGCCGTCGACGGGCTCGTCGAACTCGGGGCGGCGATAGACGAAGACCAGCACCGCCCCCATCTTCACGAACTCTTCGACCGGCCCGACCACGAGCCACAGCTCCGCGAGCTTGTACTCGAAGGTCTTCCCCATGAACGCCAGCAGCACGCTGCTGCCGGCCGTGTTGACCACGAACGCGACCAGCGCCGAGGCCGCGCCGAGCACGAAGGTCACCCCGATCAGCCAGATGGGCTCGCGCTGGTACCAGTCCTGGACGTAGAAGAACGCCAGCCACAGCAGGCACGGGATGAGCGAGAGCCAGATGAGTTCCATGGAGTCCTGCGCGCCGGTCGAGCTCCATGCTACCGGAAAGCGCCGCGACGGGAAAGGCGCGGCGCCGGCGTGGGGCGCAGCTCCCGAGAGTCGGGGCTGACGCGTGCATGACTGCAACAGGGAGACGGGGAGACGGGGAGATCCGTCTGTTTTGGCTCACGATGCCCGCGTCGTGCACGACGCCAGCGTCGGCGCGACCCAACCTGACCGACTCCCCGACTCCCCGTCTCCCTGTTTCCTACATGGCGTGGCCCGACGGCGCGGACCGGCACCCTCCGCCGTGCGGCTCAGCGGAGCTGCACCCCTGCAGGGGTAGGCGCGGGGGCGGGGAAGTCGGACTCGGCGTCGTCCTCGGCGGCGGTCGCCTCGGCGAGGCGGGCCGTCTCCTGGCCGGCGCGGTGCAGCTCGGCCAGCGCCATGCCGGTGAAGCCCCAGATGTAGCAGTTGATGCTGATGTAGGCGAACCGATCGCCGAACATGTTCGCGATGAAGCTGCCGATCCACATGATCGCGACGCCGATGCCGAGGGCGCGGGCGAAGGGCGTGTGGGCGGCGTCGACCAGCCTCCAGCTCGTCCGGAACGCCCGCCAGAACATCCGCAGGACCAGGATCAGCCCGATGAGCCCCATCTCGGCGAGCGTGCGGAAGAAGAAGTTGTGGGTGTCGAGCTTGATGCCGGTCTCCTCGCGGTGCTTGGGGACGTAGCACTGGTAACCGACGCCGAGCGGGTAGCGCACCGTCCCCGCGTAGGCCGCCCACTTCCAGTACTCGAGGCGGCCCTGCGCACTGTCGTCCCCGATGCCGGTACGGGTCGTGACCGAGCCCGGCATGAGCGTCGGCGCGGCCACGATGAAGACGACGAAGCCGACCATGAGGGCCCGGTTGCGCCGCGCGCCGAGATAGGCGATCGCGGCCGCGACCGCCAGCCACGCGCCGCGGCTGAGGCTGAAGATGGTGCCCCAGGCGAGCAGGAGCGCGTTCGCGGCGAGGTACAGGCGCCACCACCGGGCGCCCCGCCAGGCGATGATGAGCCCGACGAGGACGAGCAGCGCGTTCGCGTAGAACGAGGCCATCTCGTTCGAGCCGATCTGGGAGAAGACGCCCGTGATGGTCTTGAGCTCCCAGGAGAACGTCTGGGCGGTGGTGCCACTGCCGCGGCGATCGTGAGTGTACGAGATCGTGATCGGCCCCCGGCTGCGGCTCCAGCCCGGGAGGCTGATCGTGGCCGGCCCGGTCCTGCCCTCGACCTCCACGGTCGCACCGTCCGCGTCCCAGGCGCGCAGGCGGTGCTCCGAGTCGACGATGATGCTCAGGAAATTCCCATCCGCGTTGATCACCTCCACGTACCGCGCGCCGGGGACGCCGGTGCGCGAGCCGACGTCGTCGTCGCCCATCACCTCGTCGACGCCGAAGGTGCGGTGGCGCTCGAGGAACTCGGCCGTGTACTGGTAGTGGTAGACACCGATGATGTAGGGGACGGTCGCCAGCATGAGGAAGAGCAGGGTCCTGACGCGCCGCTCGTCGCGCAGCGTCGCCTGCGCGACGAAGAAGATGAGCACCCCCGTCATCTCGTCCTTCCAGTGGATGACGCGCGGATCGGAGAGCGACAGGGGGAGCCCCACCTGCGGCGTGAAGATCCAGCCGTAGAAGAGGGCGAGGAACGTCCACACCACGTAGGCGAAGATCGCCTTGTTGAGGGGGCTCTTCGGGACGAGCGGCACGCCGCGGCGCGTGCAGTCGACGATCCAGCCGACCACGAGCGCGATCGTGATGAGGTTCTGGAAGTTGACCCCGCCCGGGTACCGCGGCAGCGCGTCGGTCCAGACCTGGATCGGCAGGACGCACACTGCGATGGCGAGCAGGTAGACCATCTCGCGCTGCGTCCTAGGGGCGCCCGTCGAGGGCCTGGCGCATGCGGCTCACGGCCTCGTCGTAGGCGACCGGGTCGTGGGACCACGCGCCCCGGCCGGGCAGGTGCCGCCACGTCGGCGGCGCGTGGCTCGTGCCGGGCAGGAAGTAGTTGAGCGCCCGGGGCACGAGGGTCGCGGCGAGGCGCTCGGCCGCGGCCGGATCGCGGCGCGCGTACAGGGTGAGCAGGCTGTGGTCGGTCACGCCGCGGCGGAAGGCCTTCATGCGCAGCGACGGCACCGGTCCGGTGACCCCGAACGGCGGGCCCGGGTAGAAGAGCGTGCCGTCGCCGTTCAGGCTGGCGGTGCGCCCGCGGTAGGTGAGCGCGGTCTGCGTGATCGCGAACGGGTTGCGGTGGGCGTTGCTCGCCGACCGCCAGTGGGTGACGGCGTAGAAGAACGCGCCATCGGCCCGGTAGCGCCATGCGGTCCAGCCCCAGAGCCGCGGTCCGATGGTCTCGGCGTCGATGAACTGGCCGCCGAGCCAGGGCTCGTGCTGCTGGTAGAACCAGGCCTGGTCGCCGTCGGCGCGCACGCGGTCGATCGCCCAGCGCGACCCCGGGTTGCCGGCCTGCGGGAAGTAGTACTGGGCGTTGGCCGCCCAGACGATCGGCAGCCGGGCGCCGGCGGCGCGCGCGCGGATCTGGGCGGCGAGATCCGGGCCGCAGCGGCGCCGCTCGCGGCGCCCGTACTGCGAGTCGACCGGATCGACGGGGAAGGGGTGCGAGGTCATGAGGAGCGCGACCCGCCCGCCGCCGCCGCGCGCGACGAGGGCCGCCACCCGCGCGACGTCGCCGTAGTCGCACAGGCCCGGCTCGTCGATGGGGTAGGTGACGACGAGGCCGTGGTAGCCGAGGCGGTCGAGGTGGGCGGCGCCCGCCTCGAGGCGCGCGGCGAAGGCCGCCTCCTCCCCCTCGTCGTGGCCGGGACGCGCGGCGGCCAGCTCGAAGACGCGCACGGGCTGCCCGTCGCCGAAGGCGGCCCCGGAGAGCACCCCGCCCCACGTGCGGTCGAAGACGGCCGGCTCCCCCTCCGGGTCGACCCAGCGCACGATGGGCTCTGCGCCGTGCTCCCGCACGAGCCGGAGGTACTCGCGCAGGTTCGCGAACCGCACCTCCGGCGTGGCGTCCTCGATGCCGTGCGCGATCTCGATGTCGTCCGGGTAGATGCGCCAGACCAGCAGCAGCGGCGGCGTCGCGGGCAGCACGACGTCGGCGACCTGGACCTCGAGGGCGACCGTCACCGGCGGCCCGCCGGCCGCGGTCACCGTGACGCGGCCCGTGAGGAGGCCGGGCCGCGCCTCGCGCGACACCGCCACCTCCAGGTAGAAGGGCTGGGCGAAGGCGGCGTAGGCCTCGAAGCGGAAGTGGTCGCCGACGGCGAACGCGGGGCCCGCCGCGAGCCTGCGGGTCGGCGGGCGCAAGGCGAGCCGCAGGCCGTCGCCGAGGTCGAGCTCCGGGCCGAGACGGCCCGCGCGGGGCTCGAGGCCGGGCGCCGAGACGCGCACCTCCTCCGGCCCGGTGACCTCGACGAGGTAGCTGCGGTGCGTGGCGCCACGGTACGCGCCGCGCACCTCGACGGCGCCGGCCCCGGCGTTCTCCGGCGCGGGCGCGACGCCGCCGACGCGGTTGAGCGTGAGCGGCGCGGCGCCGACGGGCACGAGGGCGTCCGGGTAGTCCCCCGGCGCGCACGCTCCGGGCAGCGGGCCCGCGGCGTCGGCGCTGGGGCGTGGGGTGCGGATGAAGACCTCGCGGGCGAGGCTCACGCGCGCCCCGGGCAGCGCGGCGGCGAGCGCGACCGCCAGCGGCGCCCCGTTCGCCTCGACGATGACGTGGGCGCCGACCGTCTCGCCGCGCGCGGCGGCGAGGCGGAGACGGCGCGCGCCCCCGTCCCAGACCGGGTTCTGGTTGCGGTAGTCGGGCGCGCGGGTCGCGAGCGCGCTCGCGGTGCCGCCGCATCG
>DASXVK010000412.1:0-8626 GCA_036504295.1 Polyangia bacterium
TCGGGCGCCGTCGGCAGGGCCGGGGGGCTGTTCCAGCCCTGCTCCTTGGCGTTGTTGCCCCACATGTCCGCGATCTGGCCGGCGGCGTGCGACAAGGCGCGCGGCACGTCGTGGTTGCCGAGGAACGTCGACATGACCGCCCACGACCCGTAGTACGAGTGGTAGCCCGAGTAGAGGCGGCCGTCGGCGCCGACGCCCGAGCCGGAGGTGTTCCACACCGGCGACGAGACCCAGAGGGTGTTGACGCCGAGCGTGTCGAAGTAGCCCGACTCGATCACCGACTTGAGGCCGGCGAAATCGCCGCCCTGCCAGTTCGCGCGCGCGTCCACGCCGCTCACCGGCGCGTTGTTCGCGGCGTCGCCGTCCTTGAACCGGTCGGTCAGCGCGAAGTACATGATCGCGTCCTGCCAGGCGAAGGGCGCGTCCTCGACCCAGACCGGCACGTAGAGGCGCTCGGCCTTGCGCGCGGCGGCGTCGCTCGCGCCGAAGACGTAGGCATACTTGCCCCTCGCGAGCCCCGTGTCGCTCACCGTGAAGACGCCGGTCGCGGGGTTGAACGCGGCCGTGAGGGCGGCGCCGTTGCGCGTGACGGTCGCGGTCGCGGCGTCGACCCCCGCGCCGGCGGCGCCGTCGACGTACTGCACCTGGAACGACACCGCGCCCGTGGCCGCGACCACCGCCGGCTGGCTGACGAGCACGAGCAGCGGCTGGTTGCAGTCGGGCACCCGCAGGCGGGAGTTGCGCCGGTTCGTGACCCACTTGAAGTACGGGTTCGCGGGGTCCTCGAACCACTGGTCGCGGCCCTGGTCGTAGAGCTTGTAGGCGTAGTCGCCGGCGGCGAGGTTGACCGAGGCCTTCCACTTGCCGTCGGCGCCCCGGGTGAGCGGCGTCGTGAGGCCCCACGCGTTGAACTCGCCGCGCGCGTAGAGCGCCGTGATCGTCTGGCCGGCGGGGTCGTAGGTGATGGCGGTCGCGCACGAGCGCGTGCCCGCGCACGTCGCGGTGCCCGACGCGTCGCTGCACGAGAGCGCGCCGCAGCTCAGGTTCGCGGTCGCGCAGGTGGCGAGGCAGGTGCCGTTGTGGTCGTTGTCCTGATAGCCGCCGGCGCAGGCGTCGCACCCGGCGCCGGCGTAGCCGGTGTCGCAGGCGCACCCGGCCGTGCCCGCGGCGATGGCGCAGTGGCCGCGGGCGCCGCAGGCGAGGCCGGCGGTGTTGCAATCGGCCGTGCAGGTGCCGTCGCCGTCCTGGTCCTGATAGCCGGGGTCGCAGCCGCACCCGGCGCTGCCGCCGCTGCTGGTGCAGACGGTCTTGTGGACGGTCGTGCACGGGTTCGGGTCGCAGACGCTGTCCGCGACGCAGCCGCCGCCCGCGGCGTGGTAGCCGGTGTCGCAGGCCGTGCAGTGGGCGCCGGTGTAGCCGGCGGCGCACTGGCAGGCGAGGCCGGCGCCGGTGCACGTGCCGTGGCCGGCGCAGGTCGTCGCCGGGTCGCAGACGGTGTCGACCACGCCGGTGCCGGCGGCGTCGTGGAAGCCGGGATCGCAGCCGCAGACGAAGCCGGCGCCGTTCACCGTGCACTGGGTCTGGTTCGCGGCGGCGCACGGGTTGGGGCTGCACGGCGTGATCGCGGCGCAGCCGCCCGCGCCGTCGTCGTGGTAGCCGCTGTCGCAGGCGCAGGTGTGGCCGCCGGCGCCGTCGGGCGCGCAGGCGGTGCGGTGGACCGTGGTGCAGGGGTTCGGCGCGCACGCGGTGTCGGCGACGCACGCGCCGCTCCCGTCGTCGTGGAAGCCGGCGTCGCAGTGGCAGGCGTAGGTCGTCGCGCCGGTCTCGACGCAGGTGGTCTGGTGGGCCAGGGCGCAGGGGTTCGGGGCGCAGACGGTGTCGGCCGCGCAGGCGCCGCCCGCGTCGTGGTAGCCGGGGTCGCAGGCGCAGGTGTAGCCGGCGCCGTCGACGGCGCAGATGGTCTGGTGCGCCGCGGTGCAGGGGTTCGGGTCGCACGGCCCGCCGACGTCCGGCACGCAGACGAGGCCCTCTTCGTGCCAGCCCGCGGCGCAGACCTCGCACCAGGGCCCGGTGTAGCCGCTGTCGCAGGCGCACGCCGCGCCGCCGTCGACCGCCGCGCACACGCCGTGGACGCACGGGTCCGGGTCGCAGGGGCTCTCGCCGACGCAGCGGAGGTCCTGCGGGTGGTAGCCCGGGGCGCACTCGTCGCAGTGCACGCCGGCATAGCCGACCGCGCACGCGCAGGTGGCCTGGCCGCCGACGCTCTGGCAGGTGCCGTAGACGCACGGGTCCTCGGCGCAGGGCGAGCCCGCGACGCAGGCGAGGCCCTCGACGTGGTAGCCGGGCGCGCAGCTCTGGCAGCGCGCGTCGGCGTAGCCCGGCTCGCAGGCGCACAGGGCCACGCTGCCGCTCGGCGTGCACGTGCCGTGGACGCACGGCGACCCGGTGCACGGGTCGACGATGCAGGAGAGCCCATCGGGCACGTAGCCGGCGCGGCACGCCGCACGGCCCTGATCGACGACGCAGGAGCCCTGGGCGCCGCAGTCGACTGCCTGGCACACGTCGGTCCCGCCGCCGCACGCGGAGGCGCAGAGCGCGAGGAGGAGGACGGAGGACGCCGCGAAGAGGCGCCGGCGCGAGGTGCTCATGTGCTGCTCCCCTCAGCCGAGGTGCTGGCCAGCGCGAAAAGAGCACACGGCGGGCCCGAGTGTCAACGCCGGAGCAGGCGGAAATCGGCGTCTTCCGTCGAGGAAAAAGGAACTCAGGATGGAGTTACTGTTGCAGCTCGGGTCACAGCATGAGGCTGCCGCCGCTCACGGGCACGTAGGTCCCGGTGACGAAGCGGCAGTGGTCGGACGCGAGCATGAGGACCGCGCCGGCGATGTCCTCGGGCAGGCCGTTGCGCTTGAGCGGGGTCATGCGCGCGGCCATCTCCTTCAGATCGGCCGGCATGTGCGCGGTCGCGTCGGTGTCGGTCAGGCCCGGGGCCACGACGTTGACGCGGATCTGGTGCGGCCCCAGCTCGAGCGCCAGGCCGCGCACGAAGCCGTCGAGGCCGCTCTTGGCCGTCGAGTGGGCGACGAAGCCGTGGCCGGGGTGGCGCGAGAGGCCGCTCGAGATCGCGATGATGCAGCCGGCGCGGCGCGCGACCATCCCGGGCACGACCGCCCGGCAGCAGGTGAAGGTCGCCTTCAGCTCGCCGACCAGCTTGGCCTCGAAGTCCTCCCACCGGTACTCGAGGAAGGGCGTGATCGGGAAGCCGATGGCGGCGTTGCTGACGAGCGTGTCGACGGGGCCGAGGCTGCGCTCCACCTCCGCGACCATGGCCTGCACCTGCTCCGGGTCGCGCGCGTCGGCGCGCACCGCGGCCGCGCGGCCGCCGGCGTGGCGGATCGCCTCGACCACGGCGTCGGCCGCCGCGGCGCTCTGGTGGTAGTTCACGGCCACGGCCGCGCCGTGCTGGGCGAGCAGGCGGGCGGTGGCGGCGCCGATGCCGCGGCTGGCGCCGGTGACGAGGGCGACGCGGTTCTTGAGCATGGGGGCCTCCTGTCCATTCCCGGGGACCCGAGAGTACCACGCCCGCCGCCGTCGTTTGCCATCGCCCTGCCCGTCGCGGTAAGCTCCCCCTCGCCAGGCCGGAGCGGCGCACTGCCGGCTCCGGGGGGGTCGTCCAGCCGAGAGGGAGTCATGCGCCGAGTCGCCGTCGCCACTGTTCAGGGGGGGGCTCTGCCCGCCCCCCCTCGACGGGCAAAGCCCGTCGAGCCTCCCCCTCACCGCGCGCTCCCCGCGCGCTCTGGGGCTCGGTTACTCACCGTCATCTGTTGTGCCGCCGTCGCGCTCGTGCCCGCGGGCGCGCGCGCCGAGAAGCCCGCGGCCGCGGTCCTGGACGTGCAGGCCCACGGCGTGCCGAAGGCCCTCACGGTCGGCCTGACCAAGGCGCTGCGGGCGACCCTGCGCGCCGACGGCGGCTACCGCGTGGTCGAGCCGAGCGCGAGCCTGGCGGAGCTGCGCCTCGTGCTCGATTGCGCCTCGCCCACGCCGGGCTGCTGGCAGGCGCTCGCGCAGAGCCTCAACGTGCAGGTGCTCTTCGTCGCCGAGGTGCGGCGCGAGGGCGGGGCGTACAAGGTCGACCTCCTGCGCTACGACGGCGTCACCGGGAACGAGTCGGCGCGGGCGCAGGCGCGGCTCACGGGCAAGCCGGCGCAGGTGATCGCCGCCTTCGAGCAGGACGCCGCGCGGTTCGTCCGCGGCCTGGCCGTGGGCACGCTCGAGGTCCGGGCGGAGCCGTCGCCGGCCGCGGTCTTCATCGGCGACGAGCCCCGCGGCCAGACGCCGGCCACGCTCGAGCTGGCGCCCGGCGCCTACGTCGTGGAGGTCCGCCGCGACGGGCACCGCCCCTTCCGGGCGCAGGTGTCGGTCATCGCCGGCACCACGACCGACGTGACGGCGCACCTCGAGTCGCTGATCGCGCCGCCGCCGCCGCCGCCCGCGCGGATCCGTCCCGCCACCTGGGTCACCTGGGGCGGCGCCGCGGCGGCGCTCGCCGCCGGCGTGGTGCTCGGGGTGATGGAGCTCTCGACCCAGTCCGACTACAACGCGATCACGCCGCGCACGCGCGCCGACGTCGACCGGATGGGCACGCTGCACCACCGCGCCGACAACTACGGCCTCGGCACGAACATCGCGTTCGGGGTGGGGGGGGCGGCGGTGGTCGCCGCCATCCTCCTGACGTACCGCGACCTGCACCGCAGCCGCGAAGCGGCGCCGGTGCGCGTCGGCGTGGGGCCGGGCGGCCTGGCTCTCGCGTGGACCTACTAGAGGAGGCGGCGATGCGCGTCTGGCTCTCGATCACGCTCGCCGCCCTCGTCGGCGGCTGCACCTTCGATCCTCAGGGCTCGCCCGCGGCGCGGGCGTGCGCCGACCCGTCCGCCTGCCGGCCCGACGAGCAGTGCTACCAGGGCTTCTGCGTCTTCCAGGAGTGCGCCGCGCCGGCGGACTGCGGCGCGCTGTACCAGTACGCCTGCGAGACCGGGCTGTGCCGGACCATCTCCTGCGTCGACGGGTGCGACGGCGCCCACGAGTGCGGACCGAACGGCTTCTGCGTGCCCCGCGACTGCGTGCCGACGCGCGAGGGGCCGCCGGGCGACCTCACGTGCAGCGACGGCATCGACAACAACTGCGACGGCCGGACCGACCTCGAGGACCCGGGCTGCCAGTCCTGCACGACCGACGGCGAGTGTGACGACGGCAAGCCGTGCAACGGCGTCGAGCGCTGCGCCGCCGGGCGGTGCGAGGCGGGCACGCCCGTCGCGTGCGGCCCGGCCGCGGACGCGTGCCACGTCCTCGTGTGCGAGGACCTGCAGGCCGGCGCCTGCGTCGCCCGCGCGGCGCCGAACGGCACCGCGTGCGACGACGGCGACGTCTGCACCCAGGTGGACGCCTGCCACGCCGGCACCTGCGTCGGCGCCGATCCGATCACCTGCACGCCGGTGGATGCCTGCCACGGCGCCGGCACGTGCGACCCCGGGACGGGCGTCTGCTCCAGCCCGCAGCTGCCGGACGGCACCGACTGCGATGACGGCGACCCGTGCACGAAGAACGACCAGTGCACCGGCGGCGGCTGCGGCGGGACCACCTACACCTGCACGCCGACCGCGTGCCAGGCGACCTCGGTGTGCGACGGGACCGGCTGCGCGACGACCCCGGTCGCCGACGGCACCGGCTGCAGCGACGGCGATCCCTGCACGACCGGCGACACCTGCACCGGCGGGACCTGCGGCGGCACCGCGTACTCGTGCGTGCCGAACCTCTGCCAGGCGAGCCTCCTGTGCGACGGCAGCGGCGGCTGCACGCCGACGCCGAAGAGCTGCGCCGACGCCTTCTCCTGCACCGACGACTCGTGCCAGCTCGCCGACGGCGCCTGCCAGCACGTGCCGAACGACAGCCACTGCGGCGCCGGCGAGCTGTGCCGGCCGACCTGCTTCGGCGGCGCCACCGGCTGCGGCGCCGCGCCCGGCGCGGTGCGGGTCACCTGCCCGACGCCGTGGCAGACCGGCGCAACCCCGGACGCCTGTGCCCTCGCGCTCGGCGGCCTCGCCGGGCAGGCCCCGTGCCTCTCGTGCACCGCCTGGGCCGGCACGAGTGAGCCGCTCATGACCGACTTCTACAACGGCGGCGCGACCTGCGACGCGGGCGGCTGGAACGTCACGACCAACTGCTCGAGCTCGAACTGGTGCTACACCGGCGGCGGTGCGCTCGCTGGCAGCTACGCGTTCGATGCGGACAAGGGGCGCTGCACGGGCGGCGGCGACAAGGTGTGGACGCTCAACCGCACCGTCGACACGACCGGGTTGACCGGCGTCACGGTGTGCTTCGACTACGCCGACCACAACGCGGGCGCGAACGACTTCCTGCGCCTGGAGTACAGCACCGCCGGCGTGGCCGGCCCGTGGGTCCAGGTCTTCCTCGACCAGGCGGGGCCGATCGCGGGCGTCGATGACCGCTGGGTGCGCTACTGCGCGGTGTTGCCGGCCGCGGCCGAGGGCCAGGCGGCCCTCGGCCTGCAGTTCACGGCCCAGTCGACCGGGAACGGCCGCCACGTGTACCTGGACTTCATCGAGGTCCGCGCCTACGCGGCGGCGTGCACCTCGCGCGCCATGCTCTTCACCAGCGACTTCGGCGGCTGCGCGACGACGGGCTGGAGCCTGAACGGCGGCCAGCCGGGCTGCCCCGGGCTGAACGGCGACGCGCTCGAGGCCGACAACTCGAGCTGGACGATCGCGCGCACCGTGGACACGCGCGGCGCGGAGGGCGACCTGATCCTCAGGTTCGACGTGGCCGAGACGACGAACATCAACACGGGCGACTCGCTCGTCGCGCAGATCGACGCGGGCGGCGGGTGGCGGACGGTGTTCGCGGTGGACGGGCCCATCCGTACGGCCACGCAGAGCTCCACGTTCAGCGTGAACCTGTCGCGGTTCAACGCGGCCGCGAACCGCAACGCGGCGCTCGGCGTGCGCTTCGTCGCCACCTCGGCGTCGGGCGGCCACCGCATCGACCTCGACAACGTGCAGCTCGAGGCCGTCCGCTTCACGTGTCCGGCAGCCGGCGTCACGGTCGGCGCGCCGGTCGCGGCAGGCGGGGGCGGGTACACCGTCCCGGTGTCCGGGACGACGCCCGGCGCGCTGCAGATCGAATGCTCGTGGGACGCGCTCGGCGCCGACGTGAGCGGCACCGGCAGCCTCGAGCTCGTCCCCTAGGAGAATCGTGAGCGGCTTCATCTGCCCGCACTGCACGAAGACGTACCTGAGGCCGCTCACCGGCCTGCTCGGCACGCGCTGTCCGCGGTGCCTCCACACGCTCGACGCGGCCGCGACCCCGGCGCCGGGCGACGGCGGGGCGAAGGCGGGCGGCCCCGACGCGGCGGCCGCGGCCGCGACGCCGGCGAAGGCCGGTCCGCGCCCGGGCCTGCTGGCGGTGCCATCGCGCAAGGCGGCGGCGCCCGACGCGCCGCCTGCGACCGCGGCGCCGGCGCCGATGGCCGCCGCGGCGAAGCCGGGCCTCAAGGCCGTCACCGCGGGTCCGATGGCGCCGCGCCCCGCGCCCAAGCAGCCGTCGGCCGCAGGGGCGCCGGCCCGCAGCGCCGCCGCCGCGACCGCGCCCGCGGCGCGGCCGGCGCCGCTCGCGCGGATCGTGCCGGTCAAGACCGGGGCGGCTGCCGGGGCCGCCCGAGTGGAGACGCCGGTCGCCGCAGCGACGCCCGCGGCCGCACCCGCGCCCGCGCCCGCCGCCGCATCCGTACCCGCGGCCGCCGCCGCATCCGCACTCGCGTCAGCACCCGCACCCGCACCCGCATCCGCAGCGGTAGCCGCATCCGGTTCTGCTTCCGTAGCCGCACCCGGACCCGCACCCGCGGCCGCCGGCGCACCCGTCGCCGTCGCCGCCGCCGGCTCCGTCGCGGAGCGGGCGCTCGCGGCCGCGGCCTTGGCCGCCGTCGCCCGCGCGGCCGTGGCCGCATCCTTGCAGGAGCCGGAGCCGCTCGACTCGGAGTCGTTCGCGGACGCCCCCGACACCCTCGTCGAGGCGGAGGCGGCCCCGCTGCCGCAGCCGCCTGGTCCGCCGCTCGTGGCCGAGCCGCTCGCCGGGGACGCGGAGCTGCAGGCGCCGCCGCCGGTGCCGCCGCCGCCGCTGCCCGCGCCGGCTCCGGCCCAGTCCCCGAGCGCCGCCCCGCCCGCCGCCGCGCCTCCCACGGCCGCGCCGGTCACCGAGGTCGGGGCGGAGCCGGAGGCCGACGGGATCGACATCGACCTCGACGCCATCGACGAGGAGCTGGCCGCGGCGCTGCGGCCCGGGCGCGCCCGTGCGCCGCTCATCGCCGCGGCGGTGGTGGTGGTCTGCGCCGTCGGCGGGTGGCTGGCCTACCGCGGACTGTCGTCGTCCGGCTCTGCCGGCGCCGGCGCGGCCCCGAGCGTGACCGCGCCGCCGAGCCCGGCGCCCGCAGCGCCGGCGCCGGCCTCGCCTGCGCCGCCGGTGGCGCCCGCCGTGGCTGCGCCCGCGGCTGACGCGGAGACAGTCGCCGCGGCCCCGGCGCCCGAGCCGACCGCCGCTCCGGCCGTCGTGCGGGCGC
>DASXVK010000413.1:0-1524 GCA_036504295.1 Polyangia bacterium
AGGCCGACCCGCGCTGGCGGCGGCTCGTCGCCGTCTACTCCGCGCTCACCCTGGTCGCGTGGTGCGCCGACCTGCCGCCGTTGCAGGTGGCGGTCGTGAACACCTGGGTGCTGGTGCTGGCCGCGCGCTGGTGGCGCCGCCGCGCCGGCGCCGCGCCCCCGGTCGACGCCCGCGCGGCCGCGGCGTGAGCGGTCGCGCGAGCCCGCCTCAGGCCGCGAGGTCGGCCGGGGCCGGGGCGGGGCGCCCGCCGCGACGGGCGAGGCGCGCGCGCAGCGCGTCCAGGCTGGCGTAGACGACCGGCACCACCCCCAGCGTGAGGGCGGTGGAGGTGACGAGGCCGCCGATGATGGCGACCGCCATCGGGACGCGCGTCTCCGCCCCGTCGCCCTGCGCCAGCGCGACCGGGATCATGCCGGCGATCATGGCGACCGAGGTCATGAGGATGGGGCGGAGGCGGATGGGGCCCGCCTCGAGGAGCGCCTCGCGCGTGCTGCGGCCGGCCGCGCGGAGCTGGTTCGTGAACTCGACCAGGAGGATGCCGTTCTTCGTCACGAGCCCCATGAGCATGATGAAGCCGATCATGGCCATCATCGACAGGTACTGGTTCGCGAGGAGCAGGCCCGCGATGCCGCCGATGACCGCGAACGGGAGCGACATCATGATCGTGAAGGGGTGGACGAGGCTCTCGAACTGGGCCGCCAGGATGATGTAGATGAGGACGATCCCGAGCAGCAGGGCCTGGAGGAAGGCCTTGCCGGCCCGGCCCAGCTCGCGCCCCTGCCCCTCGAAGTCGAACTGCACGCCCTTCGGCAGCTCCTTCTGCGCGAAGGCGGTCAGGTAGCTCATGCCCTCGCCGAGCGAGTAGCCGCGCAGGTCGGCCAGCAGCGTCACCTGGCGCATCTGTGCCTGGTGCTCGATCTGCGACGGGCCCACCGCCGGCACGATCGAGGCCACGCTGCGCAGCTCGACGAGCTGCCCCCCGGGCGCGCGCACCGGCACCGCCCCCAGCGCCGCCGGATCGGCCAGCACGTCCGCCGGCAGCTTCACCTTCACGTCGTAGCTGTCGCCGCCCTCGTGGAAGTCGGCCACCTTGTCGCCGCCCATGAGCGCGCGGACGTTCTGGCCGACGAGCGCCGCCGGGACGCCGAGCGCCGCGGCCCGCTCGCGGTCCACCACCACGTCGAGCTGCGGCTTGCCGGAGCGCCAGGTGGTGTCGACGTCGACGAAGCCCGGGTTCGCGAGCATCGCCTGACGGGTCTTCTCGACGGCCGTGAGCAGCGCGTCGAAGTCGGTGCTGCGCAGGTTGAGCTGCACCTGCTGCGGGCGGCTCCCGCCGCCGGCCACGAGCGCGAAGTCCTGCACCGACAGCTTCGCCGCCGGGCTCACCCGCAGCGTGCGCCGCAGGTGCTGCTTGAAGGCCTCCTGCCCGTAGGCGCGCCGCGCCACCGGCACGAGGTTGACGGTGATCTCGCCCTTGTGGACCTCCTCCTGCGCCCCGGCGCCGGCCACCGCGAAGGTCTCGGT
>DASXVK010000414.1:0-1520 GCA_036504295.1 Polyangia bacterium
CGGAACGTGCTCAGGCAGGGAGGTGGAGGTCTCCTGATGAAGGTCCTGGCCACCGCGACGAATCGCCCCAGCGTCTCGGCGGCGAGGGCGCGCAGAGAAGAATCAGGCTCATGATCACCGTGCGCCGCGCCGAGGCGCGCCACCTCAGCCGACGCGGCAGGGCGGAGGTTCGGCACTCGTTCGACCCGGAGGACCGGGCGGACGTGCTGGCCGACGGGTTCGGCAGCCTCGAAGCCCTCGACGAGGACCGGGTCCCGCCGGGCGCGCGGGTGCCGCGCCACGAGCATCGCGACGTCGAGATCGTGACCTACGTCTGCGAGGGCGGGCTCGCGTACCAGGACTCGACCGGCCGCGCGGGCGTGATCCGCGCCGGCGAGTTCCAGCGGATCACCGCCGGACGCGGAATCCACCACAGCGAGGCGAACGCTTCGCGAGCCGACTGGGCGCACGTCTTCCAGCTCTGGCTGCGTCCCGCCGAGCCCGGGCTCGCCCCCGGTCACGAGGTGAAGCGCTTCTGCGCGGCTCAGCGGCGGGGCTGGCTGTGCCTCGTCGCCTCGCCCGACGCCCGACGGGGATCGCTGCGCATCCACCAGGACGCCTTGCTGTACTCGGCGCTGCTCGACCCGGGGCAGCACGTGGCTCACGAGCTCGCGCAGGGCCGAAGCGCGTGGCTCCACCTCGTGCGGGGCGAGGCGACGCTGGGCGACTTCGTCCTGGCCACGGGCGACGGCGCCGGCGTCACGGCCGAGCGCGCGGTCTCGTTCACGGCCGTGGAGCAGACCGAGCTCCTGTTCCTCGACCTCGGCGAACCGCAGCCTTCCTCGAAAGAGGCGCCCGATTGACCACCCCACGAATCCCCGATCCGGCCGCCGAGCGGTCCCGGCTCCGCGCAACCGCCGCGTCGATCGAGCCCGAGCTCCCGCTCCTTCCGCGGCTGGAGGCCAACGACGGCGGCAAGCAGCCGCCGGGCGCGTTGGCCGCATCCCGGGCCGACCGGGCCGGGCCGCTGGCGCGGGGTTCGGAACCCGAGGTGCGCGAGTGCCCGATCTGCAGCCACATCGGCCTGCGCGCGGCCGTGATTCGCGGCCAGTGCTGGAACAAGCTGGCGCTGGAGATCCGCGGGCCGCAGTGCGCGCGCCTGGGCGAGATGATCCGCCGCGAGCCGCAGCACCCGGTCGACAGCTCGCTGCGCCTCCACCTCTCGGGCCTCGGAGGGAGATGGCGTCTGCGGCGGCGCTACCTCAAGGCGTTCGCGCGTGCGTGGGATCGCATCGACCTCGCCCACGGCTACTTCCTTCCCGACGCCGGCATCGTCCGCGCCATCACCGCGGCGGCCAGGCGCGGCGTGCAGGTGCGCCTGTTGCTCGCGGGCCGCAGCGGCGGGACTATTCGGCACCGGCTCGGCCGCGCGCATGAGCCTTCCGCTTCGCGCGCTTTCCCCCGATCAATCCGTAGCTCTTGAGCTTGCGGTACAGGGTCGCCGAGCCGATCTGCAGCTGCGCAGCGGTGCGGGTCTGGTT
>DASXVK010000415.1:0-7569 GCA_036504295.1 Polyangia bacterium
AACCAGGTGACCGGCACCCACTGGTACTCGACCGAGAACGCGTACTGGAAGAGCTCGGCGCCGTACGGCATCCAGATCCGCAACGGCCATGAGGGCGCCATCCGCGGCTACCTCTATGCCGACGGCACGAACTTCGGCCTGCTGTCGCCCGACGGGTCGTGGAAGGTCCGGGTCAACAACTCGGGCACGAACGTCGACGGCCCTCTCGTCGTGACGCCATCCAGCGTTCAGTACTTCTCTGGTACCTACTATGCGGGTACCAGCGCCCCTGGCGACCCTTGCCCCACCCTGGGCCAGATAAGAATCGAGGACAACGGAACCTACAGCCTCCTCTGTTATTGCGCCCGCTGGGCCGCCACCGGGGGCTATCTGGGCCGTGCCGCCGGAACCTACTGGAGCTGCTTCCATTGACCTGTGCGGGTCGCTATGGCGGCCGGAGGGGAGCGGCGTGCGCCTGACGCCGGTGCCATACCCGCGCCGCGAACGCGGGTGCACCTGGGGCGGCGGGCACCTCTTCGCCGGCGGCGCGGTTGGGCGCGGGTCGCGCCGCGAGAGTGACCCCACGGCCGCGCCGGCGCCGGGCGTGGTAATCACGGGGCGCAGGACCAACGCGCGCGCGTCGCGGTCGAGGCGGAGCTGATGGAGCCGCGCGGCTCTACGGCGAGCGCGCGAAGGCGCAGAGCGATTCGCAGACCTACGCGCAGGGGCTGAAGCAGGCGCGCCAGGGGCTGGAGCTGCAGCGGCAGCGCGAGCTCTTCGAGCAGATGCTGACGCGCGATCCGAACGACCAGCGCACCCTCGAGAAGCTGATCGGCGCGCTGGCGGCGCTCGGCGAGCAGGAGCGGTTCAAGAAGGCCACCCGTAGTTCAGTAGCAGCCCTCCTCTCTCGCGCGCGTTCTCGACGGTGACCAGGCCCGTCCCCTTGACCCCCGCCTGCGGTCGATGCTCGATGAAGGAATGTCGGCCGCGGCGCGCGCCCACCCCGCGCCCCTGCGCGCAGTCGAGGACGCGGTGCGGATCCTGCTCCGGGCGGGGCAGTTGTCCCCCGCTACCCGCCGAGCAGCGCGAACACCTTCGCCAGCGCCTGGTCGAGGTGCTCCGGCTGCGAGCCGCCGGCCTGGGCCATGTCGGGGCGGCCGCCGCCCTTGCCGCCGACCTCCTTCGCCAGCTCGCCGATGAGCTTGCCGGCGTGGAAGCGGCCGACGAGGTCCTTCGTCACCATGGCGCAGAGCGCGACCTTGCCGTCCGCCGCGCCGCCGAGGACGATGACGCCCGAGCCGAGCTTGTCGCGCAGCGCGTCGCCCAGGTCGCGCAGCGCCTTCGCGTCGGCGACCTCGGTCTTGCGCACGACGACCTTCACCCCGTCGATCTCGCGCACCGTCTCGGCCGCCTCGCGCGCGCCGCCGACGGCCAGCTTGCGCGTGAGCGCCTCGATCTCCCTGTCGCGCTCGCGCAGCTCGTGCTGCAGCTTCTCGACGCGGGCCGCGACCTCGAACGCGCCGGCCTTGAGCAGCCGGCCGGCCTGCTCGAGCTCGTCCTCCATCCTCTGGACGTGCGCGACGGCGCCGTTGCCGGTCGTCGCCTCGATGCGGCGCACGCCCTGCGCGATGCCGCCCTCGGCGAGGATCTTGAAGAGGCCGATGTCGCCGGTGCGGCGAGCGTGCGTGCCGCCGCACAGCTCCTTCGACTCGTCCATCTGCACCATGCGCACGCGGTCGCCGTACTTGTCGCCGAAGAACGCCATGGCGCCCTTCGCCTTCGCCTCGGCGATCGGGAGCACGTCGGTCGTGACCTCGGCGTTGCGCAGCACGCGCTCGTTCACCAGGCGCTCGACGGTCTCCTTCTCCTCCGCGGACAGCGGCTTGCCGTGCGAGAAGTCGAAGCGCAGCCGATCGGGCGCGACGAGCGAGCCCTTCTGGGCCGCGTGCTCACCGAGCACCGTGCGCAGCGCCCAGTGCAGGAGGTGCGTCGCGCTGTGGTTGCGCCGGATGGCGTCGCGGCGCGCGACGTCCACGCGCAGGCGCACCGCCGCGCCCGCGCGCAGCGTGCCCTCGAGCACCTCGCCCGTGTGCAGGTAGAGGTCGCCCGCGGGCTTGCGGCAGTCGTCGACGCGCACGCGCACGCCCGGGCCCTCGACGACGCCCGCGTCGCCGATCTGGCCGCCCTGCTCGGCGTAGAACGGCGTGCGCTTGACAACCACGTTGACGACGCCGGAGTAGGGGCCCGCCTCCGCGACGACCTTGCCCCCGGCGACGATCGCGAGGACCTCGCTCTCGCCCAGGGTGGCCTCGTAGCCCACGAACTCGGTCGCGGGCAGGGTGCCGGCCAGATCCTGGTAGACGGCCACGTCCTCGGCCTTGCCGCCGTCGAAGACCGAGCGCGCGCGCTGCTCGCCCATCGCCGCCTCGAACCCCGCCAGGTCGAGCGCGAAGCCGTGGCGCGCCGCGATCATCTCCGTGAGGTCGAGCGGCACGCCGTAGGTGTCGTAGAGCTTGAAGGCGATCGCGCCGGGGAGCGTCTTCGCGCCCTTGCCGAGGGCGCGGAACTCGTCGTCGAGCAGCTTCATGCCGCGGTCGAGGGTCTCGCGGAACTTGACCTCCTCCTGCCGCATGACCTGCTCGATGACGGCGCGCCGCTCGACGAGCTCGGGGTAATCGGGGCCCATGAGCTCGATGACCCTGGCCGCGACCTCGTGCAGGAACGGCCGCGCGATCCCGAGCAGCCAGCCGTGGTAGATCGCGCGCCGCATGATGCGCCGGAGCACGTACTCGCGGCCCGTCTTCTCGGGGAAGACGCCCTCGGCGATGAGGAAGGCCGCCGCCCGGGCGTGGTCGGCGATGGCGCGGAGCGAGACGCTCTCACCCGCGTAGTCCGCGGAGACGTACGGCTTGCCCGAGAGCTGCTCGCCGAGCGCGATGAGCGGCCGGATGAGGTCGGTGTCGTAGTTGGAGCGTACGCCCTGCAGCACCGCGCCCACGCGCTCGAGGCCGGCGCCGGTGTCGATGGACGGGGCCGGCAGGGGGGTGAGCGGGGCGCCGGGCGCCTTGCGCTCGAACTGCATGAAGACGAGGTTCCAGATCTCGACCCAGCGGTCGCAGTCGCAGGCCGCGCCGAGGCACCGCCGGCCGTGGGCCTCCTCGGTGCAGGGGATGTCGTCGCCCTGGTGGTAGTGGATCTCGGAGCACGGGCCGCAGGGCCCGGTCTCGCCCATGACCCAGAAGTTGTCCTTGTACCCCATGTCGAGGATGCGCGCGTCCGGCAGGCCGGAGAGCTCGCGCCACAGGGCGCGCGCCTCGGTGTCGGCGCCCACGCCCATCGCCTCGTCGCCGCCGAAGACGGTGACGACCATCCGCTCCTGCGGGATGCCGAGCTCCTCGGTGAGCAGGGTCCAGGCGAAGCGGATGGCGTCGCGCTTGAAGTAGTCGCCGAAGGAGAAGTTGCCGAGCATCTCGAAGAACGTGTGGTGGCGCGCGGTGCGGCCGACGTTCTCGAGGTCGTTGTGCTTGCCGCCCGCGCGCACGCACTTCTGCGACGAGGTCGCGCGCGTGAAGGGGCGCGTCGCCCGGCCGGTGAAGACGTCCTTGAACTGGTTCATCCCGGCGTTCGCGAAGAGCAGCGTCGGGTCGTCGTGGGGGACCAGGCTCGACGACGGCACGATCGTGTGGCCGTGGCGGGCGAAGAAGTCGAGGAAGCGACGGCGGATCTCGCGGATCGGGAGCTTCTCCATGGGGCACCTTTCAGAGGGAAGGAAAGGTAGTGCGCGACGCGGGGTGTGTCAAAGGGACGCGGACAGGGGCAGGGGCACGGGCTACTGGAACACGTACCCCGCCGTGATCAGGCCGCCGATGTACATGTCGCCCATCCCGGTGATCGTCTGGCCGCCGCTCGGCTTGTAGGAGTTCGCGAAGCGGGTCAGGCCGAACTGGGCGCGGGTGAGCAGCCACGGGAACGGCAGGTAGTCGAAGTGCAGCTCCCAGTCGATGCCCCAGCTCCCGTCGAGGCCGCGGCCGGGCAGGGCGTTGCTCTCCGACGCGCTCGTGATGAGGTAGCTGAAGTACGTGCCGACGCGGAACGACGGCGTGCCGAGCGGCAGGACGATGCCGAGCTTCGGGCCGAACCCCATGTACGTGACGTCCGGGATGTTCAGGTCGGCCGGCGCCGAGGCGCGGTCGCCGATCGTGAACTGGAGGTTCTCGACGGTGAAGGCCACGAGCAGCGTGGGGCTGGTGGCGCTGTCGCCGAAGCGGTGGCGCCACCGGGCGTCGACGCCCCAGTGCGTCTGCGTGGTGCCGAGCTTCGCGCCGCCGCCTTGCAGCTCCGACGAGAGCCACACCATGTCGAGCAGGAACCCGACGCCGAAGTCGGCGACGATGCTGTCCTTCATGAAGAAAGCGGCCGGGTAGATGGCGCCGTCGAGGCGCAGGCCCGGGACGGGCTTGCCGTTGTAGACGTCGGCGCTCTGGTCGGGGCTGACGCTCATGCGCCGGGCCCAGAAGCTCGCGCCGAGGTTGATGTCGAAGGCCGGGCGCGCCGCGCCGCCCTCGGCCGGCTCGGCCGGCTTCTTCACCTCGGCCCGCGGGGCCGGGGTGGCGGTGGGCTCGGGCTTGTCGGGGAGCTCCGTGTCGGGCTTGCCCGCCTCGGGCTTCTCGGGCTTCTCGGGCTTCTCGGGCTTCTCCTCGGGCTCCTCGCCGCCGGCCGCGACCTGCCCCTTCCGGACCACGGGGCCGAGGTCGGCCGCGACGGCGCTCGTGTCCGCCTTGCCGCCCTTCATCGCGATCTCGACGGTGTCGATGACCCCGCCGTCCTTGCCGCTGTGCACGGTCAGGACCAGGAGCTGCTTCTTGCCCTTCTTCTGCACCTTCCCGACGACCACCGCGGCCACGCCCAGCTTCTTGGCCGCGCGCGCGATCTGCTGCTCCCCGCGCCCCTTCGCCTTCTTCACCGCCTTCTTCCAGGCGGCCGTGCCCACCACGTCGAAGCCCTCGTCCCCCAGCGCCCGCACGACCGCCTTCTCCGCCTTCGCGGCCCCACCCTCGAGATCGACGGCGACCTTCTTCGCGGCGGAGGCCTGCGCCGGGGCTACGAGCATGGCCGCGAGCAGCAGGGCGGCGCCCAGCAGCGCCCTGCGGTTGCCAGGCCGCGCCCGGCGGTTGCTACTTCGGATCGTTGAAGCGCTCAATGGGGAGGTCATCGGCAGTCCTCGTCTGCGGTGATGAGCTAGGCGGCTGATACGAGTCGTTCGTATGCCAGGATTCGTCGGTGGAGCCGGCGACGCCGCGGAACGTGAGCGCGAAGTCGTCGGGGTTCGAGGCGTGGGCGAGGGCCTCGGCGTAGGTCACGACGCGGCGCTTGACCAGCTCCGTCAGGCTCTGGTCGAAGCTGACCATGCCGTAGGGGTGCTTGCCCTGGGCGATGGCGTCGCGGATCTCGCGGGTGCGCGCCGGGTCCTCGATGAGCTCGCGCACGCGCGCGGTGCTGACGAGGATCTCGACGGCGGGCACCATGCCCTTGTTGTCGGCGCGCGGGAGCAGCCGCTGGGAGACGACGCCCTTCACGATGCCGGCGAGCTGCAGCCGCACCTGCATCTGCTGGTGCGGCGGGAAGATGGAGATGATGCGGTTGACCGTCTCGACGGCGTCGATGGTGTGCAGCGTCGAGAGCACCAGGTGGCCCGTCTCGGCCGCGACCATGGCGATCTCGGCGGTCTCGAGGTCGCGCATCTCGCCGACGAGGATGACGTCGGGGTCCTGGCGCAGGGCGGCGCGCAGGGCCTTCGCGTAGCTGTTCGTGTCGAAGCCGAGCTCGCGCTGGTTGATGACGCTGCGCCGGTCGCGGAACGCGTACTCGATCGGGTCCTCGATCGTGACGATGTGGCACGCGCGCTTCGCGTTGATGTAGTCGATCATCGCGGCGAGCGTGGTCGACTTGCCCGAGCCGGTGATGCCGGTGACGAGGATGAGGCCGCGCTCCTCGTCGGCGAGCTTGAGGACCACGTCGGGCAGGTTGAGGCGCTCGAACGGCGGGACGTCCGGCGGGATCAGGCGCATCACCATGCCGACCTGCCCGCGCTGGTGGAAGACGTTGACGCGGTAGCGCACGCCGTCGGGCGTGCCGTACGCCAGGTCGACCTCCAGCTCCTTCTCGAGGAGCCCGCGCTGGCGCTCGTTCATGATGTTGACGGCGAAGGTGGCGATGACCTCGGGGGTGAGCGGCGGGACGTCGCGGACCGTCCGGAGCTCGCCCTTGATGCGGAAGATGGGCGGCAGCCCCGCCTTGAGGTGAACATCGGACGCGCCGAGCTGCCGGGCGGCAGCGAGGACGCGGTCGAGGAGCGACGTCATGGCTGCGGACGATAGCACGGCCCACGGAAAGCCTCCAGGCTCCGGGCGAACCGACGGAGACGGGGCGGCGGACCGACCGGCAGTACCGAAAGCCGCGATTGCGCGGTGCGGCGCGGCGGGCATATAGTCGTCTTCCATGGCGAAATCCGGCGCGCTCCTCGTGGCCGCGCTGCTGGCCGGCGCGCTCGTGCTCGGGTGCGGGGACGGCCGCGCGGTCGGCCCGTTCGACGCCGGGGTGGTCGACGCCCCGGCCGGCGACGGCGAGACCCCCACCGGTGATGCGGCCGCCGCGGCCGACGCGACGCCGGCGGCCGACGCACCCGCGTGCGTGCCGGACGCCTGCGGCGTGTGCGGCGGCGACAACCCGCACTGCCTGATCGGCGACACCACGCTCACCCTGACCGGGTCGCCCGGCACCTCCGGCGACCTCACGGTGCGCGTCTTCTACCCCGCCTACGCGACCGGGACCGACGCCGCGCCGTCGCCGGGGGCCTTCCCGCTCGCCGTGTTCGGTCACGGGTACCAGCAGAGCTACCAGGACTATCGCTACGCGTGGGAGAACCTGGTGCCGCGCGGCTTCATCGTCGCGCTCCACGACCGCCTGAGCAGCGATCTGACGATCGACATCGACGAGTACGCGCTCGACCTCGGCTTCATCGTCGCGCGCGTGCGGGCGCTCGGGGCCGAGCCGACCTCCCCGCTCTTCGGCCACGTCGCGGCGGGCGCCGCGATCCTCGGGCACTCGACGGGCGGCGGCGCGAGCTTCAACGCCGCGGCCGACGCCGCGGCCGGGCAAGGGCCGCTGCCGACGACCATCGTGGCCCTCGCGCCGCTCGGGAACCTCACCGGCTCGCCGATCTACGGCACGAGCCCGATCACGGCCGCGGCCGCGGTCACGGTGCCGACGCTGATCCTGGGCGGCGGCGAGGACTGCCTCTGCCCGGTGCCGGCGCACGGGCAGCTCCTCTACGACGCGCTCCCGGCCGGGACGACCCGCTACCGCGCGACGCTCACGCGCGGCGACCACTGCGGCTTCAGCGACCGGGACGGCCCGGGGCTCGCGAAGTGTGAGGCGGGCGAGGCGGCGATGTGCTTCTACGCCCAGGGCCCGACCATGACCGTCGCGGAGCAGAACCAGCTCGCGATGACGCTGGTCGCGCCGTGGCTCGAGCACTACCTGCAGCAGCGGCCCGCGGCGTGGGGGGCGCTGCAGGCCGCGCTGGGCTCG
>DASXVK010000416.1:0-7615 GCA_036504295.1 Polyangia bacterium
CGACGCGGGCGTCGTGCACCACGCCCGCGTCGTGAGTCAACAGCAAGATCCTCCCCGCCTCCCCGCCTCCCTGTTGCCTTCATGCACGCGTCAGCCCCGACGTTGCGGGACCGCAATCCTCCGTGCGCTTCCTTGACTTGCCGACCCCATGCTCGGTAATCTGTGCGCCGCATGTACCTCGGCCTGGTCATCGGCACCGTCGTCGCGGAGCGCAAGTACGCGGGGCTGGAGGGCACCAAGCTCCTGATGGTGCAACCCCTCGACCACCGCCGGAAGCCCGTCGGTGAGCCGCAGGTCGCCGTCGACACGGTCCGCGCGGGCCCCAAGGACCTCGTGTACCTCGTCGGGTCCCGCGAGGCCGCGCTGGCCTGCGATCCCTGGTTCGTGCCGGTGGACGCGGCCATCGTCGGCATCGTGGACGAGATCGACACCACGCCATGAAGATCTGCCGCGTCCTCGGCTCCGTCGTCGCGACGGTCAAGCACCCCGCCTACCACGGCCACAAGCTGCTCGTGGTGCAGCCGCTCGACGAGCAGGCGCAGCCGACCGGGACGAGCATGCTCGCCATCGACGTCGTGCAGGCCGGCCCGGGCGACACGGTCCTCGTGATGAGCGAGGGCAACGGCGTGCGTCAGATCCTCAAGGGGAAGCAGCTCCCCATCCGCTCGCTCATCGTCGGCATCGTCGACGCGATGGACGTCGCCGGGGCGCCGGCGCCCGCGCCTGGGGCTGCGCCCGCGGTCGAGGCGGCGGCCGGCCGGCCGCGCGCCGCGAAGCGCGCCAAGGCGGACCGCTGATGGCGGGGTTCGGGACCGAGGCGCGGCTACGCGAGGCGCTGTGCGACTACAGCCGGCGGCTGCACGCGCGCGGCTGGGTCGCGAACCACGACGGCAACCTCTCGGTCCGCGCCGGCGCCGCGCGCGTGCTGTGCACGCCGACGGCGACGAGCAAGGCGGCCGTCGGCGCCGACGGGATCGTCCTCATCGAGTCGCTCGAGGACGCGAGCCGGGTGGTCGGCCGCGGCAAGCCGCCCGGCGAGGTGAACCTGCACCTGTGCGCCTACCGCGCACGGCCCGACGTACGCGCGGTCGTACACGCGCACCCGCCGACGGCGACCGCCATCGGCCTCGCCGGGTCCAAGCTCCTCGAGCGGCCGCTGTTGCCCGAGGCCGTCGTCAGCCTCGGCCCGTGCGTCCCGACGGTGCCCGTCGCGGCGCCCGGCAAGGCCGCGGCCGCGGCGCTCGCGCCGTTCCTGTGCGACTACGACGCGGTGCTCATCGCCGGCAACGGCGTCCTCGCCGTCGGGGACGATCTCGAGCAGGCCTACCTGCGCCTGGAGCTGGTCGAGCACCTCGCGCGCATCGCGCTCGCCGCCCATCAGCTCGGCGCCACGCCGGGCCTCCCCGCCGAGCTCCTGCCGGCCTTGCTCGAGTCACGCCGCAAGGCCGGCCTCGGGCCGGAGGCGCGCAAGCCCGCAGCCCCGGCCGCCGGGCCGCGTGCAGCGGGCGGTGACGAGGTCGCGCGGCTGGTGCGCGAGGAGCTGGTCAAGGCGCTCGGGAAGGCTTGACGCCGGCTGAGGCTCGAGGCGTTGTGCCTCAAGCCTTCGAGCCTCGCGCCCTCCTACGACGCCTTCTTCTCGCGCACGAGGAGCGGCCGGCCGCGGTTCACCACCACCTCGCGGTTGACCACGCACTCGACCACGCCGGAGAGGGAGGGGATCTCGTACATCACGTCGAGCATCACCTCCTCGAGGATCGCGCGCAGGCCACGCGCCCCGCTCTTGCGCCGGGTGGCCTCTTCGGCCACGGCGCGCAGCGCGTCCTCGGTGAAGCGCAGCTTGACGTTCTCCATCTCGAACAGCCGCTCGTACTGCCGGGCGAGCGCGTTCTTCGGCCGCCACAGGATCTCGGTCAGGGCGTCGGTGTCGAGCTCGTCGCAGGGGACCACGACCGGCAACCGGCCCATGAACTCGGGGATCATGCCGTACTTCAGGAGATCCTCGTTGCGCACCATGGCGCGCAGCGCGTCACGGTTCTCTTCCTTCTTGCCGATGCGCGCGCCGAAGCCGAGGCCCCGCTCGCCGACGCGGCGGCGGATGATCTCCTCGATCCCGTTGAACGAGCCGGTGACGATGAAGAGGATGTCGGTCGTGTCGACCTGGATCAGCTCCTGCTGCGGCCGGCCGCGGGCGCCGTCGGGGGTGATGGTGCAGCTCTTGCCCTCGAGCAGCTTGAGCAGGGCCTGCTGCACGCCCTCCCCAGACACGTCACGCGTCACCGACGGGCCGCCGCCCTTGCGGGCGATCTTGTCGATCTCGTCGATACAGACGATGCCACGGGCGACCTTCTCCAGGTCCCCGCCGGCGTTGCGGTACAGCGCCTTGATGACGCTCTCGACGTCCTCGCCGACGTAGCCGGCTTCGGTGAGCGTCGTCGCGTCGGCCATGGCGAAGGGCACGTCCAGCTTGCGGGCGAGCGTCTGGGCCAGCAGCGTCTTGCCGCTGCCAGTGGGGCCCAGCATGAGGATGTTCCCCTTCTGGACCTCGACCTCGTTGCCCGACTTCCCCCGCAGGCCGATCCGCTTGTAGTGGTTGAAGACCGCGACCGACAGCACTTTCTTCGCGCGCTGCTGGCCCACCACGTACTTGTCGAGCTCGGCGGTGATCTCGTGCGGCGTCGGATACTTCGGACGCTCCGCGGCCTCTTCCTTGGCGATGATGTCGTTACACAGAGCGACGCATTCATCGCATATGAAGACCCGCGGTCCGCTGATCAGCTTCCGGACCTCGCGTCGTCTCTTGCCGCAGAATGAGCAGTGAAAGTCGTCCATCAGAACCTGCACGGCCGCACGCACCGTGCGACCTGTGATCAATTGTACCTACGAAGAATCGGCTCTGCCAACCCTAACCTTGAAAAAGCATCTCTTCCAACGAGCCCTCATCGGCCTGATGAACGCCGGGTCCGGTGAAAGGCCCGTAACTTTTGAGATGCCTGACGGGCCCGATCTCTCCGAGCGAGACACCGGTCGCAAATTGACACGGGCGGAGGGCATCGTCAATATCACGACGCCGTGCACGTGCTCTGCGTTACGGAGGATCCTCGCGGCGCCCGCCTCGATCCGGAGGCGGCGGCCGGTGCCCTGCGCGACCTCGGGTGCCGCATCACCTGCATCGACTTCGATCTCGCCGGGTTGGACGAGGCGGCGCTCACCGCGGACCGGCCCAACCTCATCTGCATCGACGCCGGCGACGCCCTGGGCAGCGGCTATCGGGCGCTCGAGCGGCTGCGCGGGGTCGGGGTGCTGGCCGACGTTCCGGCGCTGATGGTGGTCACGGTCGCCAAGCTGGCCGCCCTGGACTTCGCGGCCGGGGCGGACGATTTCGTGCTCAAGCCGCTGGTCCCGGCGGAGCTGTACGCCCGCGTCCGCCAGCTCGACTGGCGGCTCAGCGCCTTCGCCGGCGACGACGTCCTCAAGCTCGGCGACCTCTGGATCGACCTGGCCGGCTACGAGGCCCGCGTCCACGGCCGCCCCGTCGAGCTCACGCACCAGGAGTTCGAGCTCCTCAAGTTCCTGGCCCAGAACCGCGGCCGGGTCTACACGCGCGAGCAGCTCCTCAGCCGCGTCTGGGGCTATGCCTACAGCGGCGGCAGCCGCACCGTCGACATCCATGTCCGGCGGCTGCGCGCGAAGCTCGGCAGCGCGGAGGGGCTCATCGTCACGGTGCGCAACGTCGGCTACAAGCTGGTCGTCCCCGGCACCGAGCCGGCCGAGACGGAGGCGGAGGCGGACCGGCCGTGACCACGCGGCTGGCGCCAGTCGCGATCTCGATGGGCGACCCCACCGGCGTCGGGCCGGAGATCATCGTCCGGGCGCTGGCCGCCCGGCCGGGCCTCGAGGCGGTCGTCTACGGCGATCCGGACGTACTGGCCGCGGCGGCCCGTGCCTGCGGCGCGGCGGTCCCGGCCCGGATGGTCTCGACCGGCAGGCACGGACCGCACGCGCCCGGCGCCCCGACGGCCGCGAGCGGCGCCGCGCAGGTCGCCGCGCTCGTCGCCGCGGTCGACGCGGTCGTCGACGGAGCCTGCTCGGCCCTGTGCACCGCGCCCATCCACAAGCAGAGCGCCCACGCCGCGGGCTTCGCCTACCCCGGGCACACCGAGTACCTGGCGCACCGCGCCGGCGACCCGCCGCACGCGATGATGCTCACCGCGGCGCGGCCCGGCGCCCTGCGGGTCGTGCTCGCCACCACCCACGTCGCGCTCGCGCGGGTGCCCGCCCTGCTCTCCCCCGCGCTGATCGCCCGCACCATCGTCCTGTGCGCCCGCGCGCTCGTCGCGGACTTCGGCCTCGAGGCGCCGCGGATCGCGGTCTGCGGCCTCAACCCGCACGCCGGCGAGGCGGGCGCGTTCGGCCGCGAGGAGGCCGAGGTCATCGCGCCGGCCATGGCCCTGGCCCGGCAGGAGCTCGCCGGCCTGGGTCTCGGGCCCGTGCGCCTCGACGGTCCCGCGGTGCCCGATGCGGTCTTCCGCGCCGCCGTGACCGGCGCGCACGACGCGGTCGTCTGCCAGTACCACGACCAGGGGCTCATCCCCTTCAAGCTGCTGCACTTCGACGACGGCGTGAACGTCACCATCGGGCTGCCGTTCGTGCGCACCTCGCCCGACCACGGCACCGCCCACGACATCGCCGGGCGCGGGGTGGTCCGGCCCGACTCCTTCGTCGCCGCGCTCGACATGGCGGCGGCGATGGCGGCGCGGCGCGCGACGCGCGCGCGGTGAGGGCCGCGGGCGGCGGCAGCGCGAGGCTCGGCTTGCACCGGGGTCGCGAGGGAAGTATGATCTTCGTATGCACAAACGGCGGATCACGGTGACGGTGGACCCCGCGGTCCTCCGCGCGGCGGAGCGGCAGGTAAGGGGCGGCCGCGCGCGCTCGATCAGCGCCTGGGTGGACGCGGCGATGGAGCAGAAGGCCCGCCTCGAGGATCTCGCGGCGCTGCTGGCCGACATGGAGGCCGAGAACGGCCCCGCCTCCGCCGACGAGGAGAAATGGGCGCGCGCCGTCCTGGGGCTGTAGTGTTCGACACCGGCGCGCTCATCGCCTTCGAGCGCAACGACCGCCGGGTCCGCACGCTCGTCGCGCTCGCGCTCGAGCACGGCCTGGCGATCCACGTCCCCGCGGCGGTGGTGGCACAGGCGTGGCGCGACGGCCGGAAGCAGGTGCGGCTCGCGCGGCTCATCGGCTCTGGGCGGCTGGCGATCCAGGCGCTCGACACCGAGGAGGCCAAGGCGGCCGGCGCCTTGTGCGGCCGGAGCAGGACCCGCGACATCGTCGACGCCAGCGTGGCGCTGCTGGCCCGCCGGCACGGCGCCACGGTGGTGACGAATGACCCGGACGACCTGCGCTGCATCGATCCGGGCCTGGTCCTCGTGACGTGCTGACCTCCCGCCGCGGCCGGCGCGACCCGCTCCGGTCAGCGGCGCAGCCGGCCGAGGTACGCCCGGACGGCCGCGGTCTGGTCCTCCGCGTCGGTCGCGAACGACGCGAGCAGATCGAGGTCGAGCTCGGGGATCAGCTCGCTGCGCGGCTGCGCGGCGTAGCCCTGCGGGCCGAGCCGGTAGACGGTGAGGCGGCCGTCGCGCCAGACCCAGACCTCCCGCACGCCGAGACCCTCGTACACGGCGAACCGGTCGAGGCTCCAGCTCGTGACCACGACCTCGAGCGCGAGGTCCGGGGGCTCCGCGAACGGGCGGCCCAGGCAGTAGCACTCGTCGGGCTCGAGCGCGCGCTCGAGCCGGCGCGCGCGCATGGTCAGCCCGCCGCACCCGTTGAGCTGCACGCCCCGCTCGAGCGCGTAGGCCTCGAGCAGGCGCGCGAGCATCGTCTTCACGCCCTCGTGCCGGTGGCCCGGGCTCATGAGCTCGAGGTTCCCGTCGAGGAACGTGAGGCGCAGCCCCGACACCTGGTCGAGCGCCTCGCGGACGGTCTCGTACTGGGCCCAGCTGACCCCGTGGACCACGAACCGCCGGTCCTCTTCCGGGGCCATCTGCTCCAGGCTGCGCGGCACCTCGACCATGGTACCTCCCAATATAAGCCTCGCCGATCGCCCCGGCCACGGCGCGGCATTAGCCGCTCCCACGCGCGACCCGCGCCGGCGCCGGGCCGAGGAGCGCGGTGAGCGCGGCGCCCACGTCGGCGACGCGCACGAGCTCGAGCCCGGGCGCCGCCGCGGCGCCGCCCGGCGGTACCACGGCCCGCCGGAACCCGCGGCGCGCCGCCTCGGCGAGCCGCAGGTCGACGCGGGGCACGGCGCGGATCTCGCCGGCGAGCCCGACCTCGCCGAAGCAGGCGATCTCCGCCGGCACCGGCCGCCCGGTCGCCGCCGAGGCGAGCGCGGCGACGAGCGCGAGATCGACGGCCGGCTCGTCGAGCGTGAGGCCGCCGGCGACGTTGACGAAGACGTCCAGCTGGCCCGCGTCCAGCCCCGCGTGCCGCTCGAGCACGGCGAGCATGAGGGCGACGCGGTAGGGATCGATGCCGAGCGCGGTGCGCCGCGGCGGCCCGGCGGCGTGCGCCGTGAGCGCCTGGACCTCGACGAGCAGCGGGCGGGCGCCCTCGAGCGAGGCGACCACGGCCGAGCCGGGCGCGCCCCGCGGCCGCTCGGCCAGGAAGAGCGCGGACGGGTCGGCGACCTCGCGCAGCCCGGCGGCGCCCATCTCGAAGACGCCGATCTCGTCGGTGCAGCCGAAGCGGTTCTTGCTCGCGCGCAGGATGCGGCAGGCGCTGCGCGGGTCGCCCTCGAAGTGCAGCACGGCGTCCACGAGGTGCTCGAGCGTCTTCGGCCCGGCGAGGCCGCCGTCCTTCGTGACGTGCCCGACGAGCACGACGGCCAGCCCGCGCGGCTTCGCGTAGGCGGTCAACGCCGCGGCCACGGCTCGGACCTGGGTCGGAGTGCCGGGGGCGCTGGGGACGTCAGCGGCGGCCATGACCTGCACCGAGTCGACGGCAAGCACCCGCGGCCCGAGCCGGTCCGCCTCCGCGAGGACCGCCTGGAGCCGGCCCTCGCACAGCACCATGAGCCCCGGCGCCGCGACGCCGAGGCGGCGGGCCCGCAGCGCCGTCTGCTCCGCCGACTCCTCGGCGGACGCGTAGAGCACGCGGTGCCCCGCGCGGGCGAGCGCGTCGAGCGCGTGCAGCAGCAGCGTCGACTTGCCCACGCCCGGATCGCCGCCGAGGAGCACGACCGCGCCCGGGACCACGCCGCCGCCGAGGACGCGGTCGAGCTCGCCGATGCCGGTGAGCAGCCGCGGCGTCGGCGCGGCCGTGAGCTCCCCGACGGGCCGGGCGGGGGCCGCCGGGGACGCGCCCGCGCCGCCGCCCGGCGCCGGCGCGGGCGCCTCGGGCTCGAAGGAGTCCCAGGCGCCACACTCCGGGCAGCGGCCGAGCGGCAGGGTCGTGGCGAAGCCACACGAGGCGCAGCGGGAACGAGCGCGGGTGCGAGCCATGCGCTCTCACCCAAGCACCGGGCGTGCCAGCGGCAAGGGCGCGAGATCGCGCGCGGCCGGGCGCGGCGCGCGTCCGGATTCCGGCCGTGTCCGGCGGGCCGGCCGGACGTGGA
>DASXVK010000417.1:0-2607 GCA_036504295.1 Polyangia bacterium
CGTACCGGGTTCACACCCCGTATCCGCCCGGCCAACCGCACGTAGGCGGTCGGCAGCGGGCGTGAGAGGGTTTGGCGACTGGGAGAAGGATCAGGCCGCGGTAGGGGCAGCGCGGGCGGCCGCCCAGTTCGGCGGGAGCAACTCGCCGAGGCGGCGGTGGGGCCAGCCTGCAGCGAGCTTCTGGAAGACGTCGGTGAGGTACGCGAGCGGGTCGATGCCGGCGAGCATGCAGGTGCCGATCACGGTGTAGGCGATCGCGGCGCGCTCGCCGCCCTGGTCGGAGCCGGCAAATAGGTAGTTGAGCCGGCCCAGCGCGACCTGCCGTAGCGCGCGCTCCGAGGCCGTGTTGTCGAGCGGCAGCCGCCCGTCTTCGAGGAAGCGCCTCAAGCCCTCCCAGCGTGCGATCGCGTAGTAGCAGGCCTTCGCGAGCGGGCTCTTCGGCGGCTCCTTGTTGTAGGTGTCGGCCATCCACTTGCCGAGCGCGGCGATGATCGGTGGCGCCTCACGCTGGCGCCGCAGCAGCCGCGCTGCGTGATCCTCGCCGGCTTCCGTGGAGGCGCGCTCGATTGCGTAGAGCTGGCGGATGAGCTCCACCGGAATCGCGGCGCGCAGGTCACCGGCCTCGAGTGACTCCACGAAGCCGCGCCGGGCATGCGCCCAGCACGACACCTCGATCGCCGTCGCGCCTTCGCGCGTGAAGAGGACGTCGTAGCCGGCGTACCCGTCCACCTGGGTCCAGCCTTTGCGCTCGGCGAGGAAGCTCTGTGGCCACTCCCCCTTCCAGTCCGGCGTGTACACGAAGGAGCACCATCTTCCATCGCCCAGGTACACCCAGAGGTGCCCGCGTTTCACGCCGTTCGGATGATCCTTGTCGAGCACCTTGATGCCGGTGTCGTCGCTCTGGAGCAGGTGGGCGGCAAGCGAGTTTTGCCAGATCGCCCTCGCGATCGGTTCGAGCCCATCCGTCCCCGCGGCCACCCAGTCACCGAGGGTGGATGCCTTCAGATCCACACCGCTCCGCGCGTAGATCCCGGAGAGCCGGTGGAGCGGCAGGTGGTCCTTGTACTTGGAGACGAGGACGTGCGCGAGGAGGCCTGGACCCGGCAGCCCACCGTCGATGGGCTTCGCCGCCGGCGGCGCGATCACCACGCCCTGGCCGCACTTGCGGCAGGCGCACTTCGCCCGCGCGTACTCGATTACCTTGAAGCTCGCCGGCACGAACTCGAGGACTTCGCTCCGCTCGTAGCCGATGCACGCCTTCTCGCCGCCGCAGGTCGCGCAGATCATCTCCGCCGCGGCCGGCGCGAGGATGACCTCCTCGCGCGGGAGGTGTGGCGGTAGCGGCTTCCGCCCGTGCCCCTGGCGCGGCTTCGGCTTCGGCGCGGGGATCGGCGTCTCGGGGCCGGGCGCCGCCGCATCCAGGATCGCCTTCACCGCCGCGTCGATCTCCTTCGACTCGGCCTGCGCCTGGGCGAGGAAGAGCGCGAGCTGGTCTGGGTCCACCTTCTCGGAACGCTGGCCGAACTGGTGCTTCCGGAGCTTCAGGATCTGCAGCTCGAGCTCGGTGTTCCTGGCCCGCAGCTGTGCGAGGAGCGTCTCCACCATCCCCAGCGCCTCGTCCACCCGGCCATCGGTCAGCACCTTCCGCAGGTGCTCGGTGATGCCCTTGATGTCCGCCGCGCCGGTCACGGCATCCTTTGATCACACCTCCGACTCGGAGGCAATGGGACGAACGCGGAACTCAGCGGGCGCTCGCCTGTGGCTGCCAGCGCGGACGCCGCTGCGCACCGCGCAGGTCGATCCCCTCCAGCATGAGGGCCAGCTCCGCCCCCTCGAGCAACACGTGCCCCGCGCCCGCACCGGCCTCCCTCGGCCGCCTGAACACGCCGCGCTCGAGCCGCTTGTAGACGAGCAGCCAGCCGTTCCGATCCCAGAGCAGCAGCTTCACCCGGTCGCCGCGGCGGTTCAGGAAGACGAAGACGTGACCGCACAGCGGGTCTTCGCCGATCACCTGGCGCGTCGCAACGGCGAGCCCATCGAAGCTCTTTCGCAGATCGACGGGCGTCGCGCACAGATAGACGCGGACCGTGGATGGAAAGCTCAGCACGCCGGCTCCGCGAGGAAGTCGAGGAGCCGCCGCAGAGCGCCCGAGTCGAAGCCGGGGCCGACGCGCACGCGGATCTCGCCGAGCACGATCTCCATCGTCGCGTCGTCGGCTGCCGCGGCGCGCGGTGCCACTTCCACCGGCACGAACTCGATCTTGCCGATGGACTCGGTCGTCGCTCCGAGGCGGTGGCGCCACCACTTCAGCCGCTGCGGCGAGATCCCCGTCTCGCGCCGAAACGCCGCGCGCGTGAGGCCGCTCGCCTCAAAGGCCGCGAGCGCCGCGCGCCCGTCCGCCTCGCTCCAGTACCGGCCGCCCGCGAGCTCGCGCAGCTGCGCCTGGTCCGCCACGCCGATCTTCATCGTCTTCGCCACGGTCACCTCCGTGGCGGAGCCTGCCTCGATGCCGTCAGGCTCGACAGGTGCGGTTCACCGGACGCTTACCTCTGTTCTGCATGAACCCAAGGCGTGGAGCCCTCGCGTGGCACTTGCGCCCCCGTTCCA
>DASXVK010000418.1:0-8552 GCA_036504295.1 Polyangia bacterium
CCGAGCCGGCGGGGGCGCCCCCCGCGGCGAGCGCCGCGCCGGCGGCCGCGCCGGCCGGCGGCGCGCGCGAGCACCGGGGCGGCGCCGAGGGCGGCGCTCCGCGCGAGGGACGGCGGCGTGAGCGCGGCCGCGGCCGCCGCGGCGAGGGCGAGCGGCCCAGCGCCGCCGGTCCGGCGGGCGCCGGCGGCAACGTCGACTTCTGGGAGACCTGGGTCGACGAGCGCACGAAGGAAGCCCCGAGCGCGGCCGGCGAGGCGGAGGGCGCGCCCGTGGGCAGTGCGCCCGAGGCCCGGGGCGGCCGGCGGTCCTCGCCCATGGACGAGGAGCCGGCGCCGCTCGAGCCCGGCACGACCCGCCTCTACCTCAACCTCGGCCGCCGCGACCGCGTCCGGTCCGGCGACGTCCTGCAGCTCGTCACGGAGCGCGTGGGGCTGCCCGAGCCGCCGCGCATCCAGGTGCGCAACACGCACACCTACCTCGTGGTCAAGGACGCGGACGTCGAGCGCGTGATCAACGGGCTCCGGGGCGGCAAGTTCGGCGACCGCGAGATCAACTGCGAGCCCGCCCGCGGCCGGTAGGCGAAGAGGGATCAACAGGGAGACGGGGAGTCGGGGAGGGAAACTGGGTTGGGTTGCGCCAAGCGCGCCGGGCCACTGCTCGATCGCGGTCGCACAACCCAACCCAGAAGTTCTCCCCGTCTCCTCGTCTCCCTGTTCAATTTCCGTCACTCCTGCGGCTGCGCGAGCGCGAAGTAGCGCAGCCAGTTCTCCCCCAGCAGCTTGCGCAGCCGCCGCTCGCCGAAGCCCCGCCGCCACAGCACCTCCGTGAGCCGCGGCAGGTCCGCCACGTCGCGGAGGCCGCGGGGCAGCGGCACGAACCCATCCATGTCGCTGCCCAGGGCCACGGCGTCCTCACCGGCGACGTCGGCGACGTGCTCGATGTGATCGGCGAGCCGCTCGAGCGTCGCGAAGACGCCGCCGAGGAAGTACGTGCAGAAGATGACGCCGACGACGCCGCCGGCCCGGCCGATGGCCCGGAGCTGATCGTCGTCGAGGTTGCGGTAGTGGCGCTTCACGCCCGCGGCGCCGGCGTGCGACGCGAAGACCGGGACCGTGCTCAGCTCGTGCATGTCCCACACGCCGCGGCGCGAGGCGTGCGAGACGTCGACGAGGATGCCGAGCCGATTGCAGGCGCGCACGAGCGCGCGCCCCGTCTCGCTGAGGCCCCGGTCCGGGCCGCGGGTCCGCGACGACTTGACCGCGTGCGTGTCGTGCTGCCAGGCCGCGCCGAAGAAGCGGACGCCGCGCGCATGGAGCGGCACGAGGTCGTCGGGCGCCCGCACCCCGTCGGCGGACTCGATGCCGAGGAAGAGCCCGACCTTCCCCTCGGCCTTCGCGCGGCGCAGGTCGGCGGGCGTCGTCGCGAGCAGGAGGTCGTCCGGGTAGCGCGCGAGGACGCGGTCGAGCGCGGCGAACTCCCAGCCGATGCGCCGCTGCCGCGCGAGCCGGTACCCGGTGAAGACGAGGCACCCGAGCCCGCTCACGCCGCCCGCCCGCAGGCGCGGCACGTCGAGATCGAGCCGCAGCGGGTTGTAGTAGGCCTGCGGGGCGTGGCGCTTGCCGATGTCGTACCGGCTGTGCGCCAGCTTCGTCAGCAGGTCATTGTGCAGGTCGAGGACGAGGGCATCCTCGTGCAGGGCGCGCACCTCGTCGCGGACGGCGATCTCGTAGCCGCGCATCTCCGCCTCACGGCCGCCCGGCTACCCGTCCGAGAACGGATCCTTGAGCTCCGGGATCTTCGGCGCCTTCTCCGGCGCCTTGCCGGCGGGCGGCCGCTTGCCCCCGCCCGTGCGCCGCACCGGCGTGAGATCGAGCTCGAACTCCCGCTCGCGATCGGGCGTGAGCCGCAGCGTGCGCTCCTCGAAGCCCGTCTTGCGGATCGAGAGCACGACCTCCTCGCGTCCCGCCGGCAGGCTGAGCTTGGCCGGCGTCAGGCCCAGCCTCTCCGGACCGCGGAACACCTCGGCCCCCGGCGGACGCGACCGGATGGTGAGCTCCACGGCGCGCGGCCCGGCGTCGGCCGGCGCGGCGCCGACGACGGGGCCCGGACCCGGCGGCGCCGCCACCTCGACCTTCGGCGGCGCGGCGGGGGCGACGCCCGCCGGCCGGAGCGCCAGGAGGTACACCGCGGCGCCGCCGCCGAGCACGAGGGCCGCGGTGACGAGCCCGATCCACAACCCCGCCCGGGACCGGGCCGGAGCGACCGGCGCCGGCGCGGGCGCCACGAGCGCCGTGGCGGCGAGCGGCGCGACGCGGGGGCCCCCGATGACCGCCGTGCTCTCGGGTCCGCCCGGAGCGACGGCCGGGAGCCGCAGCGCCCCGCTCTCGCCGCCCGGGAGCGCCGCCGCGGTCGCGCCGGCGCTGCCGAAGGCGATGGCGGCGCCGCCCGCGGTCGCCGCGATGGCCTGCCCCAGCTCGGCCATCGTCTGGAACCGCCGGGTGCGGTCCTTCTCGAGCGCCCGCATGACGATGGCGTCGAGGTCGGGCGTGATGCCGGCCTCCGGCCGCGCCAGCGACGGCGGCACCGGGGCCGTGAACATGTGCTTCGTGAGCACGCCCATGAAGGTGTCGGCGCGGAAGGGCACGTTCCCGGTCAGCATCTCGTACATGATCACGCCGACGGCGTAGACGTCGACGCGGTGGTCGGGGTGCGTGCCCTGGGCCTGCTCCGGCGACATGTACTCCGGCGTGCCGAAGATCATGCCGGTGCGGGTGAGGCGGTTGCCGGCCTGCTCCTCCATGCCGGTCATCTTCGCGATGCCGAAGTCGAGGACCTTGACGAAGTCGGAGGTCCCCTCGCGCTCGATGAGGAAGACGTTCTCCGGCTTCATGTCCCGGTGGATGATGCCCTTCTGGTGCGCGGCGGCGAGGGCACGGCAGATCTGGACCAGGATCGGCTTGGCCCGCGGCCACGCCACCGCCCCCACCTCGCGGCGGATGAGGGTCGCGAGGTCGCGCCCCTCGAGCAGCTCCATGGCGAAGAAGACCGTCCCGGACGGGGTCTGCCCGAAGTCCGTGATGTCGACGATGTTCTCCTGGTGGATGCGCGAGGCCGCCTTGGCCTCGTGGAGGAACCGCTGCACGAGATCGGGGCGGCGCGCCAGGTCCTCGGCGAGGATCTTGATGGCGACGGGCTTCTCGAGGACGATGTGGCGCGCGAGGTACACCACGCCCATCCCGCCCTCGCCGAGCTTGCGCTCGAGGCGGTAGCGCTCGGCGATGACGCTGCCGAGGTACGGGTCGGGCCCGGGCGGCGGCATCACGAATGGCAGCGGCGTCACCGCCGGCGGGGCGGACGGGATGACGGGCATCGCGGCGGTCGGATCGCTGCCCCGGACCGGCTCGGCCGGGGGCGCGGCGTCCGGTGCGGGCGACGCGGCGATCGACGGCGGCCCGCTCGGCGCGACCCCGAAGGGGAGCGTGCCGATGACGGTGCGGGGGGTCGCGGTGCGCGGCTTCGCCGGGTCGCGCGGGTCGCTCACGGCGTCAGTTTAGCACAGGGTCCGAGGGAGCGCAGGGGCGCCCGGCTCACAGCAGATCGGCCATGCGCAGCATCGCGGAGCCGATGTGCTGGATGAAGTCGATGCGCACGTGGCGGCTGACCGGGTTCTGCACGAACCCGCCGTCGGCGCGCGCCGGGTCGCGGCACAGGTAACAGTTGTCGGCGGTGAGCTGCTGGCGCAGGAGCCAGCTCAGCGCGAGCAGGCACTGCCGGCGGATGCGCTCGTCGGGGCGGCCGTGGTGGCGGCCGAGGAGATAGGCGGAGATCATCGCCTCGGTCCGGCTGCCCGCGGGCGTCGTGTGGGGCGGGAAGAACGGCGTGAAGCCGTAGGCGCCGGCGAAGTCCGGCGGGTGCTCGCCCGGGCCGAACTGCGAGTAGCGCATGAAGCGCCCGTACTGGCGGCAGAAGCGCTCGTAGCGCGGGTCACGCAGGTGCGGCCACGCGGCCTCGGCCGCGACGCAGGTCCAGTGGTCCTCGCCGAAGAAGAACTGGCCCGCGAAATGGGCGTACGCCGCGCCGGTGAGGTAATCGAGGGCGCGGCGCAGCGCGGCGAGCACCTGCGGCTCGCCGAACGCGGCGTAGGCGCGAGCGAGCGCGAGCGCCGCCTCGCCGTCGTAGTACAGGTACTTGGGCGCGGGATCCGGGCGCCGGTCGGCGAGGCGGAACACGTGCGCGAAGTCCCCGCCCGGCTTCTGCATCCGCAGGATGAGCGCGACCAGCCGGTGCGCGAGCGCGTCGTGGCTCGCGTCGCCGGTGTGGCGGCGGTGCTCGAGCAGCGCCACGAGCGCGAGCGCCGCGGTGCCGAGGTCCGCGACCGTGTCGCCGCGGTCGACGATGCAGGCGAGGTCCGGGCCCTGACACGCGGCCGGCACCCGCGCCGCGCCCCACGCGAGCGCCCTGCGCGCCGCGGCGCTCGCGGCGGCGTCCCCGGTCGCGCCGTGGAGCTGCGCGAGGAAGTAGGTGGCGCCGAAATGGCGCGGCAGGGAGTAGTCGGCGTCGGTGGCCGCGTCGTGCAGCGTCTCGTAGAGGTAGTCGAAGCTGCCGTCGGGGCGCTGGGCGCGCACGAGATACCGGCCGCCGGCGAGGGCCGCCGCGCGCAGCGTCGCACGATCGACGGCCGGCGCGGCGGCGACCGCGCCCCGGGCCAGCTCGAGCGCCTGGCCGCGCGCCGCCGCCGGCTCGATGAAGGCCTCGGTGCGGAAGCGAAAGAACCGCTTGTCGGCGCGGCGCCAGGCCGCCCCGTCGAGCTCCAGCCGCCGCGCGAGGACGGCGACGAGCCGCGGCACGTGCAGCCCGGCGTGAAACTCCTCGATCCAGGCGAACGGGCGCGCCCCGGCGAGGAGGTCCCCGCGCACGAGGTCGTCGGGCAGGAGGCGCTCCTCGCGGCCGCTGACGGCGACGCCGACGCCGTCGATCCCGGGCACGATGCCGAGCGCGAAGGCGGGGCGCGGCCAGGTCACCAGGCGCCCCTCGGCCGTGGTCAGGTCCACCTTGATGCGCGCCGCGCGCCGCTCGTCGGCGCCGAGGCCGCGTCGCGTCGCCTCCGCCCGCAGGCTCTCGCCGCAGGCCGCCGCCGCGGCGCCGATCGTCGCGGCGCGCGCCGAGCAGCGCAGCAGGGGCTCGCCGTGGCGATAGGCGGTCGCGAAGAACGGCCCCGCCGGCGCCCGCTCGAGCCCCGGCCCGGCCGGCGCGGGCGCGGGCGCGCCGTCGAGAGCCGCGCGCAGCGTCGCCATCACCGCCGCGCGGCTCGCCGCCGGCAGCGGCGGCGTGGGCCGCAGCTCGACGCAGCCGCGCACGCCGACCCAGAGCGCCAGCAGCGCCGCCGCGGGCAGCGCGATGAGCAGGCGCACGCGGCTCATCGCGGGTCGAGTCGCCGCAGCAGGAAGCGCAGCTGGAAGATCGGCAGCAGCCCGACGAGCTCCACGATGAGCGCGGCCGCGACCAGGCACGTGACCGCGGCGCCGGCCCCGAAGCCGCCATACACGCCCCGCAGGTACGCCGCGGAGACGACCAGGAGGGCGATGGCGAGGAAGGCCGCCGCGAGCAGCAGGACGCTCGTCGCCACGGCCAGGCGGCGGGCCCACCGCGCCCCGCCGGCCAGCAGCCCGACGCCGCTGCCCGCGAGCAGCGCGGCGAGCCCGAGGACGCACGCGGTGATGGCGGCGTTGCGCCCGGGGCCCAGGAGCGCGAAGGCGGCGTAGAGCGCCGCGAACAGGAGGTCGAGGGAGCCGTAGATCCACAGTCCGCGCCGCGGCATGCCCCATCGTAGCGGCGCGCGCCCCGCGACGGAAGCGCCCTCCGCGCTCCTGTCGGTTCATGTAAGACAAGGTAAGTTTGTTGACTTCATTGACATACCCTGGTACCATTGTAGTCATGAAGCGCGCCCAACGCCCCGCCGTCAGCCAGAGCTCGCCCGCGCCCGCCGTCGCTGCCGCGCCCCCCCGGGCCCCGGCGATCCGGGAACAGCGCCGCCACCTGAGGTTCGACCAGATGTTCACCGTCTCGCTCGAGAGCCCGCAGCACGGCCACATGCGCTACATCGCCCGCAACGTCTCCGCGGGCGGGATGTTCCTCGAGTCGCGCGAGCCCCTGCCCCTCGGCTGCACCGTGCGCGTGCACTTCGCGATGCCGGACAGCGACGGCGAGATCGTCGCCACGGGCGAGGTGAAGAATCACTACTTCCTGAACTTCGCCGACGCCTCCGGCGCGCGCGCGATCACGGGCATGGGCATCCGCTTCGTCGGCTTCGAGGCCGACGGCGCCGAGTCGCTCCAGACCGGCCTCAGGCGCTTCCGCGTCCTGCATTAGGAGCGAATGCAACACGGAGGCACGGTGACACGGAGTAGGGTCCTGAATAATCAGAATCATCCTCCGTGCCTCCGCGTCTCCGTGTTGCATTTCCCCGCAGCCTGCCAGGCGGGGCCCCGGCCGTGGTAAGCTCGCGCCGTGGCTGACGGCAAGCTCATCGTCCTCGAGGGCATCGACGGGTCCGGGACCACGACCCAGGCGCGGCTCCTGACCGAGTGGCTGCGGCGTCAGGGCGCCGGCGCGCACCTCACGCGCGAGCCGTCCGACGGCCCGGTCGGGCGTCTCATCCGCGAGATCCTGCTGGGCAGCCACGCGCCGGTCGCCGGCGACACGATGGCGCTGCTCTTCGCAGGCGACCGCGCCGACCACCTCGCGCGAGAGATGCTGCCGCAGCTCGCGGCCGGCGTGCACGTCATCACCGACCGCTACTACCACTCGTCGCTCGCCTACCAGGCGCTCGAGGCGGACCGCGCGTGGGTCGAGGAGCTGAACCGCCGCGCGCGCCGTCCCGACGTCACGTTCCTCCTCGACGTCGCCGCCGCGGAGGCGGAGCGCCGCCGCACCGCCGCCGGGCGCCCCGAGGAGCGCTACGACCGCCTCGAGACGCAGCGCCGCATCGCCGAGAACTACCGCGAGCTGAAGTCCCGCCTCCCCGGCGAGGACTACCGCGTCCTCGACGGCGCCCGCCCCGTCGAGGCGGTCCAGGCCGAGCTGCGCGGAGCGGTGGCCGAGCTCTGCGGCCTGCCCCCGCCCTGAGGCGAGCGCGACCCGCGGCCGTCCGTCTGCCGCAGCACCATCAGCGAGCGCCCCTCCACCTGAAGCTGCTCGCCCTCGCGACAGGTCTCCGCGCCCTCGCACGGGAGCGCCACGTCGGTGTCGAGGATCTTCACCCAGTTGTGCCCCCAGCGCTGCGGCGGGATCACGAAGGAGATCGGCTCGTAGTGGGCGTTGAAGAGCAGGAGGAAGTTGTCGTCGCGGATGCGCTCCCCGCGTTTGTCGACGAGCTGGAGGTCCTTGCCGTTGAGGTAGATGCCGAGCGCCTTGGCGACGCCGTCGTGCCAGTCCGCGTCGCCCATCTCCTCCCCGCTCGGCTTGAACCAGCCGATGTCGCCCGGGCCGGTGCCGCGGATGGCGCGCCCCTTGAACCAGTCCCAGCGCCGGAACACGGGGTGCTCGATCCGCAGGTGGACGAGGAACGTCACGAGCTCGCGCAGGTCCTCGTCGCGGTGCTCCCAGTCGAACCAGGTGAGCTCGTTGTCCTGGCAGTAGGCGTTGTTGTTGCCGCGCTGGCTGCGGCCGACCTCGTCGCCGTAGACGATCATCGGGACGCCCTGCGAGAGCAGCAGCGTGGCGAGGAAGTTGCGCTTCTGCCGCGCCCGGAGGTGGTTCACCTCGGGGTTCTCCGTGGGACCCTCCACGCCGCAGTTCCACGACCGGTTGTCGGTCGTGCCGTCCTTGTTCCCCTCGCTGTTCGCCTCGTTGTGCTTCTCGTTGTACGAGACGAGATCGTGGAGCGTGAAGCCGTCGTGGGCCGTGACGAAGTTGATGCTCGCGTACGGCCGGCGCCCCGTGTTCGCGTACAGGTCCGAGCTGCCCGTGAAGCGGTACGCGAACTCGCCGAGCGTCTGGTTCTGGCCGCGCCAGTAGTCGCGCACGCAGTCGCGGTACTTGCCATTCCACTCGGACCACGCCGGTGGGAAGTTGCCCACCTGGTAGCCGCCGTCGCCGACGTCCCACGGCTCGGCGATGAGCTTCACCTGGCTCACGACCGGATCCTGCTGGACGAGGTCGAAGAAGGCCGACAGGCGATCCACGTCGTGCAGCTCGCGCGCCAGCGTCGCGGCCAGGTCGAAGCGGAAGCCGTCGACGTGCATGTCGAGGACCCAGTAGCGCAGCGAGTCCATGATGAGCTGCAGCACGTGCGGGTGCCGCATGTTGAGGCTGTTGCCCGTGCCGGTGTAGTCCAGGTAGTAGCGCGGGTCGTCCTTCACGAGCCGGTAGTAGGCGACGTTGTCGATGCCCTTGAACGACAGCATCGGCCCCAGGTGGTTGCCCTCGGCGGTGTGGTTGTAGACCACGTCGAGGAGCACCTCGATGCCGGCCTCGTGCAGGGTGCGCACCAGCTGCTTGAACTCCTGCACCTGCTGGCCGTTCTGGCCGCTCGCCGCGTACTCGTTGTGCGG
>DASXVK010000419.1:0-4389 GCA_036504295.1 Polyangia bacterium
CGCCGACCTTGCCGGGCGCCGTGCCGATGATGCGCAGGCCCGGCATGGCGGTGAGCGCCGTGGTCGCGCGCGCGACGAGCGCCGCCTCCTGCGCGGCGAGCGCCGGCAGGCCCAGGCGCCCGACGAAGTCGAGGGCCGCGCCCAGGCCGACCACGCCGGCGATGTCGGGCGTGCCGGCCTCGAACTTGTACGGCAGCCGGTTGTAGGTCGTCTGCTCGAAGGTGACCGACGCGATCATGTCGCCGCCGCCCTGCCACGGTGGCATGGCCTCGAGCAGCTCGCGGCGCCCCCAGAGGACGCCGACGCCCGTCGGGCCGAACAGCTTGTGCGCCGAGAAGGCGTAGAAGTCGCAGCCGAGGGCCTGGACGTCCACGGGCAGGTGGGCGACGGCCTGGGCGCCGTCGACCAGCACGGCGGCGCCATGCTCGTGGGCGAGCGCGCCCAGGCGCGCGACTGGGTTCACGGTCCCGAGGACGTTGCTGACGTGGGTGAGCGCGACGAGGCGCGTCCGCGGCCCGAGCAGCCGGGCGAAGGCCTCCTCGTCGAGCACGCCGGCGTCGCTCACCGGCGCCACGCGCAGGCGCGCGCCCTGCTGCTCGCACAGCATCTGCCACGGCACGATGTTGGAGTGGTGCTCCATGTGCGTGATCAGCACCTCGTCGCCGGCGCCGACGCGCGTGCGGCCGAACGTCGCGGCGACGAGGTTGATGGCCTCGGTGGTGCCGCGGACGAAGATGACCTCGCGCTCGCTCGGCGCCCCGAGGAGGCGCTGGACCTTCAGGCGCACCGCCTCATACGCGTGCGTCGCCTCCTGCGAGAGGAGGTGGATGCCGCGGTGGACGTTCGAGTTGTAGGTGTCGTAGACGTGGGTGACCGCGTCGATGACCGCCGTGGGCTTCTGCGTGGTGGCCGCGTTGTCGAGGTAGACGAGCGGCTTGTCGTGCACGCTGCGCCGCAGGATCGGGAACTCGGCCCGCAGCGCGGCCACGTCGAGATCGGGCGTCATGCCCGGAAGGGTAGCTGATCCGGCGCTCATGCCGCCTCCCGCAGCCGCTGCCCCGTCGGCATGAAGGCCTGCACGAGCGCCTCGAGGTGGGCCCGCACCGCCGGCGCGGCGACGGCGCCGAGCGCCTCGCTCGCGAACGCGTAGAGGAGCAGCGCGCGCGCCGCGGCCCGCGTCAGCCCCCGCGTGCGCAGGTAGAAGATCTCCTCCTCCCGGAGCTGCCCGATGGCGGCCCCATGGACGCACTTCACGTCGTCGGCGTTGATGTTGAACTGCGGCTTGCTGTTCACCACCGCGTCGTCGGAGAGCAGGAGGTTGTGGTTGGCCTGCACCGCGTCGGTCTTGAGCGCGACCGGCGCGACGAGGACCTTGCCGTCGAAGACCGCGGTCGCGTGGCCGTCGAGGATGCCCTTGTAGAGCTCGCGGCTGCGGCCGTTCGGCGCGGCGTGGTCGATGGTGGTGTGGTTGTCGACGTGCTGGCGGCCGGTGGCGAGGTAGAGCCCGTCGAGGCGGCAGTCGGCGCCGGGCCCGGCGAGGGTCGCGCGCAGGTCGTTGCGCACGAGCGCGCCGCCGATCGTCGCGGTGGTCGCGGCGGCGCGGCTGTCGCGCTCGAGGCGGAGGTCGAGGCGGGCGCGGAGCACGGCGGCGTCGCCGGCGCACTCGAGGAGACAGTGGCGCAGGCGCGCGCCCGGCCCGACGGTGATCGCGGTGACCGCGTTCGTGAAGGTGGCCGCGCCGGGCGCGCCGACGTGGGCCTCGACCAGCTCGGCCTCGCTGCCCTCGCCCAGGAGCACGACGGTGCGCGGGTGGGCCATGGTCGGCGCGGCGCCCGTCGTGACGGCGAGGAGCGCGAGCGGCCCGACGCGGCGGCCGGCGCCGACGTGCACGAAGGCGCCATCGGCGGCGAAGGCGGCGTTGAGCGCCGCGAGCGCGTCGTCCCCGTCGGCGTCGCGCTCGAGCTCGGCCCGCAGCTCCGGCCGCTCGCGCCGCGCCGCGGCGAGGCTCGTCACGGTGACCCCAGCGGGCAGCCCGCCCAGGCTCGAGAGCGACGGCGCGAGCACGCCGTTGACCAGCACCAGGCGGTGCGCGAAGGGCGGCAGCGCGCGGACGAGCTCCGCCGCGCCGGCCTGCGCCGCGCCGTCCGCGCGCCCGAGGATCCAGTCGTGGCCGGCCAGCGGCGCGAGGTCGGTGAAGCGCCACTCCTCGTCGCGCGGGCCGGGCAGGCCGAGCGCGCCGAAGCGGGCGAAGGCGGCGCGGCGGCCGGCGTCGTCCGCGGCCGCGCGCGCGAACGCGGCGGCCATCGCCGCGGCGAACGCGTCCGCTCGCGCCGTGCCGGTGAGCTCGCGCCCGCTCATGACACGGCCGCCCCCGGCGCCGGCCGCGGACCCGCCGCCGGCGCGAGCCAGCCGTAGCCCTTCTCCTCGAGCTCGAGCGCCAGCTCCTTGCCGCCGGAGCGCACGATGCGGCCGCCGGCCAGCACGTGCACGTGGTCGGGCGCGATGTACTCGAGCAGCCGCTGGTAGTGGGTCACGATCACGAAGGCGCGCTCGGGGCTGCGCAGGGCCTGGATGCCCTCGGCCACCGTGCGCAGCGCGTCGATGTCGAGGCCCGAGTCGGTCTCGTCGAGGATCGCGAGCCGCGGGTCGAGCACCGCGAGCTGGAACATCTCGTTGCGCTTCTTCTCGCCGCCGGAGAAGCCCTCGTTGACGCCGCGGCCGAGCAGGGCCTCCGGCATCTCGACCTCCTTCGCCTTCGCCCGCGCGAGCGCGAGGAAGTCCATGGCGTCGAGCGGCTCGAGGCCGCGGCGCTCGCGGGCCGCGTTGAGCGCCGCGCGCAGGAAGTACAGGTTCGACACGCCGCGGATCTCGACCGGGTACTGGAAGGCGAGGAAGATCCCGCGCGCGGCGCGGTCCTCGGGCGCCATGCCGGCGAGGTCCTGCCCCAGGTAGCGCAGCGTGCCGCCGGTCACCTCGAGCGTCTCGCGCCCGGCGATGACCTCGGCGAACGTGCTCTTGCCCGAGCCGTTCGGCCCCATGATCGCGTGCACCTCCCCGGGCCTGACGACGAGATCGATCCCCTGCAGGATCTCCCGGCCGCCCGCGCGGGCGTGCAGGTCCCTCACCTCCAGCATCGCGGTCTCGCTCTCACCCATCAGCCCACCGATCCTTCCAGGCTCACGCTGAGCAGCTTCTGCGCCTCCACCGCGAACTCCATGGGCAGCTCGCGGAAGACCTCCTTGCAGAAGCCGTTGACGATCATCGAGATGGCGTTCTCCTCGGAGATCCCGCGCTGCGCGCAGTAGAAGAGCTGGTCCTCGCTGATCTTCGAGGTCGACGCCTCGTGCTCGATCTGGGCGCTGGTGTTGCGCACCTCGAGGTAGGGGTAGGTGTGCGCCCCGCACAGCCCGCCGAGGAGCAGCGAGTCGCACTGGGAGCGGTTGCGCGCGTTGGCCGCGCCCTTGAAGATCTTCACCAGGCCGCGGTAGGTGTTCTGGCCGTGGCCCGCGGAGATGCCCTTCGACACGATGGTCGAGCGGGTGTCCTTGCCGAGGTGGATCATCTTCGTCCCGGTGTCGGCCTGCTGGTAGTTCGCGGTGAGCGCGACCGAGTAGAACTCGCCCTGCGACTCGTCGCCCTTGAGGATGACGCTCGGGTACTTCCAGGTGATCGCCGAGCCGGTCTCGACCTGGGTCCACGAGATCTTCGAGCGGAAGCCCGCGGCCTTGCCGCGCTTCGTGACGAAGTTGTAGATCCCGCCCTTGCCCTCCTTGTCGCCGGGGTACCAGTTCTGCACCGTCGAGTACTTGATCTGGGCGTGGTCGAGCGCGACCAGCTCGACGACGGCGGCGTGGAGCTGGTTCGTGTCGCGGATGGGCGCCGTGCAGCCCTCGAGGTAGCTCACCTGGGCGCCCTCGTCGGCGATGATGAGGGTGCGCTCGAACTGGCCGGTCTCGGCGGCGTTGATGCGGAAGTAGGTCGACAGCTCCATCGGGCACTTGACGCCCTTCGGCACGTACACGAACGAGCCGTCGCTGAAGACGGCGGCGTTGAGCGCGGCGAAGAAGTTGTCGCGGTACGGGACGACGGAGCCCAGGTACTGGCGCACGAGATCGGGGTGGTGCTGCACCGCCTCCGAGAAGGAGCAGAAGATGACGCCCGCCTGCGCGAGCTTCTCCTTGAAGGTCGTCGCGACCGAGACGCTGTCGAAGACGGCGTCGACGGCCACGCCCGCGAGGCGCTTCTGCTCCTCGAGCGGGATGCCGAGCTTCTCGTAGGTGCGCAGGATCTCGGGCTCGACCTCGTCGAGGCTGCCGAGGGCGCGGCGCTTCGTCGGCGCGGCGTAGTAGATGATGTTCTGGTAGTCGATGGGCGAGTAGCGGACGTTGG
>DASXVK010000420.1:0-4908 GCA_036504295.1 Polyangia bacterium
CCACGGGCACGAACACGACGGCGCGCCGCCTCACCAACGCCCTGAGCCGGCGCTCGGCAACCTTCGGTGGCAGACTGCTTTGGAGCCTGCGATCAGCAGCCTTCGGCGGCAGGCTCCGCTGGCCGCTCAGGATGAGGGAAAGCTCTCCGAGCGGCGAGTTCGGCGCCGACGCGCTTGCGGGTTCGATCCGGTGCGCCTCGGGATTGCTGGCCGGCGTACCGATGAGCCCCCCGGTCGCGGCGGCCGGCCCAGGCACACTGCGCGGTGGTCCCGAAGCCACCGGCCTCGATGACGGCGCGCCCCTCGTTGCGGCAACCGAGCCGCACCCGACGGGCAACACCGCGAGGAGTACGGCGAGGACTCTGGCCAGGGACGCCGCCATTGAAGCCACCCTCACCGAGCAGCATACCACCCGCACGAGCAAGCAACGCATCTGATGGACCACGGGTTCTCCGCGCAGTGCGACGCTGGCCGCGCTCGCCAGCTCGGGTGGGCGGTGAGCCGGCAAGGCTGATTCCGCGCGGACACGATCCGTTGCAATGGCGCTGCCCGGCGTCACCAGACGCGGCAGCGGTTCTTCTTCACCATCGGCTTGCCCTTGCGGCAGCGGAACGCCTGCTCGAACTCGGGCAGGTTCACGACCACAGCCGTTGATGCGGTGACGCCCCGGTGAGTGGGGGTTCGTGAGCGCCTTGAGGCGCAACTACTTCCGCGCTGGGCCCGAGGAGGTTGTCGTGCTGGGCGTCATGCATGGCCGCAGGCATCCGCGCCGCTGGCGGTCACCACGCTAACGGCGCGCAAAGGGCTGCCTGAGAGGCACCCCATCGAGGCGCCGAACATCCATCCGTCGTGATCCATCACTACAATGATCGCCGCGACGCGGGCCGCGCGCTGGCGCTGTATCTGGTCCCGTACGCCGGACGCGAGGACGTGACGGTGCTGGGGCTGCCGCGGGGTGGGGTGCCGGTCGCCTTCGAGGTCGCCCAGGGGCTGGGTGCGCCCCTGGACGTGCTCCCGGTCCGCCCGCTGGTCGTGCCGGGCCGGCCCGAGCTGGCGGTGGGAGCGGTGGCGGCCGGCGGGGTGGGCTTCCTCGATGAGGGGCTGGTGTCCCGGATGGGCATCTCCCGGCGCACCGTCGAGGCCGCCGTCGCCGGCGCGGAGCAGGAGCTCGCGCGCATGGAGCTCACGTACCGTGCGGACCGGCCGCCGCTCGAGCTCGTAGGCCGGACCGTCATCCTGGTCGATGACGGGCTCACCACCAGCGCCACGATGCGGGCGGCGATCGCGGCCGTGAGGCGCCGCGGGGCGGCGCGTGCCGTCGTGGCCGTGCCCGTCGCGCCACCCGAGACGTGCGAGGAGCTGGCCCCGCTCGCGGAGGCCGTGGTCTGCGCCGCCGTGCCCGAGGCCTTCGTCTGCATCGATTCGTGGTACGCGGACTTCGCCCCGCCCACCGACGACGCCATCGACGATCTGTTGCAGGCGGCGCAGCGCTCACGCGCGCGCGCCCCGGCTCCCGAGCAGTGGCTGGGGTGACGGAGGACGAAGGGAGTCGCACGTCATGAGTCACTACCTCGCGCCCCGGCTCCGCATCCTGCGGCGGCTCGGCGTGCCGCTGTCGGGCCTCACGCGCAAGAGCATCGAGCGCCGCCCGTACCCGCCGGGTCAGCACGGCCCCACGCGCCGCCGCCGCCCGAGCGAGTACGCGCTGCAGCTCGCGGAGAAGCAGAAGGTCCGCTTCTACTACGGCCTTAGCGAGGGTCAGCTGCACACCGCTGTCAGGCGGGCCGCGAGCCGTCCGGGGCCGACCGGCGGCAACCTCCTCCAGGCGCTCGAGAGCCGGCTCGACAACGTCGTCTTCCGGCTCGGCGTCGCCCCCACCATCGTCGCCGCGCGCCAGCTCGTCCGGCACGGGCACGTCGAGGTGAACGGCCGGCGCGTGGACATGCCGAGCTTCGCGCTGCGCCGGGGGATGACCGTGGCGGTGCGCCCGAAGAGCCGCGCGCACCAACTCGTCGCCGAGGGGGTGCTGCGCGGGCCCGAGCTGCCGCTGCCGTCGTATCTCGAGCGCGCCCCGGACGGCTTCTCGGGCCGCCTGACCGGGACGCCGGCCCGCGACGACGTGCCCGTCCCCCTGGACGAGACGCTCGTGGTCGAGTTCTACGCGCGCTGAGGGCGTGGCCCGCCGGCGCTACGCCGCACCGTCGCCACGCGGCGGCCGGCCGCCCCGCCCCGGCATCCACCGCGAGAGGCCGCATGGCGCCCCATCCCGTGACCATCCTGCTCTGCGGCGACGTCATGACCGGCCGCGGGGTGGACCAGGTCCTGGGCCACCCGAGCGATCCACGTCTGTTCGAGCTGTCCATCCGCGACGCCCGCGGCTACGTCGAGCTCGCCGAGCAGCGGAGCGGCCCCATCCCCAGAGCCGTCGACCCGGCCTACGTCTGGGGGGAGGCGCTCGGCGAGCTGCGCCGCGCCGCGCCCGCGGCGCGCGTCGTCAACCTCGAGACGAGCGTCACGCGCAGCGACGAGCACTGGCCCGACAAGGGGATCAACTACCGGATGCACCCCGCGAACGTGGGCTGCCTCACGGCGGCCGGGATCGACGTCTGCGCGCTGGCGAACAACCACGTGCTCGACTGGGGCCACGCCGGCTTGCTCGAGACGTTGGCGACGCTCCGGCGGGCCGGCATCGCGACGGCCGGGGCGGGGCGGAGCGACGCCGAGGCGGCGGCGCCCGCGGCCGTCGCCCTGCCGGGCGGGGCGCGGCTCCTGGTCTTCGCGCTCGGCGCCGCGAGCAGCGGCATCCCCCCAGACTGGGCCGCGACCGAGGATCGTCCGGGTGTCGCCTTCCTGAGCGCGCTGTCCGAGTCCGCGGCCGACGACGTCGCCGCGCGCCTGCGGCGAGCCAGGCGTCCCGGCGACCTGCTCGTGGCGTCGCTCCACTGGGGCGACAACTGGGGCTACGGCATCCCCGAGGCGCAGGTCCGCTTCGCGCACCGGCTGATCGACCTCGGCGTGGACACTCTGGGTCGGATCAGCGCGGAGCTCGGCTCGCGGTTCGCGGTCGGCCCCGACGGGAGCCTCGACCTCCTCTGGGACGGACCGCCGTGAGGGCGGCTCGCCCTGGGGCTCCCCGATTCGCGCCGACGGCCGCTTGACTGGGGGCGGCTGACGGTTACATGCCGTCGGAGAGTCACCTGCGCGCCGCCGCGGCGGGTGACCCCAGTGACTCCCGAGAGGTGCAGCATGGCCGTCGTATTCCTTGCCATCACCCCGGTCGGCACGGGCTCCTCGAGCATCTCCGACCACATCGCCGGCGCCGAGCGCATCCTGCGCGCCGCCGACCTGAAGCACCAGATCACCGCCATGGGCACCATCATCGAGGGGGACCTCGATGCGGTGCTCAAGGTGGTGCGGCAGATGCACGAGCACCCCTTCACGCAGGGCGCGGTGCGCGTCTCCACCTTCGTGAGCATCGACGACCGGCGCGACAAGCGGCCGGACATGGATGCGGAGGTGAGGTCGGTGGAGGAGAAGCTCGGCCGCCGGCGATGACGCGCTCGCTCCTGGGACGTGCCCGAGCCGGCCTGCTCGTGCTGTTGACGGCGTCTGCCTGTACCGGCCCCGAGCCCGAGGAGCAGGCGCGCTCTGCGCCGCCCCCCGCCTCCCGCGCGGCCACGGGCGCGAAGCCCGGTGAGGTCCTCGCCGAGCCCGAGGGGCTGCCCTCGTTCGCCGAGATGATCGAGCGGGTGAGCCCGACCGTGGTGGGCGTCACCACGCGGCGGACCGCGAGCGGGCCGAGCGCCGAGGAGCCTGGCGGACAGGGGCCGGGCGCACCGGGGCCGGGCGCACCGGGGCCGCACGCACAGGGGCCCGGCGCACCGGGGCCGGGCGACAGCCCGTTCGCGCCCGCGCCGCAGCTGGCGCCGCGCGTCGTGACCGGCGTCGGGTCGGGGTTCATCATCGACCCGAAAGGCCTGGTGCTCACCAGCAACCACGTCGTGGCCGGCGCGACCGAGGTGCTGGTGCGTACCGCCGAGCACCGGGAGTACGCCGCGCGCGTGATCGGCCGCGATCCCGAGACGGACGTCGCGCTCCTGCGGCTCCAGGACGTCGAGGGGCGCCTGCCGGCGGCCCGGCTCGGCGACTCGGACGCGCTCCGCGTGGGTGATTGGGTCCTCGCCATCGGCAGCCCCTTCGGCCTCGCCCTCACGGTGACGAACGGGATCGTCTCGGCCAAGGAGCGGGTCATCGGGGCGGGGCCGTATGACGACTTCGTGCAGACCAACGCCGCCATCAACCCGGGCAGCTCCGGGGGACCGCTCTTCAACCTGAACGGCGAGGCGGTCGGCATCAACACGGCCCTCGTCGCCCATGGGCAAGGGATCGGCTTCGCCGTGCCCATCAACGCCGTGAAGGCGATGCTGCCCCAGCTCGAGAAGGACGGGCGCGTGGTGCGCAGCTACCTCGGCGTGATCGCGCAGGACCTCACGCCCGAGCTGGCCGAGGCGTTGAAGGTGACGGAGAAGAGCGGGGCTCTCGTGGCGTCGGTCGCGCCCGGCAGCCCGGCGAGCAAGGCGGGCCTCCGCCCGGAGGACCTCGTCGTCGCGCTGGACGAGGAGCGGATCGAGGGCGCCAACGACCTGATCCGGCGCGTGGCGGTGCTGCGCCCCGGGCACCGGGTCAAGCTGCGCTTCCTGCGGCACGGGAGCAGCCAGGAGACGCACGTCGCCGTGGCCGAGCGCCCCGGCCAGCCCCCTCCCCCTCCCGGCGCGCCCGCCGCACCGGGCGGCGCGGCCGCGGAGGCCAGCCTCGGGCTGTCGCTGCAGCCGGTGCCGCCGACCGCCCGCCGCCAGCTCGGCGTGGCGGAGGGCGCGCTCGTCACCGCGGTCGAGCCAGGCGCGCGCG
>DASXVK010000421.1:0-19669 GCA_036504295.1 Polyangia bacterium
CCGCCGGCCGGGCCCACGCGCCCCACCGCGGCCCGCCCGCGCGGCCGCCCCGTCGCGCCGCCGCGGGTCGAGGCGCCGCCGCCGGCCGCGCCGCCCCGCCGCGCCGGCGATGAACCCCAACCCAAGCCCCGTGCGCGGGAGGTGCTCGATGACGAGGCCGTCCAGGGACGCAAGTAGCCGCGCGCTGAGGGTCGCGGCCGCCTGCCTGCTCGCCGCGCTCCCCGCGGGCGCCGACGCGCAGCCGCGGCCGCAGGATCTCACGCTCGCCGAGACCCTGTTCCAGGAGGGGCGCCGCCTCATGGGCGAGGGCCGCTTCGCCGAGGCCTGCCCGAAGCTCGCCGAGAGCCAGCGGCTCGACCCGGGCGGCGGCACCCTGCTCAACCTCGGGCTGTGCCACGAGGGCGAGGGCCGCACGGCGACCGCCTGGACCGAGCTCAAGGCCGCCCTCGACATCGCGCGCCGCGACGGGCGGGCCGACCGCGTCTCGCTCATCGAGCGGCGCCTGGCCGCGCTCGAGCCGCGGCTCGCGCGCCTGCGGATCGCGCCGGCGGACCCGACGGGGCCGGCGCTCGAGCTCCGCCTCGATGGCACGATCCTCGCCGCGGTTGCGCTCGGCCTCGCCTTCCCCGTCGACCCGGGCCCGCACACGGTCCAGGCGGGCGCGCCGGGCCGGAGCTGGTTCAGCCGCTCGGTCATCGCCACCGCGGGACAGGTGATCGATGTCCTCGTGCCCGCGCTCGCCGCGCCCGCGCCCCCGCCGCGCCCGGCGCCGGCCGCGGGCTGGGGGGAGCCGGACGTCTACGCGCCGGTCGTGATGCCCTGGCCGCCGCTGTCGCCGCGTCGCCGCGTCGCGGTGCTCGTCACCGCCGGCGTCGCCGTCACCGGCATCGTCCTCGGCAGCTACTTCGGGGCCGCGGCGGTGAGCAAGAACGGCGACAGCACCGACTACTGCGGGCCGAAGCTCTGCTCGCCGACGGGCGTCGCGCTGCGCGCCGACGCGAGCCGCGCCGCCGTCATCGCCGACGTCGGCCTCGGGGTCGGCGCGGCCGCGGCCGTGGTCAGCGCGTACCTCTTCCTCGTGCGGCCCCGCCCCTACGTCTTCGGCCGCGCCGCCGTCGCCCCGACCCTGCTCCCGGGCGGCGGCGCGCTCGTCGTGGGTGGTGGCTTTTGACCGCCGCGCGCGCGCTGACCCTCATCCTCTGCGCCGCGGCGGCGAGCGCCTGCGCCCAGGTGATCGGCCTCGACGACAGCCTGCCCGCCGCGGCGTGCGAGGCCCGCCTCCACTCGGATCCCGCGAACTGCGGGGCCTGCGGCCGGACCTGTCAGGGCGGCGCCTGCGTCGACGGCCGCTGCGCCCCCATGACCCTCGCCCGCGACCAGGCCCAGCCGGTCGCGCTCGCGCTCGACGCCACGCGGGTCTTCTGGGTCCTCGAGGACGGCGGGCTCGGCTGGGCGCGCAAGGACGGCACCCAGAACGGCACCCTGTGGCAGGCGCCCGCCGGCGACAGCGGCCGCGGCATCGCGATCGACGGCGGCAACCTCTACTGGCACACGAGCCTCGCCGTGCGCCGCGCCCCCGCCGGCGGCGGCGACATCGCCGTCGACGAGGTCGCCCAGACGGTCGGCTACCTCCGCCGCTGCGCCGTGGCCGGCGGCACGGTCTACTGCTCGGCCGGCTCCTGCGCCAACGACGTGGAGAGCTGCGTCGCGTGGTGGCCCTTCGGCAACCCCGCGGGCGCCGTCTTCACCCACAACCAGCCCTGGGCCGACCGCGTGGTCGTCGACGAGCAGTACGTGTACTGGACCAACAACACCTCCCCGGGCGAGGTGCGCCGGGTGCGACGCGACGCCCAGGGCCTCATCCAGGACCTCGCGACCGATCTCGATCAGCCCGGGCCGCTCGCCGTGGCCGCGGGCGCCGTCTACTGGGTGGACGCCACCTGGTCCCTGCGGCGCCTCGCCCCCGACGCCACCGTCCCGACCAGCCTCGCCGGCGGCCTCCCCGGCGTGAGCGACCTCGCGGTCGACGCCAGCGGCGCCTACCTCGCGAGCAGCTACGACGTGAGCATGGTCCCGCCCGGCGGCGGCGACCCCCAGCAGCTCGCGGCGGTGCGGTCCTCGTGGTCGCTCGCGCTCGACGACGACGCGGTCTACTGGGTGGACCACGACGCGGGGACGGTGATGAAGGTGTGGAAGTAGGCGCGCGGCCGGTCAGCCCTGCCACAGCGCCACGTGGTCGCGGACGTAGTCCTCGATCCCGCGCGGCCGCCGCCCGAGCAGGCGCGCGAGCGTCGGGTCCACGGCCGCGCCGTGGCCGACCCGCAGCCCCACGTGCAGGAGCGTCTGGATCGCCACCTGGCCCCACGGCAGGCCGCGCCGCCGCAGGTGCGCGGCGTAGCCCGGGATGCTCGCGGCCCGATACCGGCACGGCCGCCCCAGCGCGGCCGTCAGCACCGCGGCCACGTCGGTGAAGCTCACGGCCGCCGGGCCGGTGAGCGTGTACTGCTGCCCGCGCCTCGCCGGATCGCCGAACGCCTGCGCCGCGACCTCGGCGATGTCGCGCACGTCGATGAACGCGACCCGCCCCGTACCCGCCGGCACGTACAGCTCGCTCCGGCCGCGGATGTCCTCGCGGTAGGCATCGCCGAGGTTCTGGGCGAAGAACCCGGGCCGCAGGATCGTGGCGGCGCCGCCGCGGTCGAGCAGGTGCCGCTCCACCTTGTGATGCGGCACCCACCGCTGCCGGTCCGCGCCGGCCACCGACAGGAACACGATGTGCTCGACCCCGGCCGCCCGCGCCCGGTCGACGAGCACGTTGAGGGTCTCGCGCACGTTGGCGATGGGCGGCGGCCGCAGCAGGAAGAGCCCGCGCATGCCCCGCACCGCGCCGTCGTAGGTCTCGGGTCGCCGGAAGTCGAGCGCCACCGCCGCGACGTCGTCGCCGAGCGCGCGGCGCACCCGCGCCGGATCGGTGCCCGCGGCCACGAACGGCACGCCGCGCGCCCGCAGCGCCAGCGCCACCTCGCGGCCGACGTTGCCGGTCGCGCCGGTGACGAGCACCGGGCCGGTCATCGCCGCTGCCGCGGGGCCGCCGGCGGCGCCGCCTCCATCAGCGCCAGGAGCTTGGCCGGGATGGGCCGGCAGGCGCAGTGCTTCGCGTGCGCCTGGTGCCACACGATGCGCTGCGCGAGCGTCGGGTTCTTCGGCATCGGGTGCCTGGCGTGCCACTCGGCGTTGATCGGCATGGCCCCGATGGTTGCCGCAACCCGGGGCCGCGGGCAAGGGCGCGGGAGTCCCGCTCGCTCCCGATGGATGGCCGGGCTACGATGGCGGCCGATGCTGCAACCCGGGCAGGTCGACGTTCCCCCCCGCCCAGTGCCGCCGGCCGCCGTGCGCTGGCGCCGGGTCGGCATCTACTATCTGGTCGTCTACGCCGTGACCTACGGCGCCGTCGGCGGGTTCCTGGCCTGCGGCGGCAGCTTCCGCCATCCCTCGTGGGTCCTCTTCGCGCAGGTCGTCTCACTCACGCCGGCGCTCCTGGCGCTCCTGCTGACCCGCTATCTCTGGCGCGAGCCCGTGGGCGCCGCGCTCGGCCTGCGCCCGCGTCGCGACCGCTGGCTCCTGGTCGCGTGGCTGCTCCCGTGGCTCCTCTCCGTCCTCGCGCTCGTGCTGGGCCTGGCCGTGCCGGGCGTGCGCTGGGACGGCTCGCTGCAGCCCGCGGTCGACGCCAAGATCCTCGCCCCCGAGCAGCTCGAGCTGCTCCGGCGGATGGCGTCCCGCACGTCCGTGCCGGCGGCGGCAGTCCGCCCGCGAAGCCCGCGCGCGCCAGGCCTCGTAGCAGCGCGCTCGGCCCGCGCGAGCAGCGGGGACGCGCGACGATGCGAGCAGGCAGGGGAGCGCCATGCGGGGGCAGTGGCGGGGCGACTGGGTATCAGTTAAACTGATACCGATGCTGCCGCACGCGACCCTCACGGCCTTCGACCGCTACCTCGCCGACCAAGGACTCGGGCTGGAAGCCGTGGTCATCGGCGGCACGGCCCTCAACCTGCTCGGCGTCGTGGCGCGCCCCACCAAGGACTGCGACATCCTGCATCCGGCCCTGCCCGCTGCGATCGCGGCGGCGGCACGAGCCTTCGCGGCTGCGGCCCGCAGCCGCGGCGAGATCCTGGACGACGACTGGCTCAACAACGGCCCCGCATCGCTGGTGCCGCAGCTCCCCGCCGGCTGGCAAGACCGCCTGCAGCCGCTCTTCCGCGGCACAGCGCTCCTGCTGCGCACCCTGGGGCGCGACGACCTCCTCCGGTCCAAGCTCTTCGCCCTGTGTGATCGGGGGCTCGACCTCGGTGATTGCCTCGCGCTGGCGCCCACGAAGCCTGAGCTCCGGGCGCTGCTGCCGTGGCTCGAGCAGCAGGATGGCAACCCCGACTGGCCCGCGCACGTGCAGGCGACCATCGCGGACGTCGGCCGGAGGCTCGGCCATGGCCTTTAGCCGCGCCCTCGCGCCCGCCGCGGCCCCCGCGCCCGACGCGCTGACCGCCGCGATGGTCGGCATCGGCATGAGCTTCGCCGCGCCCGCCGCACGGGGGCCAAACATCGAGGACACGCTGCTGTTCGCCTCCGCGGCCGCGATGGACCAGCATGACCTGCGCGTCCTCGCCGTGCTGGTTACCTGGTTCGGCGTCCACCATCCCTTCGTGAACGCGGACCGGCTGACGAAGCTCGTCGCCGCGCGCGGCTCCCCCCGGGTGCAGGCCCTGTGGAGCGCGCTCAGCACCTGGCAGCACGGCGATCGCCGCTTTGCGCGCGTCGCGGCGCTCTACCGGAGTCCGCGACTCGACCTCCTCCCGACCGGCACCGAGTTCCAGATCCGGCGCCATGGCGAGGACCCACGCTTTGTCGCGAGCGCGCTGCGGGTGCCGGCGAACGTCCTACGCGATCGCGCGGCGGACGTGCTCACGCCCGCGCAGCTCGCCCGGCGTCACGGCGCGTATCGCTGGCGCGTGATCATGGGACCGACCTACCGGGCGGACGTCTGGGCCGCCGTTGAGGCCGATCCCGCGCTGCCCGCGGCCGCGCTCGCGCGGAGAGCCTACGCGAGCTTCGCCACCGCGTGGCAAACGAAGCGCGACCATGCCCTCCTGAGCACCGGGTGAGGCGACAACGAATGCGACACCGAGGTCCTGGGCGTGGTCATGTCGGCTCCTGCTCGAGGTGGTGCAGCCCGCCGTCGTCATGGCGCCGCCACCGCTGACATCTTCCCCTGCGGCCGGTAGATGCGCCGGAAGTAGGCCAGCTTCTCCTCGGCGACGAAGTAGCGGTGCAGGCACACGGCGCGCCGGAAGTCCTGGACCCCGAGCCGCGACCAGTGGGCCTGCCGCGCCTGCCAGGTCGTGCCCTCGCCGGTGTAGTCGATCTCCCGCCAGTGCCGGCCGATGACGTGGGAGTGGTTCTCGTCGAACCGGGCCTGGTTGCCCAGCCGGAGCGCGCCGGCGAGCCGCAGCAGGTAGGTGGCCATGGCCTCTGCCTCGTCGCGCGGCACGCCCCGCTCCTGGACGGCGCGGATGAGCTCGACCGTGGCTCGTGGCATCACGCCCAGGAGGTTTCGGGCGGCCACCATCGAGGGCAAGCGCTGCGCGAGCGCCAGCGCGGCCTCCCGCGCCTGCTCGCGCGACAGCCGCATCTTCGGGCCGCGCTGCGCGACCCGCGCGGCCAGGATCTCCGCTGCGGGCGAGAGCCGCTGTCGTCGCAGCTGGGCGAGCGCGTCCTCGAGCGTCGGGAGCGGACGGCTCGGTGGCGGCGGGTCCGCCAGCGCCGCCGACGAGAGCAAGGCCGCGAGGAGGACCACGCCCGCCGCGGCGCCAGACCAGCGCGTCATCGCATCACCCGTCCCGGATTCTCGCAGACCCGGGGCGGTCTGCAACCTCGGGGCCTCGCCCCCCCCGCTCAGCGCCTGAAGAGCGGCGCGAGCTCCGCCCAGCTCCTGGTGTTGAGCACGTCGCCGGGCTCGAGCCAGCCGCGGCGCGCCTGGTCGACGCCGTAGCGCATGAGCTCGAGGTCGGTCGCCTTGTGCGCGTCCGTCGAGATCGCCACCTTGACGCCCAGCTCCTTCGCCAGCCTGAGGTGCAGGTCGCAGAGGTCGAGGCGATCGGGGTGGGCGTCGAGCTCGACGAAGCACCCCCGCTCCCGGGCGGCCAGGAGGATGCGCTCGAGGTCGATCTCGTAGGGCGGGCGCTCGCCGATGAGGCGCCCGGTCGGGTGCGCGAAGATGTTGAAGAGCGGGTTGTCCATGGCGCGCAGGACCCGCTCGGTCTGCCGGTCGCGCGGGAGGTCGGTGTTGTAGTGCACGGAGCACAGGCGCAGGTCGAGCCTGGCGAGGGCGCTGTCGGGCAGGTCGAGCGCGCCGTCCTCGAGGATGTCGACCTCGGCCGCCTTGAGGACCCGCACGCCGGGGCCCTCGGCGTTGAGGCGGTCGATCTCGTCGCACTGCGCCGCGAGCCGCTCCGCGTCGAGGCCCTTGGCCATGAAGACCCGCCGCGTGTGGTCGGTGATGGCCACGTACTCGTAGCCGCGCTGCCTGGCGGCGAACACCATCTCCTGGAGCGAGTGCTTGCCGTCGGTCGCCTTGGTGTGCACGTGCAAGTCGCCGCGCAGATCCGCGAGGGTGATGAGCCGCGGCAGCCGCCCCTCGGCCGCGGCCTGGACCTCGCCGTGGTCCTCGCGCAGCTCGGGCTCGATGTAGGGCAGGTCGACCTGCGCGAAGACCTCCTCCTCGGTGGCGCCGGCGATGCGGGCGGCGCCGCGGAACACGCCGTACTCGTTGATCTTGAGGCCGCGTTTGACGCCGAGGGTGCGCACCGCGATGTTGTGCATCTTGGAGCCGGTGAAGTAGTGGCTCGCGGCGCCGTAGCTCTCGCGCGGCACCACGCGCACGTCCACCTGGAGGCCGGAGCGCAGCAGCACCGTCGACTTCGCGTCGCCCTTGGCGAGCACCCGCGTGACGTCGTCGTAGGCGACGAGGCGGTCCATCACCTCGTGCGGCCGGGCGCAGGTCACGAGCACGTCGAGGTCACCCACGGTCTCGCAGCGGCGCCGGAAGCTCCCGGCCACGACGACCTGCTCCACGCCCGGGGCCGCCGCGAGATAGGCGCGCAGCGGGACCGCGATCGGCTCGGCGACGGAGAGCTTGAGCCGGCGGGGCGCGGCCTGTCGCTGTCGCGCCTCCTCGACGATCTTCTGCGCGGTCTTCTCGCCGAAGCCGCGCAGCTGTTGCAGGCGGCCGTCGCCGGCGGCGCGGGTCAGCGCGTCCAGGCAGTCGATGTGGAGCTCCTGGTAAAGGAGCGCGACCCGCTTGGGACCGAGCCCCGGCATCGTGAGCAGCGCGGCGAGGCCCTCGGGCAGGCGGGCTTGCACCTCGTCGAGCAGGCCAAGGTGGCGCGTCTGCACGAATTCGCGCAGCTTGGCCGCGAGGTCGGCGCCGATGCCCGGCAGCGTGCTCAGATCCTCGCCGGCGGCCACGAGCGACTCGACGCTGCGGGGCAGGTCCTGCACCGTGCGCGCCGCGGTGCGGTAGGCGCGCACCCGGAACTGGTTGGCGCCCTCGATCTCGAGCAGGTCCGCCAACCTGGTCAGCGCCTCCGCGATCTCTGCGTTGTGCACCGGCATGCCGGGCCTCCTCGCTCTGCAGTACCTCGTGGGCCCCGCCGTCCGCGGTGGCAAGGTCGCCGCGAGGGGTGGTCCGAGACTTGCTGGCACCCCGGCGCGGCCCCACCTGTGGATGGATGGGAAGGTGAGCCATGCCGATCTACGATTACGTGTGCAACCACTGCGGCGAGAAATTCACGCTGACGATCTCGGTCAGCGAGCACGAGCGGAGGAAGCCGGAGCTGCGCTGTCCGAAATGCAGCGCCGCGGAGGTCGAGCAGCTGTACGAGCCCTTCTTCGCCGTGACCTCCAGGAAGGCGTCGTGAGGTAGGCGCGGGGCGCTCGATCAGCGCGCCGACCGGCGCCGCCGCAACCCCACGAGCGCCGGGACGATCAGCAGCCACAGCCCCGGCGTCCACGCCGCCGTCCACGCCGGCGTCCACGCCGCCGTCGGTGGCGGCCTCGGTCACCGCGACGATCGCGAAGCTGCGCGTGCCCGCCGTCGCGGCCGAGTCGAGGGCGCCGTCGTTGACCACGAGCGTGACGAAGAAGTCGCCGGTCGCGGTCCAGGTGTGCGACGGGGTCACGCCCGTGCCGCTCGTGCCGTCGCCGAAGTCCCACGCGTACGTGAGGGGCGCGCCCTCGGAATCGCTCGAGGCCGAGCCGTCCAGGGTGATGGTCTCCCCGACCGTCGCCCGGTAGACCGCCGAGTCCGAGTAGAACGCGACGTAGCGGCCGTCGCTCGCGATGCCCCCGCCGAAGGTGTGCTTGCCGGTCACGCCCTGGCCGCTCCCGTCCAGGCTCACGAGCTCGGTCGTGCCGGTCTGGAGGTCACGCACGAACACGCGACGTACGTCCCGTTGGCGTCGTTCGCGACGAGGTTGCTGGCGTCCGAGTCGAACGCCACGTACCGGCCGTCGCCGCTCAGGCGCGGGCGGGTGCTGCCCCAGTAGGAGGTCACGGCGGGATCACGCCTCCCAGGGAATCCGTCAACGCGGGGGGCAAGCCCTTCGCTTCGCCCCGTCCTCGGGCTACAGTAGAGGGCGTGACGAATCTCACGCTGCGCGTCCACCAGCGGATCACGCTCGAAGCCCGCGGTCGAGACGGGAATCTGTGTGCCGGCGCGACGGTCCGTGAGCTCCACGACGACCGGGTGGTGGTCGTCCCGGCGCCGGGCGCGCCCAGCCTCGAGGGGCTCGCGCCGGGCGACCTCGTCGACGTGCTGGTAGCCAACCCGAAGGGGGCGCTGCGCGGCGAAGCGCGCGTCCTCGCCGTGGGGCCCGCGCTCACGATCACGCCACCCGTCGAGACCTCGTCGTTGCGCCGGCGCCGCTTCTTCCGCGTCCGGGTCGCGGTGCCGTTCTCGTTCATCGTCATCCAGCTCGACGGCGCCCCGGGCACGCCGCTCGGCGTGCGGGCGCGCACCCTCGACCTCAGCGGTGGCGGCTTGAAGCTCGAGAGCGAGCTGGGCCTCGCGCTCGACGCCCACCTCCAGCTCATCCTCCACTTGCCCGGCGATCCCGTGCCGGTGACCACCGAGGGCCGGGTGGCGTGGGGCGAGCGCGCGCGACCCCAGAGCCGGCAGCGCTTCTGCTATGGCGTCGAGTTCACGGACCTGTCGAAGGAGGACCGCGACCGCGTGATCTGCTTCCTCCTCGGCTGGCGGGGACGCGCCGCGGTCAAGTGATCGGGCCGGCCGGTCAGAAGAACGCCTCCAGGTCCCGCAGCTGCTCGCCGATGTCGTTGGGCTGAGCCGGCGCCGGGCTCGGGCTCATGCCCCGATAGCGCGGTGATTTCATCGCGGGCGCGCTCTCGTGCCGGCGCCGGGTCTCGAGGATCAGCTCCGCGGGATACTCGACCTCGTAGGCGATGCGAATCAGGCGCTTCTCCCGGGGCTTCAGCTTCAGGGCCCAGTGCAGGATCCCGCGCGAGTCGGGCCTGACGGCGTCGGTAATCTTGACGTTGTCGATCTTGATGTCCTTGTTCTCGGACACCGGGATGCGATCCGCCAGCGTGGCCGCGGTCTCCTGCGACGAGAGGTTCTCGACCGTCACGATGAACGCCACCTGCATCTTGTTGCGCTTCTTGCGCACGAGGCTGCTGTGCTTTCGGTCCAGGGTCCGCGAGAGCTTGAGATGGTCCGCCACGCTGAGGAAGAGCGAGAAGGGCTCGCCGGGAGCGATGAAGGCGATGTCGGTCAGCCCCAGGAAGGCGCCGTCCTGATACAGGGCGACCTTGCCCGGCAGCAGGGGCTGACCCGAAGAATTGGTCATCTCCAGGGTGCGGGCGGCATTGAGCGACTGCTCGGGCGCCGCGACGATCTTCTGGTCGGTCTGGAGCGCGCTGTGGCCAATGCGCATCCGGACCGGGTGGCCGTCGCCTCTCACGCTGGCCGCGGCGTTCGCCCGGAAATGGGCGGTGGTGCCGCGCTTCTGCAGGCTCTCGAAGATCTGGACCGTCTTGCTCTGCACCACCTGCAGGTACTCCATCCTGGTCTTGAAGGCCTGGTCGAAGCTCGCGCGCGCCTCCGCCGACGACCTCTGATGAACCTTGTTCCAGAGCTGGCCCTGCTGCTGAAACGCCTCCTGGGCCCGCATGAAGGACGACACCTGGCTGGTGAGGATCCGCGTCGCCGTGTGGGTGTCGCCCAGGGTCAGCGCCTCGAGCTCGGGGATGCGCACGGACTGGGTCGAGGACTGGGTCGAGAACGCCAGCTCGACGTCGCGCCAGTCCTCGCCGCTGGTCTGGGTGACCACGGCAAAGGAGTCGACCTCCGCGGTCTTCGCGTCCGCGGTGCTCACCCGGAGATCGTGCATCGGCTCCCAGGTCGCGCCGGGGATCATGTAGGTCAGCTCCACGGTGCTCGGGGTCGCCCGACTGCTCTGCAGCGTCACCAGCACCGTGGTCGCCTCGAGCTTCAGCAGGCTGTCCAGCTCGGCGAGGGTCCGGCGGCTGGCCTGATACTCGGGCGTGATCAGGTCCCGCTGGCGCAGGACCGCGCGCCGCGCCTTGGCGGTGGCGCGCAGGGAGCTGCTGATGAACTCGAGCACCTCGGCATAACTCTTGACCTTGATGTTGCCGAGGACGGCTTCCTTGTTGATCTTCTCCAGCGAGAAGGCCTTGATGGCCTCGATCTGGCTCTTCTGCGCGTCGAGGACCTGGAGCTCATCCTCCAGCGCCTCCAGCCGGCTCCGCAGCGCCTCGTCCAGCGCCTTGGCCCGCTGGTAGGTCCGGTCCGTCGCGCGGGCCAGGAAGTTGCGCTCGACCCGGACGTCGATGATCCGCCCCTCGGTGACCGAGACGCGCACCGAGCCATCATCCACCCAGCCCGGCAGCTTCCGGAAGGCGAACACCGTCGGCTCCGTCGCCACCTTCACCGTCGCCTGCCGGGTCACCCGCGCCCGATCCGAGTAGACGGTGACGCGCGTGACCTTCGACTCCAGCGCCTGGGCGTCGGACGCCTCGGGGACCTCCGCGACCACCGGTCCCGCCACGTCCGCGGTCGCCGGATGCTGGGGCGGCGCCGCCAGCTGCGGCCCGCCGCAGCCCATGACCAGCGTGACGCCGGCGATGAAGATCCAGCTCGCAGCCTCTCGGGCGACCGTCATGCTCCCTCCTTGGCTATGGGGCGCTGTCGGAGTCTCTCATGACGTCCCGGCGCGGCACACGATCTGTTCTCGTGCCGGCGTGCACGAGGCGCGCAATCCCGCGCCCCGCGCCGTCAGCGGCGCCGCGCCCCGCGCCTCTCCGGGCCGCGGCCGCGCTCCGCCTCGTCCAGCCATCGCAGGGCCTCGACGTACGACAGGAGCTGCTCGAGGTAGTCCGGGGAGACGGCGCGCATCTGCCGCAGCGAGCGCAGCACCAGGGCGTGCGAGTTGAGCGGGCCGGCGTTCTCGGGCGCGTGCGCGAGGGCGTGGGACAGCTGCTGATCGACGCTGAGCCGCGACCAGGTGCGGCGGAAACAGCGCACGGATCTCAGCTCCCCGGTCGGACCGCCCGTGGCCCCGGCGGCCGCGGCCGGGCCGCCGGTCGCGCCCTCCGGCGCGTGCCGCGCGAGGTGGGCGAGCAGCTCGGCCAGGGGCCCGCCGCCGCCCCCGGGCGCGCGCGCCGTCCCGCGGGCGAGGGCGTCGCTCGCCTCGCGCGCGGCCCGCTCGAAGCGTTCGGCGTAGGCGGCCACGGCCTGGGCCAGGCGGCGATCCAGCGCGCGCCTGGCCTCCGTCCCCTGGCCCGCGGCGCGGCGGGCCAGGGCCTCGAGGAAGCGCCAGCCGACCGGGTCGAACCGCGCCGCGCCCCGCGCCCGCAGGGCCTCGATCCGCGCGCTGGCGTCGGTCATGGCACCCCGCTCCGCTGGGCCGACCTGGGCACCGGGGCCATCTCCACGCGCCGGTTCCGCGATCGTCCGGCCGCGTCGGCATTGGGCGCGACCGGCTGCTCGGCCCCGAAGGCCGCGGCAAAGATCGCCGAGGAGGGGACGCCCTGGTCGATCAGCGCCCGGGTCACGGTCAGGGCCCGCTGGGCCGAGAGCTCCCAGTTGTCGGCGAACCGGTTGCCGCCCGCCACCGGCAGGTCGTCGGTGAAGCCGCTCACCATCAGCATCTCGTCGTGGACCGCCAGGTAGGCGGCGAGCGGCGGCGCCAGGCTCTTGAGCAGCTGCACGCCGTCCGGCTGCAGCCGGTCGGAGCTCAGCGCGAACAGCAGGCTGCCGCTGATCCCGATGCGGCCGTTGTTCAGCGTCACCCGGCCGGCGGCGAGCGGCACGGCCAGCGCCTCTTCCAGCGCCTTGCGCCGCTGCTCCTCGAGCCGGCGCCTCTGCGTCTCGGTCTCCAGGTTGGTCGCGAGCTGCAGCTGCACGCCGAGGACGCCGACCAGGATCAGCACGAAGGCCCCGAGCAGGCCCGTCATCAGGTCGCCGAAGACCGCCCAGACCGGCGTGGACTGCTCGATGCCGGGGTCGAGCTCGTCCATCGTCACACCTCGCCCGTCACGGCGGCCGGGGTGCCGGAGCGCTGCTGCAGGTCGCCGATGATCTGCTGCTGCGACATGATGGTCAGGTCGACGATCTCGCGCGCCTGGGCCACGTAGTAGGCGAGCTGCTCGTCGCTGCGGGCCATGGACTTGTCGAGGGCGCCCTCGATGCGCGCGAGCGCCGCCGCCAGCTTGTCGTTGGACTCGCCGAAGAGCTGCACGGCGAGACCGAAGGCCTCGCCGAGGCTCGCCACCTCGACCGCGCCGCCGGTGATCTGGCCGGCGGCCGCGGCGATCGTGGCGGACTGCGCCTCGAGGTCGGCCGCGAACCGGGTGGCGGAGCGTTCGAGCAGGGCCGTGGAGGAGCCCACCAGGGCTTCGATCGCCTGCCGCTGCTCGGTGGAGGCGTGATTGATGGCCGCCAGCAGCGTGCCCAGGGTCTCCATCATGCGGCTGCGCTCCGCCAGGAGCTCATTGTCCCGCGCCACGCTGGCCGAGAGCTCCTGCCGCATCTGCCCGATGACCTCGGCCGCGGCCCCGGGGGCGGCGGCCGCGGTCTGCACCAGCCGCGCGACCTCGGTGATCGTGCTGCTGGCCTGGGCGTGGGCCGCGGCGCTGAGGTCGCGGCCGGTCGCGGCCAGGGTGTGGCAGATCTGTTCCTGGTGGGCGAGAGTGCGCGCGCCGGCCTGCTGCCATTCCTGCTGCAGCGCGGCCGCCATCGCGCCCAGCGCCCGGGTCAGCGCCGCCAGGCGCGCCTCGTCCGTGGCCGCCAGCTCGGTCTGCCGGGCCGCGGCCCTCTCGCCGATCGTGGCCAGCAGCGCCGCCGAGCGCTGCGCGAAGGTGTCGGTGAAGGCGTCCAGGGACGCGCGGATCTCCCCGGTGAGGTGCGCGCTGACGCGTTCATGCGTGGCCAGGGCGGTCGTCCAGGTGCCGGCGACGGTGGTGACCGCGGTGCCGAAGCGGCCGGCGAGGCCGTCGAGCTGCGTCGCGACGGTGTCGGCCAGGCGGGCGTGCCGCGCCGCCGCCTCCTGCGCCAGGCCCGTCGTCGTGGCGGCCAGCTCCGTCCTCAGGGCCACATGGGCCCCGTCGACCGCGGCCAGCAGCGCGGCCGAGCGCTGCGCGAAGGTGTCGGTGTGGGCCGCGAGCGCGGCCTGGAGGTGCCGGCTCACGTTCTCGCTGGTGCGCTCGTGGCTCGTGAGCGCCGCGGTCCAGGTGTCGGCCACCCGGGTGACGCTGGTGGCGAAGCGCTCGGCGATCCCGACGAGCTGGCGCTCGACGGTCTCGGCCACGAGCTCCTGCAGCGCGGTCGTCTCCCGGGCCATGCCGGTCATCGTCGCGGCCACGACCGGCTGGATGGTCGCGCCAGCCAGGCGCGCGCTCTCCGTCAGGCTCTCCTTGAGGGATCGGTCGACGGCCCGGGCCAGGTCCGCGTACGTCCCCGTGGCGTCACGGTAGAAGCGCTCCTGCTCCGCGAGCAGGCGCTCGTCGCGCGCCCGGCTCTGCCGCTCCATCCGCGCCATCATCGCCTGCAGCGTGTTGACCACCGCGGGCAGGGCCTGGGCCTGCACCTGCAGAGCCTCGAGGGTCGCCTGGCGTTCATGGGCGCGCGAGAAGCCGCGCAGGGTGGTGGCGATCGTGGTGTCCAGCCGCTGCGCCGCCTGCAGCCGGGCGCGCCGGCACAGGGCCGACACGAGGCCCAGCGTGGCGGAGGCAGCCGCGCCGGCGACCGAGGTGCCGAACGCGAACCCGAGCCCCTTGACCGGCGCGGCGAGGGCGGCGCGGATGGTCTGCAGGTCGGTGGTGGTCTCCAGCGCGAGGACCGCACCCTTGAGCGTCACCACCATGCCGAGGAAGGTGCCCAGCATCCCCAGCAGCACCAGCAGGCCCACGAGGTACGGGGTCAGGGCCGGCCCGGGCAGGCCGACGCGCTCACCCTCGAGGCGCAGGCGCACCGGGGTCTGCAGCGACGGCGGCAGCAGGCGGAGCCAGTCGCCCGGGTGCGATAGGTCGGGGGGCACGGCGGCCAGGCGCCGCACCAGCGCGGCCGTGGCCCGCTGAAAGGCCAGCAGCTCGAGGGCGCCGGCCACATAGACCGCGCCGATGAGCGCCGTCATGGTCAGCGCCAGCGGACTGGCGACGTACCCGCGGCCGACCCAGACCACGGCGCCCAGACCCACGACGAAGGCCGCCACCGAGACGATCCGATTCATCACTCCGCTGTCACCTCGTTGTCGAGCGCCGCGATCAGCCCCGCGACCGGCTGCAGGCGCAGCTCGAGCTCCGCCAGCAGCACGGCCTGCACCTCGCCGCGGAACGCGGCCCGCCACGCGCCGGGCGCCTCGTGCGCCTGGCACAGGTGCGCGAAGCGCCGGGCCAGCAGCCCCGGCACCCGCGCGAGCAGGGCGCGCTCCCGGGCCGCCAGGGCGCCGTCCAGCACGGCGTCGAGGGCGGCGAGCCGCCGGAGGGCGGGGGACCGCCGGGCGAGCGCGGAGCGCACGGTCGCCCGCAGCTGGCCGATGCGCCCGCTCATGGCGCGTTGCTGGGCGCGGTAGTGCGCCTGGTACGGCGCGAAGTCGGCCGCGGGCTCGAGCGCCCCGTCCGCGGTGATCGAGGCCGCCAGGGCCCGGCGCACGCGGGCAAACGCCGCCCCCAGCGCGGCCCCCTCCGGCGCGGCCGCGGCGCGCTCGCCCTGCGGGGCCTCGGCCACGCCGGCATCGAGCGCGGCGGCGAGCGCGAGGGCATCGGTGAAGCCCAGCCACTCGCCGAGCCGCTCGGCCGGGGAGCATCTCGCCGCGGGCACGTCGGCCACCGCCAGGTCCGTGAGGACCCGAACCAGCCTGGCAGTCCCGAAGCGCGTGCGCGGCATCCCGTGGGCCATGTCGACCGTCGACGCCCGCCGGGGCGACGAAGGGGGGCAAGGCTACTACAAAGCGGCCGCGAGGTCAGCGGGGCCCGCGCAAAAGTTGCGCCGCCGCCGCGGTCTCGTCTACCGTCGGGGTTCGGAGCCGACGACGCGCATGCCCCAGCCCCTCGCACGCAAGGAAGCCGCCGGCCGCGGCCAGCTCATCATCGGGCGTTTCGGACGGGCGGCGCGCGCGGCGCAGAGCGCCGCGGAGGAGCGCGAGGCGCTCGCGGTCGACGTGACGCACGGGTTGCTCGACCACCTCGGCCTCGCGGCCGCGCTCACCGCCGGCGTGGACCTCGAGACGCTCGCGGCGGCCTTCCCGCTCCCCCTGACGACGACCGCGGACGGCCTCGTCGCGGTCGGGGCGACCCCGGTCGGCCGCGTCGTGGCGGAGGGCGGGAGGGCGCGCGCCCGGCTGGACGCGTGCGCGGTCTACGACGCGCTCGCGCTGCAGTTCGGGCTGGAGCCGACGGGGGTGGTGGCCGCGCGGGGGTGAGCGGCGCGCCGCGGCGGGTGGCGCATCCTCGGCGCGGACCTCGGCGCGCGGAGCGGCAACGGTGCCGACCCCGGTGGCCGTCACGCTTGGTGCCAGCGCTGGAGATGACCGCGAGAGGCTACCCCCTCCGGCTTGCCGACTTCTGACGCATTGCGTAGGCTGCCCCCCGCAGATACCAAGGGTCACCAGCAGGGGAGGACGACGATGCGAGCGTACATCAGCTGTCTCTGGCTCGGGCTGGGCGTGGCCCTGGCCGCCTGCACCGCGGACGGGCTGTCGCCCGGCGCGGTCGGCGAGACCCGGGAGGCCCAGTTCACCAACGGCGGCTTCGAGGTCGGCGCCGCCGGCATGGTCCCGCCGGCGCCGTGGGTCCTCACCGACTTCCTCAACTTGAGCGGCGTCACCATTCAGACGCCCCAGACGTACGCCGGGCTCAACCTCGTGGCGCAGGGCCCCGCGTGCACCACCAACGCTCAGTGCACGGGGGTCAACCCCCAGCTGGGCAGCACCTGCACGGGCGGCCACTGCGTGCCCGCCAGCCACACGATCATCCTGAACAGCCCGACCGGCCCCGGGACGCAGTCGGACCCGACGCTCGGCGCCACGGCGTCGCTGCGCTGGCCGCGCTACGGCAACCAGTGCGCGCTCGTCAACCAGCTCGGCAACCACGTCAACGCCAACCAGCTCGCCCAGACGATGACGGTCGGCGCGACCGACGTCGACCCCACCGACGGCCAGGTCCACATCCGCTTCGTCGTCGCCCCCGTCCTCGAGGACCCCGGCCACCCGGCGAACCAGCAGCCCTACTTCTTCGTGCAGCTCACGAACCTCACGCAAGGGGGCGCGGTCCTCTACTCGAACTTCAATTTCGCCAACCAGCCGGGGGTCCCCTGGAAGGGCTTTCCCGCAGTCAACCCCACCTACCGCTACACGGACTGGCAGCTCATCGACGTCGCCCCTGGGTCTCCGGCCATCAACATGGGCGACCAGGTCCAGCTCGTCGTGGTCGCCGCGGGTTGCTCCCTCGGCGCCCACATGGGCGAGGTCTACGTCGACGGCGTCGGCACGATCATCCCCGGCCTCTTCGTCGCGGGCACCGGCCCGGCGCAGGCGAACGCGGGCACCGACATCACCTACACCCTCAGCTACAGGAACGGCTCCGCGGCCGCGGCGTCGGGCGTCACGATCATCTTCAACACCCCGCCGAGCACGACCTACCAGAGCATGACGCCGCCCGCCGGGGCGACCTGCGTCACGCCCCCGGTCGGCACGGCCGGTGTGGTCACCTGCAGCTTCACCAGCGCGGTGGCCGCCGGCGCGAGCGGCAGCTTCTCGCTGACGGTGAACATCACCGCCGCCGCCACGGGGACCGTCGTCGCGGGGAACTACCAGATCGCCAGCAGCCAGGAGACCGCGCTCCTCGGGAACAAGATCACCACCATCGTCGGCTGCACGCTCGACGCCCAGTGTCCGGGCGCCACCTGGTGTCACGAGAGCGCCCCGATTGCCTGCACGGCCAGGCTCGCGAACGGGACGGCCATCCCGAGCGACCCGCCGCACACGGGCCCGACCCTCAACGGCACCTGCACGGCCGCGGCCGGGGCGCTCGTCTGCACGAGCGGCGTCTGCGACACGCTCGACAACAAGTGCGGCTACCTCAATGGTGACGGCTCCTGCAACGGCTCCACCGCCGGGACCGTCTGCCGCTCGGCCGCCTGCGACCCCGACGGCCGCTGCGGCTACGCCATCGGCGACGGGCCATGCACGGCGGCGACCGGCGCCGTCGTGTGTCGCTCGGGCGCCTGCAGCGTCAACGGCACGTGCACGCCCGCGGGCGGCTGCAACGTGGACGCGGACTGCGCGGGCGGAGCCTGGTGCAACGAGAGCACGCACACGTGCACGCCGCGGCTCGCGAACGGCAGCCCGCTGCCGAGCGATCCCGCGCACACGAGCCCGACGCTCGATGGCACCTGCACGCCGGCGGCCGGGCTGCTCGTCTGCGTGAGCGGCGTGTGCGACGGCGACCACCGGTGCGGCTACGCGAACGGGGACGGGCCGTGCACGCCGGCCACCGCCGCCGTCTGCCGCTCGGGCGCCTGCAGCGTCAACGGCACGTGCGAGCCCGCGGGCGGCTGCAACGTGGACGGGGACTGCAGCCCGAGCGACTGGTGCGTCGCGAGCGCGCACACGTGCACGCCGCGGCTCGCGAATGCCGCCCCGCTCCCCACCGATCCCGGACACGACCCGGTGCTCGACGGCGCCTGCACGCCCGCCGCCGGCGCGGCCGTGTGCCAGAGCGCGGTGTGCGACGCGGGCGACAGCGCCTGCGGGTACGCGAACGGCCATGGGCCGTGCGATCAGACCAGCGGCGGGTCCGTGTGCCGCTCGGGCGCCTGCAGCGTCAGCGGGACGTGCGAGCCCGCGGGCGGCTGCAACGTGGACGGGGACTGCCCGGCCGCGAAGTGGTGCGACGAGACCGCGCACCAGTGCGTCCCGACGGTAGCGAACGGCGACCCGCTGCCGACCGACCCGGCGCACACCAGCCCGACGCTCGACGGCACCTGCACCGCGGCCGCGGCCGCGCTCGTCTGCGCGAGCGGCGCCTGCGCCGCCGACAACCGCTGCGGCTACGCGAACGGCGACGGCCCCTGCACCGACGGCGGCGTCTGTCGCGCGGGCGCCTGCGACGCCGGCGACAACCGGTGCGGCTACGTGGTCGGGCACGGCCCCTGCGTGGATGGGGCCGTGTGCCGCTCGGGCGTCTGCAGCACCAACGGGACCTGCGCGCCGGTCGGCGGCTGCAACGCCGACCTGGACTGTCTGCCGAGCGAGTGGTGCAACGAGACCACGCTCGCCTGCGCGGCCCGGGTCGCGAACGGCGCCGCGCTGCCCGTGGACGCGGCGCACGCCGAGACCACCCTCGACGGCACCTGCACCGCGGCCGCGGGCGCGCTCGTGTGCGCGAGCGGCGTCTGCGACACCGACGGCCGGTGCGGCCTGCGCAACGGCGCGGGGCCCTGCACGGCAGATACCGGCGCCACCGTGTGCCGCGCGGGCGTCTGCGACCCGGACCTCAGGTGCGGTCTGGCCGAAGGCGACGGGCCGTGCACGACGGAGAACGGCGCCACCCGGTGCCGCTCCGGCCGGTGCAGCGCGAGCGGCGTCTGCGCGCTCGCGGGCGGCTGCTACGTCGATGCCGATTGCACGGGCGGCGAGTGGTGCCAGGAGAGCGCCCACACCTGCGCGCCGCAGCTCGCGAACGGCGCCGCGCTGCCCACCGACGCGCCCCACACCAGCCCGACGCTCGACGGCACCTGCACGGCGGCCGCCGCGGCGCTCGTCTGTGTGAGCGCCGTCTGCGACCCGGACGGCAACGTCTGCGGCATCAAGCTCGGCCACGGCACCTGCACGGCGACCGCGCAGTGCCTCAGCGGCGTCTGCGTCCTCGCCGGGCCCCAGAGCGGGCGGTGCGAGCAGTGCGCCACGAGCACCGACTGCGCCGCGCCGACGCCGGTGTGCGACCCGGCGACCAGCGCCTGCGTCGCCGCCCCGGCCGACGACGGCGGCGTCCCGGCCGACGACGGCGGCGGCCCGGCCGACGACGGCGGCGGCCCGGCCGACGACGGCGGCGGCCCGGCCGACGACGGCGGCGGCCCGGCCAG
>DASXVK010000422.1:0-3701 GCA_036504295.1 Polyangia bacterium
GCCCTATCGGGGATGCCTCGCCCGCCGTCCTACGGCCTCCGCACATCCTGCTGCGAGGCCGGGATGACGAGCTCACCCCCGTTCGCTGGACGAGCCACAACGGAACACTCGGCGATTGCCAGGGCGAGCTCCTCCAGAAGCCGCGTCTCGGGGCGGCCGCGAAGTCGATCCAGACGCGCCGCGACGGCTGACGCAGTCAACTATCTGCCCGCTCCCGCAAAGTGGCCGCATCGTGAGGACGTACATGAATACGTACGCATTATCTCTTGTGCGTGGCCCGCCGTGACGTTAGCGTGTTCCCTGGCGGACGCGCCCAAGGACAGACGACAGTGCGGCCCCTCGGCAACTCCACTCCTCATTCGCGACGCGGCCCGAGATGGACTGCATCGGCGATCACCAGGCGATAGGGACGCCAAGACAATGGCCCAGCAGGCGTTGAGCGCGAGGAAGGAGACCCGGGGCAGTCGGCCCCATCCGGCGGCGGGCGGACTGCGGCAACGCGGCGCGAGGACGTTGCGACCGATGTCGGCCCTGCCCGCGGAGTCGGCGGTCGCGGCCGTCGGTGACGTGCCCCTGCGCGAGCTCGTCGAGGAGTACACGGCCGCGCTCGAGGTCGCGGGCCGCAGCCGCCGCACGATCGACTGGTACCGGGCCTACCTCGACGACTTCGCCGGGTTCGCCGCGCGCGATGGCGAGACGGCAGCCCTGCGCCACCTGTCGCCGGCGACCGCCCGGCGCGGGCTGCTCGCCGCCCAGGCCGCGAGGCTCCGACCGCTCGCGCCGAACTCGGTCGCCGGCCGGGTACGCACGCTACGCGCGTTCGGCCACTGGCTGCAGCGCGAGCTCCAGCTCGGTGCGGATCCCCTTGCGGGCCTCTCGCCGCCCAGGGTTCCGGACGTCCTGGTGCCGAGTCTCACCGCCGCGCAGATGCGGGCGCTGCTGGCCGCGGTCGACGGCGGCTCCGAGGCTGTGGTCCGGGACCGGGCGATCGTGCTCCTCCTGCTCGACACGGGCATCCGGCTGGGCGAGCTCGTGTCCCTCTCGGTCGGGGACGTCGACCTCGCCGAGGGGCGCTGCCGCGTCATGGGCAAGGGGTCGAGGGAGCGGGTGGTCCCGCTCGGCGGCCGGGCGCGGCGAGCCGTCCGGATGTCGCTAGTCTCCCGCGGCACACTGTCGGCGGAGGACCCGCTGTTCGTCGGGCGCCGGGGGGGCCGCCTGACGGCCCGAGCCGTCCAGCTGCTCGTCCGGCGCCTCGGCCGTTCGGCCGGGTTCTCCGGGCGCTGCTCGCCGCACGTCCTCCGCCACAGCTTCGCGCGGGCGTTCCTGACCAACGGGGGCGATGTCTTCTCGCTCCAGCGCATCCTCGGCCACAGCCCGGCCTCGTTGCAGGTGACGCGCCGCTACGTTCGGCTGCTCGACGACGACCTCCGCGCCGTGCACCGGCGGGTCTCGCCAGTCGACCGCCTATGACCTATGGCTCGCCTGGGCGCGCTGCCGCTCCATCGTCTACCGGCGCCGTCGCACCCTCCTCGCCACTGCCACCGCCTACGTCCGGCACCTCGTAGAGCAGCTCCACCGCCATGTCCTCGACTTCGACGCCGCTCGCTGGCCGCTGGCCGGAGAAGGCGAGCTCGTGGTACGCCGGCCCGGTCATGAGGTGAAGCTGCATCCCGGCTTTGCGCTCGGCGGATAGATAGCGGAAGCGTGCGACCGACCAGAGCATCTGGATCATCCGGGCAGCTTGCCAGGTAAGCGTCATCTGAAGGTCAGACCGTACCCAGTGGGTCACATGGAACCAGCGCGGAACATCCGGATCCTGCTCGCGGACCTCGAGGTATTGGATCACCGGGCCATCGGCGCTGATGATCGAGCCATCCCCGTACTTGACTCCCATCTCCGTCGGCGTGACCGCGAGCCCGTGCTTGGCCGCGTTGTAGAGCGGGGCCTTCGCCAAGCAGCGGTGCGCGAACGCTCGAAGGTAGCCTTCGAGAAGGTCGAGGCTGCGCTCCCAGGCCGAAGCATCCGGCGGTGCCGGCAGGATGTTCTCGCGCACGTCTGTCACGTGGAACACATTGGCGACGGCCCCCCTCTTGGCAGCCGGATCAGTCTCGTCATCGAAACGCTGCTCGAGCCGTTTCCGAAACGCAGATGGCTGTCGGAGCCTGGACAGCTCGAGGAGAGGGCAGTCCGGCGCGGGGTCGCCGGGTTCGAACTCGTGGGCCAGGTAGAGCCGCAGCAGCGTTTCGCCCACGTGATGCGAGAGGACCTCCGTCTCGGCGGTCACGAACCGGATCGCACCCGTCTCCACGTCGACGTTCGGTTCCCCGCTGGCGCCCGCCTCGTCGCTCGTGGTACGCGGCGGCCTTCCGCCGATCGTGAGGTCCTTGAACGTGACACCGGCGGCGAGCAAATCATCGAGGCCGGCCCTGTTGCCAGCCACCAGGATCAGGTTCTGGAGGCGTCGCTCGAAATAGTCAGCCGGCTCAGCTCGATAGAACGTCGCGTTGAGAGACCGATAGTTGAGCGGCGAGAGGTGCTCGTCGGGCGACGGCTTCTTGGCCATGCGTCCAACTGTAGAACCGTCCAGGTAAGCGGGCAGCACGCTACCTGCCCCATGCGACTCGACCCGGGTGGTCGTCGGCCTTGGATGAGGCCGAATTGCTCCTCGGCCACACTCGTACTCGATCGCCCTGCCGGACTCAAGGGACGCTAAGCGGCGGCGCCCGGGTGCCGGGGCGGCTCGCCCGTCGCCCGGCCGCCGCCCGCCCCTCCGCGCCTCGCCCGTGGTCGGCCGTCACCGGGAGCGGCCCCGCGCCAGCCGGTCGGCCGGCGACGCGACCCGGTGCCTCGCGACGAGGTCGGCCTCGGTCAGGCTGACGTAGCGGCGGACCATGTCGAGCGTGGTGTGGCCCAGGATCTGCTGGAGGCTGAACACGTCGCCGCCGTTGACGAGGAAGCTGCGGGCGAACGTGTGGCGGAAGGTGTGGGGGCTGCAGCGGGTGCCGACGCCGGCGCGCCGCCCGAGGTCCGCGATCGCCTTCTGGAGCATGCGCCTCTCGATTGGCGCCCCGCGCGCGCCGACGAAGAGTGCGTCGCCCGGGCGGGCGGCGCCGCGCCCCGCGACGTAGCGCACGACCGCCCGGCGGGCCGTGGCGCCGACGGGCACGATCCGCTCCTTGGACCCCTTGCCCATGACCCGGACCGTGCCGTCGGGCCGCAGGTCGCCGACCCGCAGCTGCAGCAGCTCGGCGAGCCGCAGCCCCGTGTCGAGCAGGAGCAGGACGACGGCGCGCTCGCGGGGCTCGGCGAGGGCGAGCATGCCCTGCAGTTCGGCGTCGGTGAAGGGCGCGATCAGCCGGCGCGGGACGCGCGGACGCCGGAGCGCCCGGAAGCCTGCGGCCTCGCCGAGCTCCTCGGCCGCGCACCAGTTGCCGAACGCCTTGAGGCCCCGGACGAAGCCCGCGATCGACTCGGGGGAGAGCGTCTCGCGCAGCCCCAGCAGCCAGGCGCGCAGCTCGGGCGCCCCGACGCCGTCGAGCGGCCGGCCGGGGCCGAGCTGTCTCACGGCGCGGCCGGAGATGTACCGGTACCACTCGATCGTGTTCGGCGACGCGCCCTCGGCGGCCTTCGCGGCGAGGAACAGATCGACCGCGGCGCCGAGCCCCACGGCGAGCGAACCGCCGCCTGAGAAACGATCAAGG
>DASXVK010000423.1:0-9558 GCA_036504295.1 Polyangia bacterium
GACGTCAGCGACGCGGCGCGCGCGGTGGTCGCGGCGCTCGAGCGCGCGCCCGCGGGCCGCGTCTACAACGTCGTCGACGACGCGCCGGTCGAGCTGCGCGAGTACGTGGCCGAGCTGGTGCGGCTGGCGCACGCGCCGCCGCCGCGGACCCTCCCCCGGTGGCTGGTGCAGCCCTTCGCCCCGTTCGCGGCCACCTTCCTCGGCCGCACCCGGCTGCCGGTGTCGAACGCGCGCATCCGCCGCGAGCTGGGGTGGGCGCCGGTGTTCCGCACCTACCGCGACGCGCTCGCCGCGGTGCGGTTCCCGCGTCCCGGGGCGCTCGTGCCCATGGGCCCGGCGCCGGTCCTGCCCGACCAGGCGTGAGCGTCGCGCCCGTCACTCCCGCTCGCACCCCGGGTGCGGCGTCGGGCAGCAGGCGGGCCAGTTGAACGCGCACCCGGGCGAGCAGTCGAAGCTCGCGGTCGCGGGGTCGGCGGCGCAGGCGGCGTAGTCGACGACGGCGTAGGCGCCGATCGGCGGGGGCTCGTCGCACAGGGCGCCGCCGCGGGCGATGCGGAGCTGGTAACCGGCCCAGCGGGCGGAGTCGGGCTTGGAGGAGTCGAAGCGCGGGCAGGCGGCCGGATCCTGCCAGATGTACCAGCACCCGGGCGCGCTCGCGGGCACGGCGGGCGTGGCGTGGGCGCAGTCGGCGGTGAGCGGATCGCAGACGCGCGGGTCGCACGGCGGGACCGGCTCATACGCATAGTTGCTGCCTTCCCAGGTCCGCCACGTCACCACCAGGTCCGGCTGCAGGCCGGCGAGGTCGGGCGCGCGGTCGCGCAGCGGGGGGCCGAGACACTGCAGGCCCAGCAGGACGGCCAGCTGGTAGAAGAGTGAGCCGTACGCGTCGGTGAGGTACTCGCCGCAGGCGCTGACGAACCGGGCGCGGTCGCCGTCGAGCTGCGCGACGAGGCGCTCGAAGCGCAGGCCCGGATAGCCCGCGCGGTCGTCGCGCGCGCAGGACGGCGCGAGCGCCGGCGCGCCTGTTGCGTCGGCCCGGACGGTGACCGGCGTGGGCGGCCCGCTCACGACCCCGACGTAGACCATCCGTGGGTCGGCCGGCTTGAGGCCCTTGAGGAAGGCCACGTACTCCTCGACGGGCACGAGCTGATGCCGCGGGTCGGGATCCCATGCGCCCGGCGCACAGCCGGTGCGCTCGCCGGGCGCGGTGCCCGGGTCGCCGCCCGCGCACACCGCGCCGTAGCGGAAGCAGCGGTACGGGCCCGGCGGTCCGAGGTCGGGCGCGTCCGCGTCGAAGAGGGCCGTGTCCGCCGGCGTCGAGCAGTCGTCGCGGGCGCCGAGGAACACGACCGCGAGGAACGCGTTCTCTCGCAAGAAGCCCTGATCGCGGCTGAGCGCGCGGCGCATCGCCTCGAGCGGCTGGCCGGGGCCGGCGCTCGGAGGCAGCGCCGCGTGGCAGGCGAAGGCGGCGCCGAGGTCGCCCTCGACGGTGGTGCGCGCGGGGCAGTCGGCGGTCGCGCGGGTCACCTCGAGGAAACGGGCGCCGTCCGCGAGGTGGCCTTCGGCGCAGGTCGTGCCGACCGGCGCCGTCTGCAGCGCGCCGTCGGCGGCCAGGTCGGCGCGGATGATGCCGACCCGCACGTCGAAGGGGGACGGGTCGTCAGTGATGGGCTGCATGAACCGCGGCAGCTCCGCCACGAGCGAGGCCGGCAGCGGCTCGCTCGGGTCGACGATGAAGAGCAGGTCCATGCGGTTGTTCGTGCTCTGCGCGAACACCACGTGCCCCACCTCGACCGAGCCGCCGCAGCCCGTCCCCCCGCAGAGCGCCTTGGGCGGCGGCGCGCAGGCGGCGGCCGTGACGAGGACGAGCCCGAGCGAGAGCACCCCGGAGCGCGACATCGACGCCTCCTCCGGGGATCTACCGCCGGCGTCGCGCGCGCGGACAAACTCTAGCGGCAGCCCGCCGGCACCGGCCGCCCGCCGGGCGGCGCGGCGGGGCGGTTCGCCCGCGTGTCGATCGTCCGCCGCAGCTTCACCAGCACCTCGCGAAATTCGGGGTCGCGCGTGAGCTCCGGCACGACGAGGAAGCAGTCGACGAAGCGGTCCAGCTCGTCCATGCGGCCGAGGCGGTTCAGCGTGTCGAGGAGGAGCTGCGCGGCGTAGAGCGCGACCGGGTCGCGGCGGTGGCCGAGGGCGACCTCGGCGAAGACGGGCGCCGCCTGGGCGAGGCGCTCGGCCTGGTACAGCGTGCGCGCCTTGAGGTAGAGCCAGCTGACGCGCTCGGCGGCCACGGGCGCGGCGTCGAGCGCGGCGTCGAGCGCAGCGACGAGGCTCGCCTGATCCGCCGGCGCCGGCTTCGGACGGCGCCGGTCGCGGGCCCGACCGGCCGCCGGCGCCGCCGGGTCGCCCTCGACGAGGCGCTTCCAGCACGTGACGGCGGCGCGGGCCGCCTCGCCCCGCAGCTTCGGGTCGGCGCCGGGCCGCGCCGCGAGCGCGACCGCCCGGTCGAACGCCTCGCACACCGCGCGGCCGCCCGCCCCGCGCGCGTCCTGCTCGAGGATCTGCGCGTGGTGGTAGGCGACCGCCGCCGCCTCCTCGCCGTCCGGGAAGCGGCGCAGATACTCCTCGCAGAGCCGCTTCGCCCGCGGCCGCGCGTCGGCCGGGCCCTTGGCCGACTCCAGATGCCACACGCGGGCGAGCTCGGCGAGGGTGGCGCGGGCCGCGCGCGTGCACTCCGCGAGCCCGGCCGGCGGCGGCCGGCGCCGCGCCGCCTCCTCCGCCGTCGCGAGCAACCGGCGCAGCGCCGCCTCGGCCGCGTCCCGCCCGCCGCTCGCGAGCGTGTTCTTGACCACCGCCTGCTGCCAGCGGCAGCGCGCCTCGGACCCCGGCGCGCGGCGGGCGAGCTCCTCGTACACCTGCGTCGACCAGGCGAAGCGGCCGCGGTCGGCGTACGCGGTCGCGAGCCGGTCGAGCATCGCCGGCGCCAGCGCCGCGTCGACGCCGCGGAAGTGCTCGAACGCGCCGGCGGGCCCGCGCGCCTGCGCCCACGCCTGCGCCAGCGTCAGGCGGGCGTCGCGCTCGAGCGCGGTCGGGTGCCGCGCCGCCGCCGGCTCCCGCACCGCCCCGAAGCCCGCGATGGCCGCGTCCACGTCGTGCAGGTTGAACGCGCACCAGGCGCGCTTGTAGAGCGCGTAGGCGTGGACCCGCGCCAGCGGGAACTGCGCCACCTTGTCGTAGAACCGCCGCGCCGACACCATGTCGCCCTGCTCGAAGTAGTAGTCGCCGAACGCGAGGTACGCGTCGGGGATGAAGCGCGACGCCGGGAAGTCCTTGATGAGCCGCTGGTACACGCGTCGCGCGTCGGGGAGCTGCTGCTCGGCCTGCAGCGTGTACGCGAGCGTGAAGAGCGCCTCGTCGCGCCGCGCGTAGCGCTGGAACGCCGCGCCGTCGACCAGGCGGCGGCAGGTCGCGATCACCTGCGCGGGCCGCCCCGCGTCGCGGTAACGCTCGGCCAGCCGGTGCAGCAGCTCGGCCTTGGCCGGGCTCGCGTCGTCGGTGGCGGCGACCTGCGCCTCGAGCTCGGCGATCCGCGCCGCGGGCGGATCCGCCGCCGCGATCCCGCCCGACGCGAGGAGCACGAGCACGAGCAGCCGGCGCATCCGCCCCTCCGTCACCGCGCCCCGTGAGACTACTGGATGTTCGGCACGCACTGGTTGTCCTGGCACATCTCGCCGGGGCCGCACTCGCTCGCGTCGGTGCACGGCTGCCGCGCGATCGACGGCACCCACTGGGCGATGTGGTTGCCGGTGGTCGGATCCTGGAACGGCAGCCAGAACGCGGGGTAGCTCGGGTCGAGGCCGGCGAGGGCCTGGTCCGGATCGAAGGCGGCCATCCAGATCTGCGCGGTCTGACCGGCGCCGAGGCGCTCGCCGTAGGCGCGGCGGCTCGAGAACGTGAGCCACATGATCTTGCCGCCGCGGTGCTCCTGGATGAACGGGCCCCACTTGGGCCACGAGTTGCCGCCGCCGAGGTTGGCGGCGGTGAGCTCGAGCACGGCGCCGCCGAGGAGCGAGACGACCCGGAGGTCCGCGTCGGGGGCGTCGTACGACATCTGCCCGGGCGAGAAGTTGTAGAGGATCCAGACGCCGTCGGGCGAGAAGGCGGGGTAGTAGTTGTTCTCGGTGCCGGTCTGCTGCACGAGCGTCGTCGCGTCGCCCCAGGTGCCGTCGGCGTAGCGCGGCTTCAGCATGAGCGAGCCCTTGTTGATGCCCGGCAGGCACATGTTGCCGACCATGCAGGGGTTCGCGACCGGCCGCGAGTAGACGATCATCGAGCCGTCGGGCGCGTAGTCCGCCATCGTCCCGAGGGAGGCGAGGGGGTTCGGGTCCTTGGGGACGCCGGTGGCCGCGTCGCGCAGCACGAGGGTGCCGCCGTTCGAGGTGATGATCTCGCTGTCGTCGGGCGAGAAGGCCTGGAAGTTCGAGCCGCCGCCGATGAGCGGCTGCCCGAGGCTGAAGAGCTGCGCCTTGGTGCCGGTGTCGAGCACCCGCAGGGCCGACACCTGCGTGGGGGCGTCGAGCCCGACGGCGATGCGCGTGCCCTTCGGCGACAGCACGTGGCAGCCGACGCACGAGCCGTGCGCCTCCCCGGCGGTGTAGTACTTCTCGCCTTGCGGCGTCGGCAGGCCGAAGTCGTAGCGGTCGATCTCGCCGACCTTGGCGTTCCAGTAGTAGATCCCGCCCAGCACCTCCTGCTGCGCGATGCCGACCGCGACCGGCGCCGACAGGCCGGACTGCTGCGGGTGCGCGGTGTCGAGCGCGCGCACCTCGAGCGTGAACGGCGCGCGGCCGGCGTTGACGGCGGAGATGAGGTGCCAGGTGTCGGGGTCGGGGATGACGCTGCAGCCGCCGCCGACGGCGGTGCAGCCGGCGTAGATGCGCAGCTCCGTCGTCTCGCCGCGGAAGCGGACCTCGAAGAGGTCCTGCCCGGCGCCGGGCCGGAACTGCACGTCGAGCAGCGTGAGGTTCGGCGGGATCAGCACGCCGTCGGGCGGATAGACGATCGCCGGCGCGGGGCCGCCGGGGGCGGCGCCGCCGAGGAGCGCGGGCGCGTTCGCCGGCACGCCGTCGGTGAAGACGGCGGTGATCTGGACGAGGGTCACCGTGGTCGTGCCCTCGACGGCGCCGTTGCGCGCGCGGACGGTGGTCGAGCCCGCGGTGAGCTTGGAGGTGAAGCTCGCGCCGTCGAACCCGCCCAGGCTCGCGTCGTCGAGCGAGAAGGCCACCTGGGCGGTGACGTCGCGGGCCGTGCCGTCGCCGAAGTGGCCGCGCGCGAGGTAGCGCTGCTGCGCCGGCGTGGTGTTGATGATCTCGAGCCGGGCGTCGGCCGGCTCGACGGTGAGGGCGACGAGGCCGCCGAGCGGCGCGCCGTCGGGCGTGGCGGCGTCGGGCGTCTCCTCGTCGGGGATGGTGCCGCACGCGGCGGCGCACAGGGCGCAGAGCGCGAGCGTGAACGGGCGCATGCGGGACCTCCTCGTCACGGTGTCACGGGCAGGGCGCCGTCGGCGACGTGCGCGCCGCCGTCGGGCGGGGCGCACACGCCCACGTCAGCGATGGCGACGCCCGCGCACGTCGCCTCGCAGGCGGTGGTGTACGTCAGGTGGTCGGCGCCGCAGACCGGATCCACGGCCGGCGGACAGTTGCAGGCCACGGGGCCGTCCGCGCCGCACGCGCCGGCGTGCCAGACGCGGACCCCGGCGCAGCGCGCGTGGCAGGCGCTCGCGAAGTCGACGCCGTCGAGGCTGCACACCGGGTCGGTGACGTCGGCGCAGTCGCAGGCGGGGAGGGCGCGGCTCGCGCCGCAGCCGGGCAGGAGGAGCAGGAGCGCGAGCACGAGGACGAGCACGAGCAGGAGCACGAGGCGGAGTGGGGGTCGGCGCATCGCGGTCTCCACCCGGGTGGCGGCCGCCCGGTGGGCCCATGGTACCCCAGACGGGGCGCGCTGGCGCTACGGCTGTCAGTCCAGGCCGGGCACGCAGCGCCCCATCTCGCAGAACTCGCCGCCCTCGCACTCGGGGTCGCCGCCGCACGGCTTGCGCACCACCTCGGTCACCCACTGGGCGATGTGGTTGCCGCTGCCCGGCTCCTGGAACGGCAGCCAGAAGGCGGGGTAGCTGCCGTCGCCGCCCGCGGCCGCCGCCTCGGGGTCGAAGGCGGCCATCCAGAGCTGGGCGCGGGTGCCGGCGGCGAGCGCCAGCCCGAAGGCGCGGCGGCTCGAGAACGTCAGCCACAGGAGCGGCTTGCCGCGGTAGGTCTGCACCTTGCCGGCCCACTTCGGCCAGGAGTCGCCGCCCGTCGAGGCGCGCGCGAGCCGGATCGGCGTGCCGCCGCTCGCGCGGACGACCCACACCTCCGCGTCGGGCGCGTCGTAGGAGTTCTTGTCGCCGGGGGAGCGGTTGAACATGATCCATTGCCCGTCGGGGGAGAAGGCGGGGTAGTAGTTGTTCTGGCCGGCGTAGGGGACGAGCGGCGCCGGCGCGCTCCAGGTGGTGCCGTCGAACGACAGCAGCGAGAGCCCCGCCTTGTCGACGCCGGGCGCGCCGCAGATGCCGATGCAGGGCGGGGGCGTGGTCGACCTCGTGAAGACGAGCTTCGTGCCGTCGGGCGACCAGTCGGGCATCGTGCCGACCGGGACGACCGGGTCCTTGAGCGCGGCGCCGGTCGCGGCGTCACGCCACACCAGCGAGATCCCGTTCGAGGTCATGATCTGCGTGGCGTCGGGCGAGAAGGTGAAGAAGTTCGCGCCGCCGCCGAACATCGACCCCTGGGCATAGACGACGTCGCGGGTGGCGACGTCGAAGACCTTGTACGGGGAGGGCGACGGCATGTCGAGGCCGGCGGCGATGCGGCGGCCGTCGTTCGACAGGACGTGGCAGCCGACGCAGGTGGCGGCGCCTGCCTTGGCCCGGTTGAGGTAGTTCTCGGCGCTCTGGCCGCGGCGGCCGAAGTCGTAGCGCCGCACCGCGCCGGCCCCGGCGTTCCAGTAGTAGAGGCCGCCGAGAATGTCCTCCTCGCTGAAGAGGATCGTCTGCGCGGGCGCGGCGCCGACCGCGCCCGGGCTGGCGCCGTCGACGCCCTTGAGCGTGATGCTGACCGCGTCGCGGCCCTTGAAGGTCTGCGACAGGATCGTCCACGTGGTCTCGTCCGGGACGAAGAGGCAGCCGCCGCCCAGGGGCGTGCAGCCGAAGTAGACGTCGACGGCGAGCGGGCCCTCGCGGAAGGCGAGCCAGAAGAGCGTGTTGCCGGCGCCGGGGGTGAAGTGGAACTGGAACTCGTTGAGGTTCGGCGGCACCAGGACGCCGGCGGGCGGGTAGACGAGGGCGGGGCTGCGGCCGGCGTCGACGGCGCCGCCGAACCTGCCGGCGGCGTCCGCGGGGGCGCCGGGGCCGACGACGACCGACTGCACCCGGAGCGTGAGCCCGGTCGCGCCGGTGAGGCCGTGGGCGGTCGCGCGCACGGTGGTGGCGCCAACCGCGCCGATGGCGCCGGAGAAGCGGTTGCCGGTGAAGGCGCCGAGCGTGAGATCGTCCAGCGCGAAGGTGGCCTCGCCGGTGACGTCGATGTCGTAGGTGCCGGGGCTGCGCAGGGTCACGCGGTAGTCGAGGTTGGCGCCGGCGCCCGCGGCCACGCTGATGGTGGCGTCGGCGGGCTGGACGACGAGGAGGCTGCCCTCGGGCACGACATCGGGCGCGTCGAAGCCGGCGGGCGCGTCGCCGGCGGTCGGGCCATCGGCGCTCACCGGCCGGTCCGGCACGCCGCCGTCGCCGGCGGGCGGCGTCCCGGCGGTCGTCGGGCCGCAGGCGGCGCAGAGGAGGAGGAGGAGAGCGGCGCCCGGGAGCGCGAAGCGGCGATCACCCCACATGCAGGGACGATATCACGGCGCTCCTCGTTGAAGCCGCCTGCCGCGATGCAATAATCTCCCCATGTCGGCCAGTGAGGTCACGGCGATCGGCCCGCACGGGTTCTGGATCATCGTGGGCGATGCCGAGTACTTCGTCCCGTTCGCCGACTACCCCGTGTTCCGCGCCGCGAGCGTGACGCAGATCTTCGCCGTACAACAGCTCGGCCCGACGCAGCTCCACTGGCCCGACCTCGACGCCGACGTCGAGCTCGAGGCGCTCGCGCATCCCGAACGCTTCCCCCTCGTCTGGCACTGAGCGGCGCCCCCAGCGCCGCGCTCACGGCAGCAGCCGCTCGGTCTCCTCGATCACGAGGTTGCACGGCGCGGCGGCGGGCACCGCGGCGGCGCGGACCCAGCTCAGGCACACGGTGGGGTGCCCGATCGCGGTGCCCTCGGTCCAGCCGCCGCGCGCGGCCCCGAGCCGGCGGACGCGGCCGGTCGCGAGGTCGAGGATGCCCGCGGGGACCTCGTAGGGCTGGCCCTCGCGCAGGCCAGCCGGGGCGGGCGCGACGACGAGGAGCCGGTCGCCGCGGGCGCGGTCGATGCCGGGCGCGGGGCGGAAGGCGCCCAGGTCCGCCGCGATCTCGGCCGCCGCGATCTCGGCCGGCGGCCGGCCGGGCGCGAGCGTGACGACGCTGAAGCTCCCGGCGCGCTCGACGACGGCGCGCAGCCCGGTCGCGGTCGGCGCCACGGCGTGCACCCAGCACGGCGCCGTGCGCGCCCGCCACAGGGCGCGCAGGCGGCCGGTCGCGGGGTCGACGTCCAGCAGCGCCGTGCGCGTCACGCCGCCGATGCGGGGATCCTGGAGGATGACCCGCCCGAGACCCACGGCCTGCAGCAACGTGCCCTGGCCGAGCGCGACGAGGCGGTGGCCGTCCCAGCGCCACAGGCGATAGGTGCCGTCGTACCAGTCGTGGATGAGGAGCCCGCCGTGGCCGAGCCGGTACGCCGCGATCGGGGTCCCGCGCCACGCGAGCCCCGTACGCCGGCCCGCGATGACCAGCTCGCCGGCGGTGGGCCGCGTGGTCTCGAGCCGCACGATCTCGCCGTCGACCGTGCGGACCGCGAGCGCGGTGGTCCGGTCCTCGGCGAGGTCGGCGAAGTTGAACCCCGGCGGCCGGGCGGCGGCGGCCGCGGGCGCGACGAGGACGAAACAGACGAGGGCGAGCAGGGCGGATCGCATGCGGGTCTCCCTGGGTCAGCGCACGGCGAAGTCGAGGTGGATGTCGGTCGGGACCTCCGACCCGGGCGGCACCGGGCGCCACCGCGTGTTCAGCGTCAGGCTCACGGCCGTGCCGCGCCAGCGCCAGGTGCGCTGCAGCTCGTTGCCGTCGCTCCAGCGGCTGTCGCCCAGCTCGCGGCCGTGGCGGTCGCGGATGGCCTGGGCCACGTCCTCGGCGCGCTGCTGCAGCTCGGCCACGCCGATGTCGCGGAAGCGCAGCGTGCACGACGCCATGCAGGTCGCGCCGAGGTGCCGCGCCTGGCAGAAGGGCGTCATGCCGGCGACCTGCAGCGTGAAGCGGTGCTCGGGCACGCCCGCGGCGACCCCGGGCGCGCGGGCGCAGGCCTCGCGCACGAGCCGCGCGAGCTCGCCCTCGT
>DASXVK010000424.1:0-6156 GCA_036504295.1 Polyangia bacterium
GCGTCCGCCGCCGCTCCTGGAGCGGCCGCCGGCGGCCAGGGGCGGCGGGGCTTGCGGGTCATGGGGTCTCACCCCAGGTGATCGCGAGGCCGCCGTCCTTGCGGACGCGCCAGAGGTGGTAACCCGTGAGCAGCGCGCCGAGGGCGGGCAGCGCGGCCACGTGCAGCGCGTAGAAGCGCAGCAGCGCCGCGCCGCCGACGGTGTCGCCGCCGAGGAGGAAGCGGCGCGCCGCGGGGCCGATGCCCGGCGTGGCCGCCACGAGATCGGCGCCGACGGTGCAGGCCCAGTACGCGCGCTGATCCCACGGCAGCAGGTAGCCGGTGAAGCTCAGGCCGAGCGTGAGCGCGAAGAGCGCGAGGCCGATCCAGGCGTTGCCCGTGCGCGGCGGCCGATCGGCGCCCGCGAGGACGACCCGCGCGAGGTGCAGCGCCACCACCACCACCATGGCGTGGGCCGCGACGCGGTGGAGGCTGCGGACGAAGCCGCCGAAGGGCACGACGGCCGCGAGGTCCTGCAGGCTGGCGTGCGCGGCCCCGGCGGTGGGCACGTAGTAGAACATCAGCAGGACGCCGGTGACCGCGAGGAGCGCGCCGAGGCCGACCGCGGCGACGCCGAGCCCGTAGGTGGCGCGGGCCTGGAGGGTGCGCGGCCGCACCGCCGGCGGGTGCAGGTGCGCGACGAAGCTCGGGCGGCGCAGCGAGCCCAGCAGGCCGCGCAGGCCGGCGCGGGGGGAGCGGGCGTCAGACATGCGGGGCATCGACGAAGGTCCCCGCCGGGACCTCCTGATCGGGCTCGACGAGCACCGCGTCCGCCGTGACGTCCACGCGCAGCCAGCGCAGGCCGCGACGGGCGGCGCCGCGCAGGACGGCGCCGCGCTCGTCGAACTCCGAGCCGTGGCACGGGCAGGTGTAGCCGGTGCCGCGGCGCTGCACGAGGCAGCCGAGGTGCGGGCAGCGCGCGGACAGCGCCGCGAACCCGGACTCCTCGCGCAGGATGAAGATGGGCTCCTTGCCGAGCAGGCGCAGGCTGTGCGGCGGGAACTGGTCCGGGCGGCCCGCGCGGATCGCCGGCGCCGCGCGCGCGGTCGGGATGAGCAGCCGCGCCGTGACGCCCAGCCCCGCCGCCGCGGCGGCCACGACGGCGGCGCCCGCGACGCGCAGGAGCCCCCGGCGCGGCACCCCGTCGTCGGCGCGTGGGTCCGCTCCGCTCGCGGGCGTGCGCTCCGGCGACGGCGACTCCGGCATCGGCACGATTGTGCGCGGACGGGGGCCGGGGGTCAACTCGGCGCCTAGCGTGCGGGGAAATGCAACACGGAGACGCGGGGGCGCGGAGGATGATTCTGGATACTCAAGACCTTCTCCGTGTCACCGTGCCTCCGTGTTGCATTTCCCCGCAGCCTGCTAGGGCTCGGGCGAGGGGCGCTTGGTGAAGCCGACGTCGGTGGACTCGTAGCCCAGGTCCTCGACGAGGCGCCGGAACGTGGCGTAGAGCACCTCGGCGTCGCCCAGCCCGAGCTCGTAGGCCGTGAGGACGGCGCGGTGCGCGTCGCGCACGAGCCGCACCTCGAGCACCTTGATCCACTGCTCCTTCTTCGCCTCGCGGAGCTGGAACAGCAGCGCGTTCACGCGCGCGTGGACCGCCTCGTCGAGCCGCTGCGGGATCGCCTCGGGCAGCTGCGGCAGGTCGAGGCCGGCGATGAAGTCGTCGGCGTAGTTGCCGAGCGTGGCGGTCGGCGAGCGGCGCTCCCGGGACTCGGGCCTGTCACGCTTGGTCAAGACCTCACCTCCCGCTCCGGACGGCGCCGCACCCGGCCGGCGCGGCTGGACCGCAGCGTAGCACGGGCGCACGGGCGGTGAGGAGGGGCGCCGCGACCGACGACGAGGGCCGGCAGCGTGGTATACTCGACCCGTGATTCAGCAGCAGCAGACCGCGCCGGGGGCCTCGGCGGCGGTCGGGCCGGTGAAGCTTGGCCGCTACGAGGTCGTCCGCCTGATCGCGACGGGCGGGATGGCGGAGATTTACCTCGCGCGCGCCCGTGGCATCGAGGGTTTCGAGAAGCTGGTCGTCGTCAAGCGCATCCTGCCGCAGCTCGCGCAGAACCGCGCGATCGTGCAGATGTTCCTCGATGAGGCGCGCCTCGCGGCCACCCTGCGCCACTCGAACATCGCCCAGGTGTTCGACATCGGGGCGGAGGGCGACGAGTACTTCCTCGCCATGGAGTACCTCGACGGCGCCGACGTCGCCCAGCTCAGGAGCGCGCTGAGCGACGCCGGGCGGGCGCTGCCCCTCGAGCACGCGGTGCACCTCGTCCTCGGCGTGCTGGCGGGCCTGCACTATGCGCACGAGCAGCGCGACGCGGCCGGCCAGCCGCTCAACATCGTCCACCGCGACGTCTCGCCGCAGAACGTGTTCGTGACCCGGGAGGGCGAGGTCAAGCTGGTCGACTTCGGCATCGCCAAGGCGGCGCGCCGCGCGGCCGCGACCCGGCACGGCACCCTCAAGGGCAAGGCCCCGTACATGTCACCGGAGCAGGCCCGCGGCGAGCCGCTCGACCGGCGCAGCGACGTCTTCTCCGCGGCCATCCTGCTGTGGGAGCTCACGACCGGACGCCGCCTGTTCCGCGGGCGCAGCGAGCTCGACGTCCTCAACGCCATCGCCCACGGAGACGCCCCGGCGCCGTCGAGCCTCGTCCCCGACTACCTCCATGATCTCGAGCACATCGTCATGCGGGGTCTGCGCCACGACCCGGGCGAGCGCTACCCGACCGCGCAGGAGATGCAGGTCGAGCTCGAGGCCTGGGCGCGCGAGCACAAGCTGGCGGTCTCGCCGGTGGCGCTGGCACGGTTCATGGCCGAGCTGCTCGCCGCGCACCAAGGGTCGCCGCCGCCCGTGGACACACTGGTCGACGAGCCCGAAGGAGCCCAGGCGGTGGAGCCGGTCCGGGCCGCGCCGAGCGCCACGATCCCGACCGACACGGAGCCGGGCCGCGCGGTGACCACCAGCGACCTTGTGCCACGGCGGCCGCGGTGGCCATGGCTCGCGGCGGCGGCGGGCGCGTGCGGCCTCATCGCCGGCGCGATCGGGTGGCAGCGATCGGCCCCCAGCGCCGGGCGCAGAGACGCGGTCGCCGCGGCGCTGCCCGCGGCCAGGACCACGGCCGTGGCGCCGGCCGTGAGCTTGCCCAGCGCGCGCGCGACGCCGGTGCGCCCCGCGGGCGCCGTCCTCCGGAGCCGACCGCCGCACCCGAGCCTCCGCGCCGGGCACGCCGTCCGTCCCGCGCTGCCGCCGGCGCCGGCCTCGCAGCCCGTGCTCGCGGCGCCCCGGCGCCACGAGCACCCCGATTCACCCTTCCCGCCCGGCGAGGACTGACGTGCTGCCTCGACTGCTCGCGGCGCTTCTCCTGCTCACCGCGTGCGGCGTGGCACGCGCGCAGCCCGCGCCCGGGGCGGCGCGCGCCCGCGCGCGGGAGCTCGTCGAGGCGGCGCTGCGCCACTACGAGGCCAGGCAGTACGCGCAGGCCGCCGCCTCGTTCCGCGCGGCCCACGCGCTCGCCCCCCAGCCCAAGCTGCTCTACGCTCAGGCTCAGGCCGAGCGGCTCGGCGGCCTCTGCGCGCAGGCCGTGATCTCGTACCGGGCCTTCCTCGCGACGCGGCCGCCGCCCCGCCAGGCGCGGGCCGCGGAGGAGCACCTCGCGCGCTGCGTGGCGCGGCCCGCGGGCGCCTCGCAACCGACCTCGGCGCCGGCGGGCGGGGCGCCGCGCCGCGGCCCGGCGTCGCCGCGCCGCGCCGCGGCGACGCCGGTCGTCGAGCTGCTGGATCCCTTCCCCGACGGCCAGCCCGAGGGCCCCGGCCCGCGCGCCCCCTGGTACCGCGACCCGCTCGGCAACGCCCTCGCGGGCGGCGGCCTCGCGACGTTCGCCGTCGGCACCACGCTGTGGCTCCTCGGGCGCGATGCGGCCCAGACCGCGCTCGCCGCGACCCGCTACGACGGCTACGTCGACCACGCGAGCGGCGCCCTCGCCCGACAGCAGGCGGGGGTCGCCTGCATGATCGTCGGCGCCGGCCTCGCCGCGGCGGGCGCCGTCCGCTACCTCCTGCGCCCGCCCGCCCCGACCTGGCGGCGGACCCTGCTCGTGCGCCCCACGGCCGGCGGCGCGCTGCTCGTGGCAGCGGGGTGGCTCTGATGCCGGCGACCGTCGCGCGCTCCGTGCCGCTCCTCGCCGCGCTCGGCGCCGCCGGCCTGCTCGCGTGCGTCGACCCGGGCGTCGCGTTCCGCTGTCTCAGCAGCGACGATTGCCGCGACGGCCTCCGCGCGGGGACCTGTGAAGAGACGAGGTTCTGCAGCTTCCCCGACCCCGCCTGCGCCGGGACCGCGCGCCGCTACGCCGCCTGGGCCGGCGAGTTCGCGCGCCGGTGCGTGCCGGCGACGGGCGCGGACGCCGGCGCGGATGCGACGACCGATACGGGCGTGACCACCGGCGACGCGGCGCCCGATGCCCCGCTGTGCGCCGACGAGGGCCTGCCCTGCTGCGACGGCACCAGCGGCTGCTCCGAGTACCTCGACTGCATCGCCGGCGTCTGTCGCGGCACCTGCGGGCAATGGCACGAGCCCTGCTGTCCGGCGAACACGTGCGCGGTGATGCTCGCCTGTGTCTGCTCGGGCGGCAGGTGCGCCTGCAACGTCGAGTAGCGGGCTCAGCGGACCGCGCGCCGCCGGCCCCGGGACGCGACCCAGCCGCCGAGCGGCCCCACGACCGCGCCCAGCAGACCTCCGCCGACGATCGCGACGCCGGCCGCCCCGAGCGCGTGCCGGCCCGAGGGGCCCGCCTCCGGGTCGAGCAGCGCCACGTAGATCGCCGAGGCCGCGACCGCGGCCGCGAGCAGGCCGCGCAGCCGCCGCCGCTTGGCCAGGCCGGCCCAGTCGGCGGCTATGGCGAGCAGCACGGCCAGGAGGCCGCCGAGACGCACGTACGACCAGGGCAGCGGCACCGGCCGAAGCCGCACCTGCAGCGTGGGCTCGTCGCTGCGCTCGAGGAAGAGCTGGGCCGGCTGACCGCGACGGAGCACGAGCTCGGCGCTCTCGGGGGTCGCGCCGGACGCCCCCGTCAGGGCCCGCGAGCTGCCTCCGGCACCCGCGTGCAGAAGGTAGCGTCCCTCGGGGTGCGACTCGAGCGGCCGGCCACGCGGCGCCGACACCTCGACCAGATACCGGCCCCCGCGCGGCGCCGGGGCCGAGGTCACCTCGCGGGTCGCGCCGCCGAGCCGGCCGGCGAACAGGGCCGGCGCCGGGTACGCAACCCGCGCGAGCGGCACCAGCACGGCCGCACTCCAGAGGATCACGGCGAGCGCGAGCAGCGCGCGCGCTGCGGTCCCACCGTAGCGCAGCAGGGTCCCCGTGAGCAGCCCCACCCCGAGCACCCCGACCGCGATGCCGAGCTCGCCGGCGGCGCGCAGGATCGGGATCCTGCCCTCGATCGCCTGCGCGATTCGCACGAGCGCCACCACCCCGAGCGCAGCCACCGCGCCGCGCATGAGCCAGCCGCGGACCGCGGCGGTCACGGAACGCCTCGCGCCTGGATCTCGTAGGGGTTGATCATTTCGCGATGATGGAACGCGGGTCGCGCAGCCTGCACCCGAGCATGACCGCCGGCGTCACGTCGAGCAACACGGACCGGTCCTGCCGTGGTCCCGGGCGCAGGGCGAGCCGCCGGATCACTCCGCCCCCGGCACCGGGCGTGGCGGACGATCGCCGTTGACGCCGCCCGGGTTGTGCACGGGCCGCGGGAGGGTCGGGTCGGGCAGCTCGGGCGGCTCGGCGACGACGGGCACCGGGGCCGGGCCCGGCCGTACGGCCCAGGCGGGGATCTGGTGGGGCGGCGTCGGTCCCACCGGCGCCGCCGGGACCGCCGCCGGCGCCGGCGGGGCCGCGGCCGGGGGCTCCGGGGCCGGCGTGGGCGGCCGCGCGGCGGCCCGCGGGAAGGCGGACGAGCGGGCCGCGGCCGCGGGCGCGGCGGCGACGGGTGCAGGCCGCGCCGCCGGCGGGGCGGCGGTGAGGCCACCGCGGTAGATCTCCTCCAGGAGCAACCCCACCAGGACGCCGAGGACGACCACGCCGCCGAAGAGGGCGAGCCGCCGGGCCGGCCGGGGCCCCGCCGGC
>DASXVK010000425.1:0-12960 GCA_036504295.1 Polyangia bacterium
GAGCACGAGGGCGGTCGCGGCGACGGCCCCGAACGCGCCGAGCACAAAGACCACGCCCCGCGGGCGCACGGCGCGCGGCGGCGGCATCAGCACCGCATAGTTGATGTCGTCCATGTAGCCCTCCCTGTCCCCTCGAAGGCGGAGCCGATGCGATGCTCCTCGCGGACTGAGATGAGGGCGGGGCAGCGTCCGTTCCGGATTTGTGGGGCGGGCGCGCGGGGGCCGCTCGTGCGCGGACGCGCTCAGCGCGCGGCGTCGCGGGACTGGCAGGGCGGACGCGGCGACCTACCGGCGCGCCCGCAGCCGGTCGCGAAACGCCCGGACCGCCGCCGGCTGCTCCGGCATCCGCACGAAGATCGCCAGGTCCTCGAGATCGAGCGCGGGCAGCACCTGGCTGCGGCCGACCTCCGCATACCCTTCGGCTCCAAGACGCCAGACCTGGAACCGGTCGGCGCGCCACTGCCAGACCTCGAGCACGCCGAGCCCGCGATAGACGGCAAGCTTGTCGAGGCCCCCGGTCGTCAGCACGACCTCGATCGCGAGGTCCGGCGGCTCCCGATAGGTGCCCAGGCAGTAGCACTCGTCCGGCTCGAGCGCGCGCTCGACCTCCGGGCTCCGGAAGGTCGTCGAGCCGGCGCCCACGAGGTCAATGTCGCGCTCGAGCGCGTAGACCTCGAGGAGCCGCGCGATGAGCTTCTTCAGGAGCTCGTGGCGGGACGATGGGCTCATGATCTCCAGCGCTCCCTCGAGGTAGGTCAGGCGCAGCCCGGGGATGTGGTCCGTCCGCTCGCGGATGGCCTCGTACTGACTCCAGCTCACCCCATGAATGACGACGCGCTGGTCGTCGTCGCTCGGCGTTCGCGGCACCTCGACCATGACGTTCATAGTAACTCCGCGCCGCTCCGCACGGTAGCCCGGTCGCGGTGCGCCAGGGATTGTCACCACCCATCTGCGCGGGTGGCGTGGCTCCTCCGCCGCTCCGGCGAGACACTTGCCGTTCGCCGTGGGCGACCATACCCGTGGGGACAAGGAGGAAGACCATGGGCACCGAAAGCAAGGCCAAGACCACGGACGAGCTCAGGAAGAAGCTGCAGCAGCACGTCGAGGAGGCGCGGACGAAGCTCGAGGGGCTGAAGAAGGACATCGCCAACGTACACGAGGAGGACCGGGAAGCTCTGCGGCAGAAGAGCGAGGAGATTCACAAGGCAGTGGCAGCGAAGAAGGAGCAAGCGCGGCAGATGCGCGCGGACCTGGAGAGCTGGGAGCGCGAGAAGGTCAGCCACACCCAGGAGGCGATCGCGTCCTGGCGACAGAAGCGCGAGCTCCGCAAGCTGCAGTCGCGAGCCGACCGGGCCGAGGACTACGCCGTGAACGCCCTCTCCATCGCCATCATGGACGCCGAGGAGGCGGAGGAGGCGATGCTGGAGGCCGTCGCCGCCCGGATCGACGCCGTGGCGGCCGCCTCGCCGTAAGCCGTCCCTACGCCGTCGGCACGACCTCGGCCGTGTAGCCCTCTTCCCGCACCGCGGCCACGAGCGCGCGCAGGTCGGCCTGGCCCTCGACCACCGCCTCCTCGCGCTCGCGGCTGACGTGCACGACGCGCGTGACGCCCGGCACGGCGCCCAGCGCCTTCGACACCGCCTGCTCGCAGTGGCCGCAGGTCATCCCCTTCACCTTGAGCTTGACCATCCGGAAACCTCCATCCTGATGAGAGCCCGCCGGCGTGGCCGCGGGTTCACCGCGCGACCGTCGCGAGCAGGCTGCGCAGCATCTGGAGCGTGAGCCCCCAGACCACGTGGCCGTCGTGGCGCCAGCAGGGGAACTGCAGCGGCACGGGGCCGAGGCGGTACTCGTGGCGGCCGTCGAGCACGCCGCTCGCCGCCGCGGCGAGGGGCAGCCAGAACCAGCCCGCGGCCTCGGCGCCGAGGACCACCGGGTGCGCCTCGGCCAGGTGGAACACGAACGGCGTGATCGTCATCGGCAGGATGCGCTGGCGCGCGACCGCCTTGAGGGGCGGCAGCAGCCCGAGCAGCCGCCCCGCCCGGCCGAGGTCGACGCCGACCTCCTCGCGCGTCTCGCGGATCGAGGTGGCGAGCAGGTCCGGGTCCCGCTCCTCCCAGTGGCCGCCCGGAAAGGAGACGTGCCCCGACCAGCGATCCGCCGCGTTGACCGCCCGCTCGATCAGCAGCACCTCCGGACCGGCGCCCGGACCGGCGCCGTCGAAGCGCAGGATCGCGGCCACCGCGGCCCGCCGGGTGCGGCGGCCGGCGGCGACGGTCTTCGGCCGGTACGGCTCGAGCCGCTGCGCGACCTGCGCGGGCGTGAGATCGGCGGGCAGCACCAGACCATGGTAGCGCCGCGGGCGCCGGCGGCAACGGCGGGAGGAGCGGGCTACGCCTCGGCGGCCGCGGACGCCACGCCCACCTCCGCCACCGGCACCGTCACCCGCACCGTCGTGCCCTCGCCGAGGCGGCTGTCGATGTCGATGGTGCCGCCGTGGGACTCGACGATCCCGCGCGCGAGGGCCAGGCCCAGCCCCACCCCGCCCGTCGCGCGGGTGCGGCTGCGGTCGGCGCGGAAGAAGGGCTCGAAGACGCGCGGCAGGTCGTCGGGGTGGATGCCGATGCCGTGGTCGATCACCTCGACGACGAAGCGGCCATCCACGCCGTGGGCGCGCAGGGTGATCGCCGTCCCCGGGTCCGAGTACTTGTGGGCGTTGTCGAGGAGGTTGACGATCACGCGGCGCAGCAAGGCGGGATCGGCCTCGAGCGCCGGCAGCGCGCCGTCGATGGCCAGCTCCAGCGCGCGGCCCGGGTGCGCGCCGGGGACGCGCCCCGCCGCCTTCCCGACCAGCGCGCGGGCGTCGACGGGCTCCCGGCGCAGCGGCGGCGCGCCGCCGCCCGCCTTGCTCGCGGCGAGGTCGAAGCGGGCGGCGGTGAGGATGTCGTCGACCAGCCGCTCGAGCTCGGCGAGGTCCTCGGCGATCTCGCCCAGCGACTCGCGCGCGAGCGCCGCGTCACCCTCGGCGGCGAGGTCGAGGGCGACCTTGATCCGCGAGAGCGGCGTGCGCAGCTCGTGGGACACGTTCGCGAGCAGCTCCTTCTGCGAGCGCAGGAGCTGCGCGATCCGGTCGGCCATCCGGTCGAAGGCGTGGCCGACCTGGCCGAACTCGTCGCGCCGGTCGAGCCCGACGCGCGCGTCGAGGTGGCCCGCGCCCAGGGCCTGGACCGCGGCGGCGAGCCGGCCCAGCGGCCGCGTGAGCGCCCGCGCCGCAAGCACCGACAGGATCGCCACCCCGAGCAGGATGATCGCGAGGTCGACGGCCGCGTCCCGCAGGGGCGCCGACGCCCGGTGCGGGATGAAGACGCCGTAGGCGACGAGCCGGCCGTCCCGGCGCACCCCGGCCGCGATCGTCCGCCCGCGGGACCCGAGCGAGAACGCCTCCTCTGCGGCGAGCCGCGCGAGTTCCTCCCGCCCGAGCGGCGCGAGCGGCGGGTCCACCGTCGAGGCGAGCAGACTGCCGTCGGCGCGGTACACCGTCACCGTCGCCTGCAGCTCCTGCTGGATGCGGCGGGTGACGCGCGCTAGCGTCGCGGGCTTCTCGCTCACGACGACGAGCGTGTCGGTCACGTACACGGCCTGCCGCTGCAGGCTCAGCACCCAGGGTGGCTCGAGCACGTAGTGGTGCACGGCCCAGAACACCGCCGCGATGAGCAGGATGCCGCACAGCGCGCCCACATAGATCCGGACGATCAGGCGCGAGCGGGCCGGCACCCGCTGCGGCGGGGTCGAGCTCACGCGTCGTCCTCCGTCGCGAGCATGTAGCCCGTGCCGCGGACGGTCTTGAGCAGGCGCGGGCTGCGCGAGTCGTCGCCGAGCTTCTGCCGCAGGCGCGAGATGTGGACGTCGATGGAGCGGTCGAACGCCTCCTCGGCGTTGCCCTTCGCGAGATCGAGGAGCTGCTCGCGCGAGAGCACGCGCCCGGCGCGCTCGGCGAGCACCCGGAGCAGCGTGAACTCGTAGGCGGTGAGCGGCAGCACGCGGCCGTCGAGCGAGGCCCGCAGGGCCCCGGGGTCGATGACGAGGCCGCCCACCTGCACCGGGCGCGAGGCCGGCCCCGCCTGCCCGCGGGCGCGGCGGACGACCGCCCGGATGCGGGCGAGCAGCTCGCGCGACGAGAAGGGCTTGGCGATGTAGTCGTCGGCGCCGAGCTCGAGACCGAGCACGCGGTCCGCCTCCTCGCCGCGGGCCGTCACCATGATGACCGGCACGTCCTTGCGCGCGCGCAGCTCGCGGCACACCTCGATGCCGCCCTTGCCCGGGAGCATGAGGTCGAGGAGCACGACGTCGTAGGGCGTGCGCAGCGCCTCGGCCAGGGCCTGGTTGCCGTCGAAGGACTGGGTCACGACCAGGCCGTGCCCCTCGAGGTAGCGGGCGGTGAGGCTGGCCAGCCGCTGGTCGTCCTCGACGAGCAGCACCCGGATGAGACCTTCGTCCTGGGTCATGTGCGCCTGCGCCATGCGGGGCCTCCAGCAGACAAGATAACGAATTCCCGGCCCCCGGGGCGCGAGTTAACACTTTGTCACACGAGGGTCCCTTCACCGCGTGGAGATTGCGCCCCGGCGCGCTCCGGGGCATGGTCTCACGACCATGCCCCGCCGCGCCGCCATCGCCATGCACGCGGTCATGCTCCTCGTGAGCCTCGCGGTGCTGCTCTTCGAGCTGGGGCTCACCCGCGTGCTGTCGGTGACGATGTGGTACCACTTCGCCTTCCTCACCATGTCCCTCGCCCTGCTGGGGATGAGCGTGGCGGCGACGGCGGTGTTCCTGCGCGGCCGGCCGCTCGCCGCGCGCGCCCCGGCCGTCGTGCCCGAGCTGTGCGCGCTCTTCGCGCTCGCGCTCCTCGTCGTGCCCGCGGTCTACCTCGGCCTCGACCTCAAGGTGACCTTCACCTGGGTCGGGGTCCTGCGCCTCGTGCTCGCGCTGCTCCTCTTCCTCGTGCCGTACACGCTCGGCGGCGCGGTCGTCGCGCTCCTCCTCGCCGCGTGGCCGCGACGAGTCGCCACGCTGTACTTCGCGGACCTCCTCGGCGCCGGCCTCGGCTGCGCCCTCGCCGTGCCGCTCCTCGAGCGGGTGCCGGCGCCGGTGCTCCTCGCGCTGTGCGCCGTCCTGCCGGCCGCGGCCGCGCTGGTCGCCGCCGCCGTCGCGCCGCGGCCGCGCCGCCGCGGCGCCCTGCTCGCCGGGGTGGCCCTCGCCGGGGTCGCGCTCGCCGCCGCGACCGCCGGCGCGCCCCGCTCGCCCTACCGCGTGCGCCACGCCAAGACGTACGACGAGCGCGGCGTCATCGCCGAGCGCTGGAACGCGCTCGCGCGCCTCACCGTCTACCGCGACGTCTTCTGGCTGCCCGACCCGACGCACCCGTTCGGCTGGGGCCTGAGCCCGCGCTTCGCGGCGTCCGCCGCCGAGCAGCTCTGGATCGAGCAGGACGCCAGCGCCGGCACGCCGGTGGCGCGGGTGCGCGGCCCGGTCACGCTGCGCGAGTACCCGCACCTGCACGCCGACCTCACGAACCTCGCGTACCACGTCCGCGGCCGCCCGGCCGGCAGCGTCTGCGTCATCGGGGCCGGCGGCGGGCGCGACCTCCTCTCGGCCCACGCCTTCGGCGCCGCCCGCGTCACCGCCGTCGAGCTCAACCCCGCGATGGTCGACCTCGTCCAGGGCGAGCTCGGCGCCTTCTCCGGCCGGCCGTATGCGCTGCCCGGCGTCACGCCGGTCATCGACGAGGGGCGCAGCTTCCTCAGCCGCTCGCGGGCGCGCTACGACGTCCTGCAGCTCTCGCTCACCGACTCGTGGGCCGCGAGCGTCGCCGGCGCCTACGCCCTCGCCGAGAGCTCGCTCTACACCCGCGAGGCCTTCCGGCTCTACCTCGAGCGCCTCACCGACGACGGCGTGCTGACGATCTCGCGCTGGTACAAGGGGCTGCTCGGCCACGAGACCGTGCGCACCGTCGCCCTGGCGCTGCAGGCGCTCGAGGACCTCGGCGTCGCCGAGCCGCGCCGCCACCTCGCCGTGGCCCACGCCCCCGACTGGACGGCGACGGTGCTCGTGCGCCGCACGCCCTTCCCGGAGGGCGAGATCGCGCGCCTGCGCGCCGCGACCACGCTGGGCGGCTTCCCCCTCCTCTGGGCGCCCGACGACCCCGCGCCGTCCGGCGCCGGCGACGGCGGCAACCCGGTCCGCCTGCTCGTCGCCAGCCCCGACTGGCGCCGCACGCTCGACCTCTCGCCCTTCGACCTCAGCCCGCCCGGCGACGACCGGCCGTTCTTCTTCCAGGTGCAGCGCCGGCCGCTCGGCTGGCTGGCCCCGGCCGCGACCGGCGCCCTGCCGCAGAACATCGAGTCCACCGCGGTGCTCACGCTGCTCCTCGTCCTCGTCAGCCTCCTCGGCGTGGGCCTGGTGCTGGTCCCGCTGTGGCTGTGGCAGCGGCGGCAGGGCCCGCTCCCGCTCCCCGGGCCGGCGCGCCGCCGCGCGCTCGTCTACTTCCTCGCCCTCGGCCTCGGCTTCATGCTCGTCGAGGTCGCGCTCGTGCAGCGCACCATCCTCTTCCTCGGCCACCCGCTGTACGCGACGGCCGTCGTGCTGTGCACGCTGCTCTGCGCCGGCGGCCTCGGCAGCGCCCTCGCCGGCCGCGTCGCGGCCGCCCCGTGGCGCCGCGGCGCGCACCTGGCCGCGCTCGGCGCGCTCGTCGCCGTCGTGGTCGCGCAGGCGGTGCTCGGGCCGCGCCTCTTCGCGCAGTGGCAGGAGCTGGCGCGGCCGGCGCGCATCGCCCTCGCGGTCGCGGTGCTCGCGCCGCAGGGGCTGCTCATGGGCCTGCAGCTCCCCCTCGGCCTGCGCCGCGTCCTCGACGAAGGCGGCGAGGCGCTCGTGCCCTGGCTGTGGTCGGTCAACGGCGTCGCCTCGGTGCTGGCGTCGGTGGGGGCGATGGTGCTGGCGATCTGGCGCGGCTACGGGTTCTGCCTCGGGGTGGGGGCGGCCTGCTACGCGGCGTGCCTGTGGCTCGCGGCGGCGCGGCCGGGGGTCAGGGCAGCAGGCTGACGCTCGCGACGGGGTGGGCGAGGTCGGCGAGGGTGCCGACGCGCAGCACGTCCATCGCCACCGCCCACACGTAGTCGTCCATGAAGATGCTGCGCTTGACGCCCGAGTTGGGGTCCGTCCACCAGTTGCCGCAGCCCCACCCGTTCGCGTCGGCCACGGTCGGGTCGTGCATCGGCAGCCCGCCCAGGCGCGTGAAGCCGTCGGCGACCGTGACGCGGTACACGAGCAGGCCGTCGAAGGTCATGCGGGTGCCGTAGCTGCCGCCGCCGGCCGAGTCCTCGCAGATGGCCATGGGCAGCGCGAGCGCCTCGCGGGGCGGGAAGTAGTTGAACGCGAGGTGGTTGGTCGCCGCCTCCGACGTGGTGCCGCGCGTGCCGATGAGCTCCTTGTGCGTCAGGCGCGGCTGGTAGGGGTCGCTCACGTCGAAGATCTGGAGCTGGATGCCCTGGAACCAGGCGAAGCTGCCCTCGTCCTGCGCGTCGAAGCCGATGGTGAGGATGTGGGTGTCGTCGAGCATCTGCATGTAGGTCGAGAAGCCGGGCACCTTGAGCTCGCTCTTGACCGTCGGCGCGCGCGGGTTGCTCAGGTCGACGACGAAGAGCGGGTCGGTCTTCTTGAACGTGACGAGGTAGGCGACGGCGCCGTCGAAGAGCACCGAGCGGATGTCCTCTCCCTTGGCGATGCCGTCGAGGCGGCCGATCACCGACAGCGCGCCGCTCTCCTCGGCGAGGACCGTGACCTCGCTGTGGACCGCGGGGTCGGGCACCCAGCCGACGCTCGTCGCCACCCGCAGCAGGCCGTCGCGCTCGTCGAGCGAGAACTGGCTGAGCACGTGGCCGTTCACCTCGCCGCTGCCGGCGTAGGTCGTCTGGACGCTCTGGGGCGTGAGGCGGAACTTGTGGATGGCGGTGTGCTCGTCGGGCGTCGCGCCGTAGTACCAGGCGACCATGTCGAGGTCCGACTGCGCGACGTAGAGCGCGTCGGTGTTGGCGTAGACCGCGCCCGGCTGGCCGACGACGGAGGTGAGGCCGACCGGCGCCGCGGCCCCGAGATCGAAGGAGAGGAGCGACAGCAGGCGCGTGCCCTGCCCCGCCGCCGAGACATAGAAGCCGCGGCAGTCGGCCAGGAGCTGCCGGTCCTCGACCCACGTGTCGCCCACGAGGCGGCGGTCGAGCAGGCCGGGGGTGCCGAAGCGGCCCTTGAACCGCTGGATGGCGTCGGTGTTGACGACGCGCAGGTCCTCGAACTTCTGGCGGATCTCGTCGACGCTGTAGGCGGTGAGCCCGGGGTCGCCGCAGTACGGGACGCCCCGCGGCAGGCCGGCGGGCCAGTCGTCGTAGAAGGGCTGGTCGAGCGCCTGGTCGCCGAACAGCAGCACCGTGTGCACGATCGAGCCGATGCGGCGCGAGCTGACCAGCGACGCGTCCAGCTCCTGGTAGCGCACGAGCTTCGGCTGCGCGCGGTCGGTGATGTCGAAGACCGAGATCGCCCACGGCCCGGGCGTGCCGTCGAACGAGCAGAAGTAGCCGTAGGTGCAGGGCGTGGCCGCGCCGTAGCCGAGGTTCGCGTAGACCACGGCGCGGTCGGCGAAGACGAAGAGCCCCGTCGGCGTGCCGGCGATCGGCACGGCGGCGATGGTGTGCGCCTGCTCGGGCGGCCACGCGTCCACGATGCGCAGCTTGCCGTTGGCGACCATGTAGATGAAGGCGCCGTCGTTCTTGATGAAGTCCGCCTCGTCGACCTCGGCCACCTGGTTGTTCGTGGTCGAGTACTCGCTGGCGCCCTCCTCCCCGCCGTGCGCGCCCGCGTCGTAGGACGGCGCCACGCCGGCGTCGGCGGTCGCGGCGATGCCCGAGGCCTCCATCATCGACGCGCCGCAGCCGAAGCCGCCGCCGCCGCTGTAGCTCGGGTAGCTGGTGCAGGCCTGGCAGCGCGAGGTCAGGGCCTCGCGCAGGTTGCGGTCGAGGGTGGCGTTCATCTCGCGCAGCGCGGCGGTCTTGAGCCCAGCGAGCAGGTCGTCGCAGCTCTGGGCCGGCGTCAACGCCGAGCGCCGCTCGCCCCCGGTCGAGGTCGGGGGCGGCAGCGGGTCCCCGCAGCCCTCGGCGAGCGGGGCCGCCGTCTGGCCGGTGTCGCTGCCGTGGTCGTCGCACGCCGGCAGCAGCAGCGCCGCCGCGAAGAAGCACCCCAGGGTACGCCAGGTCCGCATTGCCGCCCTCCTCGCCCGGCGCGGGTCGTCGGCGCCGTCGCGAGCCGGACACTGCAGCCCGCGTGCCAGCAGGATCTCGCGCGGTTAGGGGGTGAGCGATCGGCGCGGATCGGCTGATTCGCGACAGGGCTGTCGCGATCGCGGCGCGTGGGCTACGGCATCACCAGCGTCCACCCAGCGGGCGCGGGGCGGGTGTTGACCGTGGGGCGCGGGCCGGTCATTGATAAGGAGCCATGGCCCGCATCGATGACCGCGCCCCGGGCGAGGATCTGACCCCCGCGGGCGAGTCCGACGTCGCCGAGTCGGACCTCGAGCCGGAGCAGCCCCGGCGCTACAAGGTCCTCTTGCTCAACGACGACTACACCACCATGGACTTCGTGGTGATGGTCCTCATGGACATCTTCCACCACCCCGAGGACAAGGCCGTCGAGATCATGCTGAGCGTGCACCAGAACGGCGCCGGGCTGGCCGGCGTGTACAGCTACGAGGTCGCCGAGACCAAGGTGAGCAAGGTGACCGCGCTCGCGCGGGAGCACGAGTTCCCGCTGCGCTGCGCGCTGGAGCCCGCGTGATCGGCCGCGAGCTGCAGCTCACGTTCAGCCGCGCCGTCGACGACGCGCGCCGGCGGCGCCACGAGTACATCACGCTCGAGCACCTGCTGCTCGCCGTGTGCGACGATCCGCAGGGCGAGGACGTGCTGGCGGCGTGTGGCGCCGACCTCGACGAGCTCCGGCAGCAGCTCGAGGCCCACCTCGCGACGCTCGAGACGCTGCCGCCCGGCAGCGAGGCCGACGTCGAGCAGACGGTCGCGCTCATGCGCGTGCTGCAGCGCGCGGCGGTGCACGTCCAGTCCTCGGGCAAGAAGGAGATCGAGGCCGGCGACATCCTCGCGGCCATGTACCGCGAGACCGAGTCGCAGGCGGTCTTCCTCCTCGTCGGCCAGGGCGTGACGCGCCTCGACATCCTCGACTACATCTCCCACGGCGTGACGAAGTCGCCGTTCGAGCACGCCGGCCGCAACGCGTCCGCGGGCGAGGGCGAGGACGACGAGGGCGAGGAGGCGGAGGGCCCGGCCCCGCGCCGCGGCGGCCGCGCGGCGGATCCCCTGACGGCGTTCGCGGTGGACCTCGTGGCGCGGGCGGCCGCGGGCGCGCTCGACCCGCTCATCGGCCGCGCCGCCGAGCTCAAGCGCGCCGTCCACGTCCTGTGCCGGCGCCGCAAGAACAACCCCATCTTCGTCGGCGAGGTCGGCGTCGGCAAGACCGCGATGGCCGAGGGGCTCGCCCTGGCCATCCACCGCGGCGACGTGCCCGAGCTGCTCAAGGACGCCGAGCTCTACGCGCTCGACCTGGGCGCGCTCATCGCCGGGACCAAGTTCCGCGGCGAGTTCGAGCAGCGGCTCAAGGCCGTGATCCGCGCGATCACCGAGAAGCCGAACCGGATCCTCTTCATCGACGAGATCCACACGATCATCGGCGCGGGGGCGGTGAGCGGCGGCCACCTGGACGCCTCGGGCATCCTCAAGCCGGCGCTCTCGTCCGGCGAGATGCGCTGCATCGGCTCGACCACGTTCGACGAGTACAAGCGCGTCTTCGAGAAGGACCGGGCGCTCGCGCGGCGCTTCCAGAAGGTCGAGATCAAGGAGCCGACCGTCGCCGAGACGGTGCAGATCCTGCACGGCCTGAAGGGCCGTTACGAGTCGTTCCACGGCATCACCTACGCGGCCGCGGCGCTCGAGACCGCCGCGGAGCTGGCGGGCAAGTACATCAACGACCGCTTCCTGCCCGACAAGGCCATCGACGTCATCGACGAGGCCGGCGCGACGGCGCGGCTGGCGCCCGCCGCGGCCCGCCCCCGGGAGATCGGCCCCGAGGAGATCGAGCGCGTGGTCGCGGCCATGGCGCAGATCCCGGCCAAGACCGTCTCATCGAACGACAAGGAGAAGCTGCGCAACCTGGAGCGCGAGCTGCGCCTCGTCATCTACGGCCAGGACGCGGCCATCGACGGCCTCGTCAGCGCCATCAAGCTCAGCCGCGCGGGGCTCGGCAGCCCGACGCGGCCGGTGGGCTCGTTCCTCTTCTCGGGCCCGACCGGCGTCGGCAAGACCGAGCTGGCGCGCCAGCTCGCCCGCCACCTGGGCGTCGAGCTGCTGCGCTTCGACATGAGCGAGTACATGGAGAAGCACACGGTGTCGCGCCTCATCGGCGCGCCGCCCGGGTACGTCGGCTTCGACCAGGGCGGGCTGCTCACCGACGCCATCGTCAAGCACCCGCACTCGGTGCTGCTCCTCGACGAGATCGAGAAGGCCCACCCCGATCTGCAGGCGATCCTGTTGCAGGTGATGGACCACGCGACGCTGACCGACAACAACGGCCGCAAGGCGGACTTCCGCAACGTCATCGTGATCCTCACCACCAACGCCGGCGCGTTCTCGCTCGAGCGCGGCGGGCTCGGCTTCGGCGCCGGGGGGCGCGCGAGCGCCGACGGCAAGGAGGAGATCGAGCGCACCTTCCCGCCGGAGTTCCGCAACCGGCTGGACGCCTGGGTGCGCTTCGACCACCTCTCGCCCGCGGTGGTCGAGCAGGTGGTCGACAAGCTGACGGCGGAGCTGGAGGATCAGCTCGAGGGCCGGCGCGTGAGCCTGGCGCTCACGCCGCGGGCGCGGACGTGGCTCGCCCAGAACGGCTACAACCGCAAGTTCGGCGCGCGGCCGATGGGGCGGCTCATCGACCGGGAGATCCGGCGCCGGCTGGCCGAGGAGATCCTCTTCGGCGCGCTGCAGGGCGGCGGGACGGCGACGGTGGACGAGGAGGGCGGGAAGCTGACGTTCCAGCTCGCGGCGGCGCCGGCGAAGGAGCCGGAGCCGGCGGGGGTGGCGTAGCGGGCGGGGGCGGGGGCTGCAAGCTGCCGGCCGCGGTGCTACTGTCTCCCCATGGCCGACACGCAGCCGGGGGTGTGCTCGATGTGCCGCCGCGCGATCCAGCCGGGCGCCGTCTTCTACCGGTGCTCGGTCTCGACCTGCAACAGCGGGCGGATCAAGCTGGTCTTCTGCTCGGTCGCCTGCTGGGACGCGCACCTGCCGGGCGCGCGTCACCGGGACGCCTGGGCCGTCGAGGACAAGGCGCCGGGCGGCCGGGCGCCGGGCCGCTGAAGAAGTCGGGGCCGCTGCCCGCGCGCGTGCGGTAATATCGGGGCGTCATGCGCCAGTGCCCCCGGTGCAGCATCATCGCCGACGACGCGGCCACGTACTGCCCGCACGACGGCACGCTGCTCGACGCGCTGCCCGCGGCCTCGTCGCCGGCCGAGGAGCTCGTCGGGCAGGAGGTAGGCCACTACCGCATCACGATGCTGCTCGGCGCGGGCGGCATGGGCGCGGTCTACCTCGGCGTCCACCCGGGCATCGGCAGCCGGGTCGCGATCAAGGTGCTGCACCCGGACATGGCGCGCGACCGCGAGGCGGTGCGGCGCTTCTTCGCCGAGGCGCGCGCGGTCAACCTCATCCGGCACGAGAACATCATCAACATCATCGACCTCGCCGAGCTGAGCGACGGCCGCAGCTACATCGTCATGGAGTTCCTGGAGGGCGACTCGCTCGGCGCGCGGCTGCGCGCGCACGGCCCGCTCGCGCCCCTGGACGCGATCGGCCTGATGCTGCCGCT
>DASXVK010000426.1:0-13832 GCA_036504295.1 Polyangia bacterium
ACGCGGTTCACCCCAGTCCCCGGGGCCCCGGACGCCGGTCCGGGTGCGCGCTCGGGTGCCCAGGCGTGGCCGCGACGGTACGCTCCGGCCCCTGGCGGCCCCGCCGGGGTGCGTCTATCGCAAGCGCCGATCCGTCCTGCGACCGCCCGCCCGTGCCTTGCTCCTCCGTGCCCCCCACGCTATATTCCCGCCGCTCATGCGCAAAGGCGCTGCCACCCGCCGCCGCTCGCTCGCTGCCCTCGCGTGCGCGCTCGTGCTCGCCGCGAGCGCGTGGGGGTGCAGCAAGAAGATCGGGGACGACTGCACCTACAACACCGACTGCAACCCGCAGGGCGGCCGCGTGTGCGACGTCTCCCAGCCGAGCGGCTACTGCACGATCGAGGGCTGCGACGTCTTCAACAACAAGTGCCCGGACGAGGCGACCTGCATCCGCTTCTTCCCGACGCTCGACATGACCCGGCCGTGCGCGCCGGAGCACGAGATCGCCTGCAGCGACCGGACCCCCGGGTGCGATCCCGCCCAGGATCCCGCCTGCTGCCACTGCGCCGCCGACGAGGAGTGCATCACGGAGGGCTTCTGCATCCGCCGTGAGCTCGAGCGCCGCACCTGCATGTTCAACTGCCAGAGCGACGGGGACTGCCGCGGCGGCTACCGCTGCTACGCCTCCGGGACCGGCGGGGCGGAGCTGATCCCGCTCGACGACGGCGGGTCGCGGGGGACCGCGCACTTCTGCGCGCCGGCGCCGTAGCGGGACACCGCCGGGAGGTGTGCCGCTGGCCCGCTTCATCGTCCGCCGCCTCCTGACCAGCCTCGGCGCCGTCCTCGGCGCGGCCCTGCTCGTCTTCGCCATGCGCCACCTCGTGCCGGGCGACCCGGTCGCGATGATGGCCGGCGAGCAGGCCGACGAGCACGAGAAGGCGCGCGTGCGGGCGTGCCTCGATCTCGACAAGCCGCTGTCCGGGCAGCTCCGCGCCTTCGCCCGCGACCTCGCGACGCTCGACTTCGGCCACTCGTGCGCCCCGGGCCGCGAGGGCGACACCGTCGCGCGGCTCGTGCGCGCGAGCTTCCCGTGGACGCTCGAGCTGGCGATCGCCGCGATGGTCGTGGCGCTCCTGTGCGCCCTGCCCCTGGGCATCACCGCCGCGCTCAAGGCCGGCGGCCCGCTCGACGCGGGCGCCATGGGCGTCTCGCTGCTGGGGATCTGCATCCCCACGATGTGGCTGGGGCCGATCCTGATCCTCGTCTTCTACATCCGCCTCCAGTGGCTGCCCGGCCCGGGGGACGACCCGCACGGCCTGGCCGCCCTCGTCCTGCCGGCGGTCACGCTCGGCACGCACCTGATGGCCATGCTCTCGCGCATGACGCGCTCGAGCCTGCTCGAGGTGCTGGGCGAGGACTACATCCTCACCGCCCGCGCGAAAGGGCTGCCGCCGTGGCTGGTCGTGCTCAAGCACGCGCTGCGCAACGCCCTCGCGCCGGTCATCACCGTCGCCGGCATCCAGTTCGGCGCGCTCCTCGCGGGCGCGATCATCACCGAGAAGATCTTCGCCCGCCCCGGCCTCGGCACCCTCATCCTCGACGCCATCGCGAGCCGCGACTGGAAGGTGATCCAGGGCTGCGTGCTCGTGGTCGCCGTCTCGTACGTGCTCATCAACCTGCTCGTCGACCTGGCCTACGGGCTCGCCGATCCGCGGATCCGGGTCAAGGAATGAGGTACCAACCGATCCACAGGATCCGGGTCAAGGAATGAGGCGCGTCTCGCCCGGGCTGTGGATCGGCGCCGCGCTGCTCGCGGTGTTCGTGCTGATGGCGCTCCTCGGCGCGGCGCTCGCGCCGTACGCCGCCGACGCCCAGAACCTCGACCGCATCCTCGAGGGGCCCAGCCGGGCGCACCTGCTCGGCACCGACGAGAACGGCTGCGACCTGCTGTCGCAGCTCCTCTACGGCGCGCGCCTGGCGGCGCTCATCTCGACGGCGACGGTGCTCGTGTGCCTGGTCGTCGGCACCGCGCTCGGCACCATCGCGGGTTACTACGGCGGCGTCGTCGACGAGCTCGTCATGCGCGTCGTCGACGTGCTGCTCGCGTTCCCGGGCATCCTGCTGAACCTCGCCCTGGTCGCGCTCGCCGGCCGGCCGTCCGCCGCGTACCTCGTCTTCGCCCTCGCCATCAACGGCTGGGTCGGCTACGCGCGCATCGCCCGCGGCCAGGCGCTCCTCCTGCGCGACCGCGACTTCGTCGTCGCGGCGCGCGCGGTCGGCTGTGGGCCGATCCGCATCATGGCGCGCCACGTGATGCCGAACCTGCTGTCGCCGGTGCTGGTGCAGGCGACCTTCGGCTTCGCCGGCATCATCCTCGTCGAGGCGTCGCTGTCGTTCCTCGGCCTCGGCCCGCCGCAGGGCTACTCGTGGGGGTCGCTGCTCAACCAGGGCACGACCTACCTGTGGCGCACCTGGCACCTCGCCACGGTGCCAGGCGCCGCCATCGCCCTGGTCGTGCTCGGCTGCAACCTGCTCGGCGACGGCCTGCGCGACCACCTCGACCCGCGGCGCCAGGGGCGCTGAGCGCGCCGGGCGGGCCGCCCCCTGACTACGGGCAGCCCACGTCGACGCCGGGCTGGGCCGGGTCGATGACGAAGCAGTCGAGGGCCGCGCCGGCGGGCACCGGCTTCGCCTCGAAGCGGTAGCCCGTGGCGCTCGCCGCCGCGCTGACGTAGTGGTACTGGCTGGCGGCCACGCGGCGCAGCGAGGCCTCGGCCGCGACCACGTGGTCGTCGGTGGTGTAGAGCGGCGCACCGCCGCCGCCGGCCACCACCACCTGGATACCGTCGACGAAGAAGCGCTCGTACGCGTGGTTGTGGCCGGTCGCGACCAGGCGGACGCCGCCGGCCGTGAGGATCGGCCACAGGGCGGCGCGGGCCTCGAGGTCGGGGGTGTGGTTCGAGAACGTGTAGAGCGGGTTGTGCAGCGACACGAGCCGCAGGTCCGCGGCCTGGGCCGCGGGCGAGGCGAGGTCGGCCTGCAGCCACGCCGCCACGCTCGCGAGGTCGTCCTTGTAGCGGTCGAGGACGGTGATGTGCACCTTGCCCCAGTCGGTGCTGTAGGTGCGCGGTGAGCGCGCCCCCGGGGGCGCCGGCCAGTACGTGTCGAAGAGCGTGCGGCCGAGCACGTCCTCGTGGTTGCCGTAGACCGGCAGGTACGGCGTCGAGCCGAGGAGGTCGCGCTCGATGCTGAAGAACGTGTTCCACTCGTCCTCGACGCCGCCGGCGGTCGACAGGTCGCCGGTGTTGAGCACGACCTCGGGCGCCTCGCCGACGATGGCGTCCACGACCTCCTGGTGGATCGCGGTCTGGGTGCGCACGTCGCCGAAGATGACGAAGTTGAAGCTGCGACCCGGGGCCGCCGCGGCGCGCAGCGTGGCATCGGCGGTCGGGGCGGCGAGCGACGCCACGCGGTAGTGGTACACCAGCTCCGGGTCGAGCCCGGTCACGGTCACCCGGTGCTGCCAGCCCGCGGTCGGGGTCTCGCCGCTGTCCTCCGGCGCGGGCTGCAGCACGGTGCCCACGGCCTGCGTGCCGTAGGTGGCCGCGGGGCCGTAGTCGACCAGGCTGCGCGCCGGCTGGTCCGTCGACCACGAGACCGTCACCGCCCCGGGGCCGGCGGGCGTGAGCCACGGGCCGCGCAGGAGCTGGGCGGTCGGGTCGTACTGCGCGTATCCCTCGTCGGGGGTGCCGGGGGACGACGAGGACCCGCAGCCGGACCCGGCCGCGATCACCAGTACCAGCACCAGCCCACCGAGTCGCGTGCGCATTTCGGCCTCTCCCATTGTGCAACTTCGATGCGAACGGAAGTACCACGGTTCAGGGGTGGCCGCCAACGGCCCGCCCCGGGGCGCCGTCAGAGGCGCAAGCAGGCGCCAAAGAGGACCGGCACCTGCAGGTATCCGTGCGGCAGGTCGCTCTCGGCGACGGTGTAGTTGAGGTCGCCGGCGTAGACGACGCTCACCTGGCCGAAGAGGACGAGCCACCGCGTGGCGTCGACGGCGAGCCCGCCGCCGCCCTCGAGCCCCATGCCGAACCAGCGGCCGCTGCGGTCCGGCTTGCGGCGGCTGCCCATGGTCCAGCCGACCTTGACGAAGGGCCGCACCCGCCCGGTCGTCAGATAGATGCGGCTGCCCATGCTGACCTGGACCGGCGCCGGGGCGAGCAGGTCGAGGTGTAGGTCGGCCCGGCGCAGGAACTCGATCCCGAGCACGAGGCCGCCGATGCCGGTGTCATAGCTCGTGCTCGAGCGGGCGTGGGCGCCGCCGAGGCCGCCGACGATCCACGAGGCAAAGCCCTCCGCCTCGAGCCGGCCCTGGACGGCGCGCCGCACCAGCGTGAAGGGGTCGGGGCCGTCGGTGAGCACGGCGATGGCGTCGGCGCCGGCGCGGCGGCGCAGCGGCAGCGCGAAGCTCGCGGTGGCCCCCGCGACCACGGTCACGAAGCGCCGGACGGGCTCGCAGCCGGCGAGCCCGATCTCGAGGAGGTGGCGGCCGGCCGCCAGCTCGGATTCGTAGGGGGCGTAGCCGACGAGCTCGCCGTCGAGCCGCACCTCCGCGCCCTCGCCGTTCGGCGGGCGCACGACCAGCCGGCCGGGCGGGGCGGCGAGGCTGAAGGAGAGGTACGCGGGCCGGCCGTGCGCGCACCGGAGCGGCTGCGCCTGGGCGGGGCGGTCCCCGAGGCGCACCTCCACGCGGTGGTCCCCCGGCGGGAGCTCGAGGACGAGGGGCGTGACGCCGCGGGTCTCGCCGTCGATGGCGACGGCCGCGCCGGCCGGGTCCGAGCTGATGGCCACGCGCGACGGCAGGCGGCGGAAACGCGCGACCCGCGCGGCCACCTCGGCGCGGTCCGCGGCCGCGGGGTGCTCGCGCAGGTACCGCTCGTACTGCTCGCTCGCGTGGTCGAGCTGGCCCAGCCGCTCGAAGCACTGCGCGACGTTGTAGAGGACCGCAGGGTGCGGCTTGAGCGCGTGGGCGCGCTGGTAGTGGATGATCGCCTGCTGGTAGTCGCCGTTCCGGTAGTAGGCCTCGCCCACGAAGAACTCGTGCCGAGCCTGCGCCGCGGCGTCCGCGGCGGGCTGGGCGCGGGCCGGGAGAGCGGCGGTGAGCGCGGCGAGGGCGAGCGTGAGCGCGGCGAGCGTCGACGTCGGACACGACCAGGCAGCGGGGGACGCCAGGGTCATGCCGGGATGCTACACCCGATGGGGCGCGCTCGGGCACCCCCGGCGCGGGGACGAGGCGCCGGCCGGGCGATCACATCACCACACCGCCGCCGGCCTGGATGGTCTGACCCGTGATCCAGCGGGCCTGGTCGCTCACGATGAACGCGACCACGTCGGCGATGTCGTGCGGCTGCCCCAGCCGCTTGAGCGGCGTCATCTGGGCGCCGGTCTCGCGGACTGAGCTCCACAGCATCGCCGTGTCCGTGAACCCCGGTGACACGGCGTTGACCGTGACACCCCGGGGCGCCAGCTCATGCGCCAGTCCCTTCGTGAACTGCTCGAGCGCCGCCTTCGCCCCGAGATAGGCCGTCGCTCCGGGGAAGCCGAGGTGCGTGCCCCCGGTCGAGATGTTCACGCCGCGCTGTCCGGCCGGATCTCGGACGCGTCCGGATACCGGCCGGCGCCCGGGGCACCCGCGCGCGTGCTTTCGCGCGCTTGCGCGCGGCACGCCGCTTGCGATGGGGACTCTCGCGTCGGCCGACGCAGCCCGAACCGCGAACCCGAACCGAGCCGTGAAAGGAGAGTCCCATGCGCACCTTCGCCTCCGCCCTCGCCGTCACCGTCCTCGCCGTCGCCCTCGTGGGCGGCGCCGCCACCGCCCACGCCGCCCAGGGTGGCTCCACCCGGCGCGACGTCCCCAAGGTCCAGGGCGTCGTCAACCTCAACCAGGCGGACCTCGACCAGCTCACGCAGCTGCCCGGCGTGGGCCCGACCAAGGCGCGACGGATCATCGAGTTCCGCGCCAAGCACCAGTTCAAGCGCATCGAGGAGCTGACGCGGGTCAAGGGCTTCGGCCGCAAGTCCTTCGGCAAGCTCAAGACGCACCTGGCCGTGACCGGCGCGACCACCATCCAGCGCATCCGGCAGGCGCCCGCGGTGACGCCGCCCACGCCCGCGCAGACGCCCCCGCGCCCCTCGGCCCAGCCCCGCCCCGGGGTCATTCACTAGCGGCGCGGGGGCTCCCGGCGCCGGTCGCCGTGCCCGCCGGCCCACCGCCGCGGCCGCGCGCGGCCGGCCCCTGGGAGCCCCGCGATGTGGAGGACGCCATGCACGCCATCTCTCGCGCTCGTCTCATGCTCCTCATCCTCACGGCCCTGCGCGCCGCCGCCTGCGCCGGCCCCGACGTTCAGCCCGCGCGCCTGCCGGCCCTCGAGGCCGACGCGGGCGGCAAGGGCGACCAGGCCACCGCGGCCGGGACGCGCTATCTGCTGCGGCGCGACGGCGCCGGCCGGATCACGAAGGCCCGCATCGCCCCCGACGCCCCACCCGCCGGCGGGGTGCGGGTCGCGGCCGCGAGCGGCGCCGCGCTCGACTTCCTGCGCCGCAGCCAGCGCGCCTTCGAGCTCGACGGCGCGGTGGTCGACATGCTGCGCCCCGCCGCGCTCGACGTCGCCGGCGAGAGCGTCGCGGTGGCGTTCGAGCAGCACTGGGACGGCCTGCCGATGCTCGAGGCCGGCGTGCGGGTCGTGTACGACCAGAGCGGCGAGGTCGACACCGTCCACCTCGCCCCGGTGCGCTCGGCGGCCCCGCCCACCGCGCGCCACCGCCTGACCCCGGCGGCCGCGGTCGACGCCGCGGTGCTCGCGGCCGGCGGCGGCCCGCCGGCGGACGAGCCCGCGGTGCGCGCCGGCTGGATCGTGCGCGAGGGGCAGCTCCAGCCCGCCTACGCGGTCGAGCTCACGCTCGGCGACCCGCCGGACTCGTGGCGCTACGTGCTCGACGGCCGCAGCGGCGCCGTGCTCGTCTCGACGCCGCTGCGCAGCGGCCTCACCGGCCACGGCCGCGCCTGGGAGCACAACGCGTGGGTGGACGAGCACACGACGACGCTCGACCTGCCGCGGCTCACGACCGGCGCCGCGCTCGCCGGCACGTACGTGCGCGTCCGCGCGCACAACGGCGTGCCCGCCGCCGGTCACGACGGCGCCTTCGACTACCCGCCGACCGATCGCCGCTTCGCCCAGGTGATGGCCTACGCGCACCTCGACCGCTTCGCCGCGTACCTCGACGCGCTCGGCTTCCAGCCGCGCCTCAAGACGATCGAGGCGCACGTGAACGCGTTCGAGGAGCTCAACGCGTACTACGACGGCCGGACCGGCGCGCTGTACTACGGCTTCGACCGCCATTTCCGCGCCGCCGACGACGCCGACGCGCTGCTGCACGAGTACGGCCACGCGGTCGTCGACGGGACCGCGCCGTGGCTGATGCGCGCCGACACGCGCTACGAGGCCGCGCTGCACGAGGGCTACGCCGACTACCTCGCCTGCTCGTTCACGGCCGACGCGTACATGGCCGAGGCGCTGTACCAGGCCCTGTTCGAGGAGTACGGCATGGACGCGGTCGCGAGCATCGGCTACGACCCGCGCCACCCCGGCCGCCGCTGCGACAACGCGCGCCGCTGGCCGAAGGACGTCACCGAGGACCCCCACGTCACCGGGATGATCGTGAGCGGCGCGCTGTGGGACCTGCGCGTGGCCGCGGTCGCCGCGCACGACGCGGACGAAGGCCCGCGCGTCGCCGATCGCCTGGCGCTCACGGCGCTGCGCTACCTCGGCCAGCGCAACAACGACCCCCAGGACGTCCTCGAGGCGCTGCTCGTCGCGGACCGGCGGCTGAAGACCGGGCTCAAGGACACGATCACGACCGCGTTCGAGGGGCACGGCGTCAAGACGGCGAAGTGACGGGCTGAGGGAGCGACCGAGTCGCCCACCTGCCTGATCGCCGCAGCGCACCGTCGAAGTCGCCCACCTGCCTGTCGCCCAGCTGCCTGTCGCCCACCTGCCTTGCCGCCCCGACGGCGCGCCGGTACCCTCCTGCCATGACGGCGCCTACTGGTGTGCCGGAGGTGCGGGGGGGATCCCCTCGGCGGGGCTCAAGGGGAGCGTGAAGCAGAACCTGGCGTACCGGCCGGGCTCGGACTCGGCCCAGACGCGGCCGCCGTGGGCCGCGACGAGACCCTCGACGATGTAGAGCCCCAGGCCGAGCCCGGGCTGCTTGGTGCCGGTCCGGCCGCGGTAGAAGCGGGTGAAGAGCTGGGGCATATCGGCGGCCGCGATCCCGGGGCCGCGGTTCGTCACCGCGACGAGGGCTTCGCGGGGACGCCGCTGCACCTCGACGACGATCTCGGTCTGCGGGTAGGAGTACTTGGCGGCGTTCGACAGGAGGTTCGTGAGGATCTGCTCCAGCCGGTGGGGGTCGACCGCCAGGGGCGGCGGCGGCGAGACGACCCGCAGCCGGACGGCGTGACCCCCCGTCTCGGGGGTCGCGCGCCCGATCACCTGGTCGACGAGCGCGACGAGGTCGTGCTGCTCGCGCCGCAAGGGCAGCCGTCGCGATTCGAGCAGGGACGCGTCGAGCAGGTCATGGACGATCACGTCGAGGTTGGCGGCGGCGTGACGCAGGCTCGCCGTCGCGCGCCGTTCGCGCTCGCCGCCATGGTCCTCCGGCGCCAGCCTCTCGATGATCGAGACGCCGAGGTCGATCGTCATGACGGACGACCGCAGGTCATGCGCGATCATCGAGACGACCTCCTGGTGCAGCCGCTGGCGCGCCAGGTCGCTCCGGAGCTTGCCGGCCTCGACGACCAGCGCGCGGGAGAGGAAGATCCCGATGGCGATGGCGCACAGCGCCCGGATGGCCACGGGCAGGATCATGAAGGGCCCGAACTGCCAGGAATCGAAGGGGGAGAAGGGCTCGAGGGGCTCGGGGGTCACGAGCAGCCCGGCGACGATCGCGTAGGTGATGAACGCCAGGCCCGTCGCGCGCAGGGACGATCGCTCCGCCCCGTGCCAGCGGCTCGCGATCGTGAGCATGGCGACCCCGGCCAGGAGCGAGCCGGAGAAGCCGAGCACCAGGCGCGCGATGAGCTCGGCCCAGGGCAGCAGATGGGCACCAGCCGGCGGGGCGGACAGGACGAACAGATAGACCCAGGCCACGTACAGCGCGGCCGGAAGCCACCAGGCCCAGCGTCGCCGCACCAGGGTCTCGACGCCGACCTGCAGGAGGAAGGTGAACGACAGCGCGAGCGCCAGCGGACCGAGGACCGCGAGCGCGGGGTGCGGCGTGGCCGGGCGCACGAGGAAGGCCATCTCGACCCACTCATGGAGGCCGTGGGTGAGGCCGAAGCCGGCGAGCAGGACGAGCACCCGCCGGGGGACGACCACGACCGGGAGCCGCGCCTCCAGGGCGAGAATCAGGCCGAGCGCGACGAAGGCCAGGCCGTAGATGAGGAACACATAGATCACGGATCCACCGCGACCGCCTCGCGCCGCCGCCGCTCTCTTCGTGATCGCTATGCGGTCGCCCGCGTCGGATGCAAGCGGATCGTCGCGGCCGCCGGGCGCGCGGGCCGCGGGGGCGGCCGGCCCTCGGCCCGCCGCTCACCGCACCATCGACTTGTGCACCCACGTGCTCCGCTCGACCACCGTCACCCGCTTCACCGGCCCCCACTTCGCGTGCACCGTCGCCTTGATGCCGAGGAAGAGCGCGTCGATCTGGTGGTTGGGCAGCTTGTTCGCGATGCCCAGGGCGGCGCGCTCGAAGGCGGCGAGCTTCTCGATGTTGTCCGCGTCGAGCGGCGCGATGACGACCTCGATCTCCTCGGGGGCGACGGTGACGCCCTCCTCCTGCGCGATGGCCACGAGGCGCCGGCGCACCAGGTCCGGCGCGACGGTGTCCACCGCCGGGTTCACGCGCCCCGCCTCGGTGAGCCGGCGGCTGAAGGCGCCCTCGGCGCTGGCGACCCGCATCCAGCCGTTGACGTACGCGCCGGCGTAGCCGAGCGCGCCGAGCAGGGCGAGGATGAGGAGGAGCTTGAGCGCGGAGGCGCCGCGGGCGCGGTGGGGCCGCCGGGAGCAGTCGTGCACGATCGTCACCTCACACACGTGTCGCGGCGCGGGCCGCGCGGCGGCGCGCGACCCGGCGCCAGAGGCGGCGGACGGCGAGCCCCGCGAGGAGCAGCGCGACCAGCCCCCCCGCCGGGACCCAGTAGTTGATCTGCTGCTGTGACGGGGGGTCGGGGACGTAGGCCGCCCGCCGCCGGGCCGCGTCCGCCCGCATGGCCGCCGCGTCGCGGGCGAGCCCCGCCGCGAGCACCGGCGCCGGCACCGCGGTCGCGATGACGTCCTGCTGGCGCCACAGGAGCCGGGTCGCGCTCGCGCCGCGGGCGACCCCGCGCGCCTCGAGCGCGTAGAGGGCCGCGAGCGCCGCGCGGCCGGCCGCGTCGGGGCGAATGAACGCGTCGGGATCGTCGGCGTCGGTGTAGGCGAACCGGGCGCGGCTGAGCAGCCGGACCGCGGCGCCGCGCGCGAGCTGGTACACCTGCGGCCCCTCGGGCGCCGAGCGCACGACGAGCAGCGCCACCGCCCGCGCCGCCGCGTCGGCCGGCGGGCCGCCGGGACCGGGGTGGAGCGCGGCGCCGAGGGCGGCCTCGTACTCGGCGTCGCCCTGGCGGATCGCGGCGAGGGCCGCGGCGGCGGCGGCGCCCTGGCCGCGGGCGGCCTCGCGCAGGCGCTTGGCGAGGAGGTTCTCGGCGAGCAGGTGATGGTTCTCGATGATGCCGATGCCGATGGTGCGGAACGCGGGCCGCGCCCGCAGCAGGCCGCCCAGCGACTTCAGGTCCTCCTTGTACGACTCGATCTTCGCGTCGACGAAGAAGTCGTAGATGCCCACCTGCACCGCGTGGATCTGGTTGCCGACGTCCTGGACGTAGTGGAGCGCGTGACCGAAGAAGAGGTCGCTGAGCGCCGGCGCGGCGGGGTCGTCCCAGCGGCGCGCGATGAGCGCGAGGGTGTAGAAGCGCTGGGCGAAGACGGCGGCGAAGGTGTGGGCGTCCGGCGGGATGGCGAAGCGCGCCGGGTCGCGCTTGAGCACGGCCGGGTCGGAGCTCTTCGGCCCCGGCAGGAGCTGGCAGTGCGCGTGGCCCTGGCTCGACAGACCCGTGAGGCCCCCCATGTCGAGGGTCGCGGGGTCGTCGGGCAGCGGCTGGCCGTAGCGGTCCTTCAGCACCTGGCGGCGCGCGTCGTGGGCGAAGCGGTTCTGGTTGCGGCCGTCCTCGTCGGGCTGGCGCGAGGCGACGGCGATGAGGTCCTGCGCGCTCGGCTGCGACGCCGGCGCCACGTCGATGCCGTTGACCCGGGCCTCGGGTGAGAGGCTGAGCAGCTCCTTCAGGGCCCACGCGTCGAACGCGTCGGCGCTCGGGTAGCGGGCGGCGAAGTCACGGTCCTGGCTGAGCAGGCCGTGGAGGTAGGCGCGGAACCGGCCGAGCGCGGCCGCGTCGACGCCGGGCCGCGGCGCCGCGAGCGCGGGGACCCCGGCGAGCGCCGTGCGCGTGAGCTGCTCGTGCGTCGCCTCGTTGTACGCGCGCGCGGGGGCGGCGCAGAGGACGACCAGGGCGGCAGCGAGCGCGAGGCGGGCCATGTCGGTCGATTCTACCGCAATACGGCCCGCGGCACGCGCCGGCACCCGCGCTACAATCGCGCCATGGACCCGGACGTGCTCGAGCAGGTCGCGGACGAGGCGGTCGGCCACCTCCAGGCGCTCGTGCGCCTCGACACGACGAACCCTCCCGGCGCCGAGCGCGCCGCGGCGGAGTACCTGGCGGGGGTGCTGCGCGCCGCCGGGCTCGAGCCCGCGGTCCTCGAGGCCGCGCCCGGCCGCGGCAACCTCGTCGCGCGGCTGCGCGGCGACGGCAGCGCGCCGCCGCTCCTGCTCGCCGGCCACCTCGACGTCGTACCCGCGGACGCGGCCGAGTGGCGCCACCCGCCGTTCGGCGGCGAGGTCCACGACGGCTGGCTCTACGGCCGCGGCGCCGTCGACATGAAGGGCTTCGTCGCCCAGGCGCTCGCGGCCGTCCTCGCGCTCCGGCGCACCGGGGCGCGCCTGCGCCGCGACGTCATCTTCGCCGCCGTCGCCGACGAGGAGTACGGCTGCGAGCTCGGCTCCGCCTTCCTCGTGCGCGAGCACCCGGCGCTCGTACGCGCCGAGTACGCGCTCGGCGAGGTGGGCGGCTTCTCGCAGCACCTCGGCCCGGCCACCGTGTACCCCATCATGGTCGCCGAGAAGGGGCTGTGCTGGCTGCGCGCGCGCTGGCGCGGGCCGTCGGGGCACGGCTCGATGCCGCGCGACGACAGCGCGGTCCTCGCGCTCTGCGCGGCGCTCGCGCGGCTCAAGACGCGGCTGCCGCTGCACGTGACGCCGGTCATGCGGCGCTTCCTCGCCGCGGTCGCCGCCACGCAGCCGCTGCCCGCCCGCGCGGTCCTGCCGCTGCTCGCCCAGCCCGCCCTGGCCGGCGTCATCCTCGACCGCGTGCTGCCGGACCGGGCCCTCGCGCGCTCGCTCGGCGCGCTGCTCGCGAACACCGCGAGCCCGACGGTGCTGCGCGCCGGCGACCAGACCAACGTCATCCCGCCCGCCGCCGAGGCCGAGATCGACGGCCGGCTCCTCCCCGGGCAGACCGCGGCGGACCTGTGCGCCGAGCTCGCGCGCGTCCTCGGCCCCGAGGTCGAGCTCACGGTGCTGCGCTCCCACGAGGCGGCGGAGTTCTCGACCGAGACGCCGCTGTACCGGCTGCTCGCGGACGCGATCCGGCGCCACGACCCCGGCGCGGTCGCCGTGCCCGCGCTCATCCCCGGCTTCACCGACGCGAGCCAGTGGCGGCGCCTCGGCACGATCTGCTACGGCTTCGCCCCGGTGCGGTTCCCGCGCGAGGCGGGCGTCACGTTCGCCGAGCTGTTCCACGGCCGCGACGAGCGCATCCCCGTCGCGGGCTTCCGCTGGGGCGTCGGCGTGCTGCTCGACGTCGTGCACCGCTTCTGCGGCTGAGAGCCATGCGCGCCTTCCCGCGAACCCTGCGCACCCTCGAGGAGGCCGCCCGCGCCGGGGCGGTGCCCGGCGGCGTCGTGGCCGTCGCCGACGCCGGCGACGTGCTGCTCGTGCGCGCCGTCGGCCGCGCCGCGCTCGTGCCGCGCCCGACCCGCGCGACGGTCGCGACGCGCTACGATCTCGCGTCGCTGACGAAGGTGGTGTGCACGACGACGCTCGCCATGGTCGCGGTCGCCCGCGGCCGCCTCGACCTCGACGCCCGCGCCCAGGCGCTCGTGCCCGAGCTCGCCGGCCGGGCCAAGCGCGCGATCCGCGTGCGCGACCTCCTCGCGCACTGCTCGGGGCTGCCGGCGCACCGGCCGTTCTACGAGCAGGTGCGCGGCCGCGACGCCGTCTTCGACCGCGCCGCCGCCGAGCCGCTCGAGTACGCCCCGCGCACGCAGTCCGTCTACAGCGACCTCGGGTTCCTCGTCCTCGGCCGCGCCCTCGAGCGGTGCCTGGGCGCGCGCCTCGACCGCCTCTTCGCCGCGGAGGTCGCCGGTCCGCTCGGCCTGCGGGCGATGCGCTTCGTCGACCTCGCGCGGCCCGGCGCCCGCGCCGGCTTCGTCCGGCGACACGGCGTGGCGCCCACCCAGGTCCGCGCCGGCCGCGTGCGCGTCGGCGCCGTCGACGACGACAACGCCTTCGCCATGGGCGGCGTCGCGCCCCACGCGGGCCTCTTCGCCCCGGCGCGCGCGGTGCTGCGCTTCGGCCTC
>DASXVK010000427.1:0-2151 GCA_036504295.1 Polyangia bacterium
CGGCGGCCCTGGTCCGCTAGATCCTCGCCCCTCCATGAACGATCCCAGCCTGCAGACCGCCGCCGCCGCTGGTCAGCCCGTCCCGCCCCGCGACCCGGTCTGCGGCATGCTCGTCGACCCCGAGCACCCGCCGGGCGGCACCGTCGAGCGCGGCCGGTACCGGTACCACTTCTGCAGCGCCCGCTGCCGCCAGGCGTTCGAGGCGGAGCCGGAGCGCTACTTCGCGCTCGATCCGGTCTGCGGGATGGAGGTGAACCCGAGGTCGCCCAAGGGCGGCTCCTTCGAGCATGGCGGCCGGACGTTCCACTTCTGCAGCATGAAGTGCCTCGCCAGGTTCCAGGCCGAGCCCGAGCGCTACCTCGAGCACGGGCCGGGCGGGATGCCGAAGGACGCGCCGCCGCCGGCGCCGCCGCCCGGCGGCCAGGTGGTGTGGGTCTGCCCGATGGACCCGGAGGTGCGCGAGCAGGAGCCGGTGCCGTGCCCGATCTGCGGCATGGCGCTCGAGCCGCTGGTGGTCGGCGGCATGCCCTCGCTGGGCGAGAAGAACCCGGAGCTCGAGCGGATGAGCCGGCGCTTCTGGCTCGGGCTCGCCCCGGCCGCGCTGGTCCTCGCCCTCGCGATGAGCCACTGGCTCCCGGCGGCCTGGTCGGCCGACCACCTGCTCGGCCCGCGCGTGAACGCGTGGCTGCAGCTCGCCCTCTCGGCCCCGGTGGTGCTCTGGGGCGGGTGGCCCTTCTTCGAGCGGGCCTGGCTGTCCCTGCGCACGCGGCACTTCAACATGTTCACCCTCATCGGGCTCGGGACGGCGGCCGCCTTCGGCGAGAGCGCGCTCGCCACGCTCCTCCCCGCGAGCGCCTTCCCGGCGGCGTTCCGCGGGGCGCACGGCGCGGTGCCCATCTACTTCGAGTCGGCGGCGGTGATCGTGGAGCTGGTGCTGCTCGGCCAGGTGCTCGAGCTGCGCGCGCGCGGCCGCGTCTCCGGCGCCCTCCAGGCGCTGCTCGGGCTCGCGCCGAAGACCGCGCGGCGCGTCGCGCCGGGCGGGGGCGAGGCGGACGTCGCCGTCGAGGAGGTGACGCCCGGCGACCTCCTCCGGGTCCGCCCCGGCGAGAAGGTGCCGGTGGACGGCACCGTCGTCTCGGGCGGCTCGGCCGTCGACGAGTCGATGGTCACCGGCGAGAGCGTCCCGGTGGAGAAGGGCCCAGGCGACCGCGTCACCGGCGCGACCCTCAACGGGACCGGCAGCTTCGTGTTCCGCGCCGAGCGCGTCGGGAAGGACACCCTGCTCGCCCAGATCGTCCGCATGGTGGCCGAGGCGCAGCGCAGCCGCGCCCCCATCCAGCGGCTCGCCGACACCGTGGCGGGGTGGTTCGTGCCGGCGGTGGTGGGGAGCGCCGCGCTCACCTTCGCCGCCTGGGCGCTCCTCGGCCCCGAGCCGCGCCTCGCCCACGCCCTGATGAACGCGGTGGCGGTGCTCATCATCGCCTGCCCCTGCGCGCTGGGGCTCGCGACGCCCATGGCGATCATGGTGGGCACCACCCGCGGCGCGCAGGCCGGCGTGCTGGTCAAGAACGCCGAGGCGCTGGAGCGGCTCGCGCGCGTCGACACCCTCCTCGTCGACAAGACCGGGACGCTCACGCTCGGCAAGCCGCGCCTCGCCCGCGTCGAGGCGACCGGCGCGGTCCCCGAGGCCGAGCTGCTCCGGCTCGCCGCCGCGCTGGAGCGCGCCAGCGAGCACCCGCTCGCGGCGGCGGTGCGGGCGTCCGCCGAGGAGCGAGGCCTCCCGCGCGCCGAGGCGCGCGCCTTCCGGGCGGTGCCGGGCAAGGGGGTCACGGGCGAGGTCGACGGGCGCGCGGTCGCCCTCGGCAACGCGGCGCTCCTCGCCGAGCTGGGGATCCCGGCCGGCGGCCTGGCCGCGCGCGCGGACGCGCTGGCGGCTGGCGGCGCGACGGTGGTGCTGGCCGCGGTCGACGGCGCGGCGGCCGGGCTGCTGGCGGTGGCGGACCCGGTGAAGCCCGGCGCCGCCGGGGCGGTGAAGGCGCTCCAGGCCAGCGGCGTCCGGGTGGTCATGGTGACCGGCGATCGCCGCGCCACCGCGCTCGCGGTGGCGAAGGAGCTGGGGATCGACGAGGTCGAGGCGGAGGTGCTGCCGGG
>DASXVK010000428.1:0-26161 GCA_036504295.1 Polyangia bacterium
CCTCGTCCAGGCCCACCGACTCGAGGAGCCGGGCGATGAGGCGCGAGCTCAGCGACTCGCGCCGCTCGTGGGTCTTGTCCTGGCGCGCGAACGGGAACTCCGGGCACACCAGGCTGATCCGCCGGGCGCCGCACGACAGACGCGCCGCGTCGATGATCTGGAGCACCTGGATCAGCTCGTAGTTCGTGTGCCCCACGCTCCAGAGGACGTAGCAGTCCTTGCCGCGGATGTTCTCGCGGATGGCGACCTTGGTCTCGCCGCTGCGGCGCCCGCCGTCGTCCTTGAACTCGGTGAACTCGACCGGGCAGAGCTCCTGGCCGAAGTACCGCGCCAGGTCGCGCGCGAAGGGATCCTCCTCCTTGGCCGGGATGAGGACGACGTCACCGTTACTCATGGGCCCCTCGCTGTCAGTCTGTGGAGGGGGTAGCCGAGCGCGGGTGCCGCGTCAAGGGCCTGGGGTGAGCCAGCAGCCGGGCCTCGCTGTTGTCTGAGGCCCCTTGTCCCGGCACCGTCGGCACCGCACGTACTGACGGAGATGAGGTGGAGGAGTCCCGCGCCGTTCCCCGAGCCGCTCCTGCAGCGGTTCCGCGTCATCGCCTTCGACTGGGACGGCACCGCCGTCGTGAGCCGGCGCGAGGAGGGGCGCGAGGTCCGCGGGCTCATCGAGCGCTTGCTGCGCGCCGGCGTCTCCATCGTCGTCATCACGGGCACGAGCTTCGACCACGTCGACCGGCAGCTCTCGTCCGAGATCCGCGGCCACCACAAGCGCGAGCTCTACGTCGCCACGAACCGCGGCTCCGAGGTGTTCGGCTTCGACGCCGAGTCCCGTCCGACGCCGCTCTTCCGCCGCGACGCCACCCCCGAGGAGGAGGCGGTGCTGACGGCGGTGGCCGAGGCGGTGCGGGACCAGGCGCGCGCGCGCTGGAACCTCGAGATCGGGATCGTCTACGACCGCCTGAACCGCCGCAAGATCGACATCATCCCGGTGCCGGAGTGGGCCGACCCGCCCAAGAGCGCCATCGGCCACCTCCTCACGGCCGTCGAGGAGCGCCTCCGCCGCGCCGGCGTGCCGGGCGGCATCCGCGAGCTCTTCGGCCTGACCGAGCGCCTGGCCGCGGAGATGGGTTTGCCGCGCGCCCGCATCACGAGCGACGTCAAGCACATCGAGCTGGGCCTCACGGACAAGGCGGACGCGATCACGTGGATGATGCGCGAGCTCGTCGACCGCCGCGGCGTGGCCCGCCACGAGCTGCTGATCGCGGGCGACGAGTTCGGGCCCATCGGCGGCTTCCCGGGCAGCGACTACAAGATGATCACGCCCGAGGCGGAGGGCGCCGTCTTCGCGTCGGTGGGACCCGAGCCCCACGGGGCGCCGCCGCCGGTGATCCACCTCGGGGGCGGGCCGCAGCGCTTCAAGGAGCTGCTGCGCTACCAGGCCTCCCTGCACCCGCTGGCGTTCCCCGCCGGGCCGACGGCGGATCCGGAGTGGCTGCTCGTCGAGCCCGGCTTTCACCAGGCCCGCGAGCACGAGATCGAGTCGCTGTTCGCCCTCGGCAACGGGTACCTCGGCACGCGCGCGTCGCTCGCGGAGGGGAGCCAGCTCTCGGCGCCCGCCACCTTCGTCGCCGGCGTCTTCGAGACCACGCCCGAGACCGGCGCGGCCGGGGTCGAGCTCGCCCGCGCCTGGGACTGGGCGAACCTGCGCGCCGTCGTCGACGGGCGCGCCCTGGCCCTCGGCGAGGGCGAGGCGCTCGAGCACCGCCGCGTCCTCGACGTCCGCAAGGGGATGCTGTGGCGCGAGTGGCGCCACCGCGACCCGGCCGGGCGCGTGACGCACCTCAAGGACGTCCGCCTGGCCTCGCAGCACAACCGCCACCTGATGCTCCAGTCGGTGCTCATCCAGCCCGAGAACTACACCGGCAAGCTGCTCCTGGAGACCCGCCGCGCCGGCGCGGCCGCCGGCGGCTCCACCACGCCGGCGCAGCCGGTGCAGCTCACGCGACGGACCAGCGGCACGGCGGTGACCGTCAGCCTCGCGGTGGCCGAGACCGTCGAGAGCCTCCGCGGCGAGGCGCCCGCCCGCCACCAGGGCGCGGTCGAGGACGACCTCGTCGACCGCTGGGAGCTCGAGGTCGAGCTCGGCGGCGCCTACCGCCTCGACCGCCAGGCGGCGCTGCACACGTCCCGCGACACCCGCCGCCCGGCGGAGGCGGCCAGCCGCGACATCGAGCGGCTCCTCGACGAGGGGGTCGCCGCGGCGATCCACGACCACGTCGCGGCGTGGGAGGAGCGCTGGCGCGCGAGCGACGTCCGCGTCGCCGGCGACGCGGCCGCGCAGCGGGCGATGCGCTTCGCCGTGTACCACCTCATCAGCGCCGCGAACCCCGACGACGAGCACGTCTCGATCGGCGCCCGCGGCCTCACCGGGGAGGCGTACAAGGGCCACGTCTTCTGGGACACCGAGGTGTACATGCTGCCCTTCTACACCTTCACCCATCCGCGGGCGGCGCGCGCGCTCCTCATGTACCGCTACCACACGCTCGCCGGCGCGCGGCACAAGGCCTCCCAGCTCGGGTACCGGGGCGCGCTCTACGCCTGGGAGTCCGCCGACTCCGGCGAGGAGGTGACGCCGTCGTGGGTCGTCGGTCCCGACGGCAACGTCATCCGCGTGCTCTCGGGCGAGCAGGAGCACCACATCAGCTCCGCCGTCGCGTACGGCGCCTGGAGCTACTGGCAGGCGACCGGCGACGACGACTTCTTCGTCAACGCCGGCGCCGAGATCCTCCTCGAGACGGCGCGCTTCTGGGCCACCCGCGGCGACTACGGCGACGACGGCCGCTACCACATCTCGACGGTGATCGGCCCCGACGAGTACCACGAGTCGGTGGACGACAGCGCCTACACCAACGGCATGGCGCAGTGGAACCTCCGGCGCGGCCTCGCGACGGCGGAGCTGCTCGCGGAGCGCTGGCCCGCGGCGTACGCCGAGCTCGCGGCCCGCCTGCGGCTCGACGCCGGCGAGCTCGACGAGTGGCGCCGCGCGGCCGACGCCATGTACACGGGCTTCGATCCCGCCACCGGCCTCTACGAGGAGTTCCGCGGCTACTTCGGGCTCGAGGACATCGACATCAAGACCTTCGAGCCGCGCACCGCGCCGCTCGACATGCTCCTCGGGCGCGAGCGCACCCAGGCCTCCCAGGTGGTGAAGCAGGCCGACGTCGTCCTGCTCCTGTACCTGCTCTGGGACGAGCTCCCGCCCGAGGTGCGCGAGACGAACTTCCGCTACTACGAGCCGCGCACGGGCCACGGCAGCTCGCTCAGCCCGGCGATCCACGCGCTCGTCGCCGCCCGTCTCGGCGACACCCAGACGGCGCTGCGCTACTTCCGCCAGAGCGGTGAGATCGACCTCGCCAACAACATGGGCAACGCGGCGGGCGGCGTGCACGCCGCCGCGCTCGGGGGCCTGTGGCAGGCGGCGGTCTTCGGCTTTGGCGGCATGCACCTGACCGACGCGGGGCCCGAGTTCCGGCCGCACCTGCCGCCGCCGTTCGAGGGCCTCGAGTTTCCCGTCGAGCACCGGGGCCGCAAGCTCCACGTGCGCATCGAGGGGCATCCCCCGGAGCTCGTCGTCACCTCACGAGAGGAGTGAACCATGGCAACGCCCCCGCAGACGAAGACCATCATCGTCCCGCTGGACGGCTCGGAGCAGGCCACCGTGGCCCTGCCCATCGCGAAGACCCTCGCCGACCTCGAGGACGCGACCCCGCACATCGTACACGTCGCCGAGCAGCGCGCCCTGCCGCAGGACCTGCTCGACGAGATCGGTCTCGACGCGTCGCAGCTCAGCGGCTCGGTGCTCGACCTCGTCGCCGGCAACCCCGCCGAGGCGATCGTCCGCGCCTCGATCGACCTGAACGCGGCCGCCATCGTCATGTGCAGCCACACCGGGGTCGCCAAGCGCGACCGGGTCTTCGCGCCCGTGGTCGAGGAGGTCCTGCGCACGACCCTGTGCCCGGTCGTGCTCGTGCCCCCCGAGCGCGGCCGCGTGCCGTGGAAGCCGCGGGAGATCCTCCTCCCCTACGACGGCACGCCCACGATCGCGCAGGCCATCGGCCGCGCCGCCGAGTTCGTCCGCCACCTCGAGGGCCGCGTCGACGTCCTCTACGCCGTCGCGCCGGGCATGACCCCGCCCGCCGAGGAGGGCACGCTCACCGCGCCGCTCTACATGGACCAGCAGCACTACGAGCTCCCGGCCTGGGCCCACGAGTTCGTCGAGCGCCTGTATCCGTTGCGCCATCACGGCGGCCAGCTCCACCTCTCGGTCGTGCGCGGCGAGCCCGGCCCCGAGATCGTGAGGTACGCCACCGCCCGCAAGAGCGACCTCGTGGTCCTCGAGTGGCGCGGCATCCTCGGCACCCGCCGCGCGGAGACCGTGAAGACCGTGACCCGGGAGGCGCCGGGCCCGGTGATGGTGCTGCGGACGGCGGAGGCGGAGGGGTAGCGCGGGGCGCTACTCGTCGGTGGTCGGCGGCGCGGGCAGCGCGGGCAGGCCTGCCTCGACGGGGCCCGTGAAGCCACAGGCCTGCGCGGCGCGCTGGTTGTGCTGGCGCAGGCGCACGGCGAGGCGGTCGTAGAGATTGCGGTCGATGAAGAGGTTGCGATAGACCTCCTCGTCAAAGGTCGCGTGGCGGTACTTGCGGCCGCCGAAATAGGCCAGGATGCTGCCCGCGAGCGCCAGGCCGCCGCCGATGCTGATCATCGTCAGCATGGCGGTCTTCTACGGCGCGCGGTCGATTTCGCTTGACGGATTTCGGCAGCCCACCGCCGCCGCAGCGCCAACATGCCGCCCGCGAGCGGCTTGGCCGCGCCCGGAGCCCGCTGCCGCCTCTCCAGCGCCATTGGGCCCCGAAAGCCACTCCGGGGGCCTCTCGTCCGCACCACGGGCCTCCCACGGCCCTCGAAATCGGCATGCTATAATTACGAGCAGACAGGGAGGTTCCCATGCCCGCGCTCGCCATCGCCCGTCCCGTTGACACGCTCGCGGCCCTCGAGGACGAGATCGCGACGCTCGCGGCGCAGCTCACCGCCGCCACCGCCCGGCTGCTCGAGTGCATCCGGCAGTTCGACGCGCTCGAGGGCTGGGCGCAGCAAGGGTCCCGCACCTGCGCGCACTGGCTGTCGTGGCGGACCGGGCTCGACCTCGGCGCAGCGCGCGAGCACGTGCGGGTCGCGCGGGCGCTCGGGGAGTTGCCGCGGCTCGCGGCCGCGTTCGGCTCGGGCGAGATCAGCTACTCGAAGATCCGGGCGGTCACCCGCATCGCCCGGCCCGAGACCGAGGACGATCTGCTCGGCATCGCGCGCGAGGCCACGGCGGCGCAGGTCGAGCGCCTCGTGCGCGCGTACCGGCGCGCCGATCCCGCGGCCGAGAACGCGGGCGCGATGGCGCAGCACGAGGGGCGCTGGCTGAACGTGCACTGGGACGAACGGGGCATGCTCGTCGTGGAGGGGCGGCTGCCGCCGGAGCAGGGTGCGATCGTGCTGAAGGCGCTCGAGGCCGCGGAGCAGGAGGCGTGGCGCGCGGCGCGGGACGTTCCCGCGGGAACGCCGTCCGCGCCGCAACGCCGCGCCGACGCGCTCGGACGGGTGGCGGCGGACGCGCTCGCGCACGACGGTCACGACACCCACGATCACCGCCAGGTGCTCGTGCACGTCGACGCCGAGGTCCTCGCCGACCCGGCCGCCGACGGCCGGTGCGCGCTCGACCACGGCCCTGCCCTCGCCGCCGAGACGGCGCGACGGCTCGCCTGCGACGCGACGGTGATTGAGATGCGCCACGGCGACGATCACGTCGCGGCCGGCCGCAAGCGCCGCACGATCTCGACCCGCCTGCGGCGCGCCCTCGACGCCCGCGACGGCGGCTGCGTCTTCCCGGGCTGTACGAACCGGCGCTGCGACGGCCACCACGTCGAGCACTGGGCCGACGGGGGCGCGACGGTGCTGCCGAATCTGGCCAGTCTCTGCGATCAGCACCACACCCTGGTCCACGAAGGCGGCTTCCGCATGCGCGCGCTCGGCGCGGGGCGCTTCGAGCTCCGGCGGCCCGACGGGACGGTGATTCCACCCGTGCCCGCAACACCGCGATCGGCCGAGGCGCTGCCGGCCGCGACGACGCCGGTCGCCGTGTGGCGCGGTGATCGGCTGGACTACGACTGGGCGGTGTCCGGCCTGCTCGGGCGGGTCGCCTAGACCGACAGGCAGGCGCACGTCGGGTGTATGATCGACCTGATGTCCACGGGGGCGCCGCGGCTCAGGATCGCGCTCGTGCTCGCCGCGTGCGGCGTGGTCGCGGGCTGCGAGGCGGGGCGTCCGCCATTGACCGCGACTGACGCCGGGGCGGATACCGCCGCCACGGCCGATGCCGTGGCCGACACCGCGGTGCATGCTGATCGCGCCGATGCCGTTGCGGATGCCGGACGGCACGGACTGGCGTGAGCTGGCGACCGGCACCGCGCCGCCGCCGCGCACCCAGCACGCGATGATGGAGGTCGCCGGGCACGTGCTCGTCTTCGGCGGCCGCGCTACTCCCGGCGGCGCCTCGCTCGACGACACGTGGGAGTGGAACGGCACCACGTGGACGCAGGCAGCGCCGGACGCCCATCCCTCCGCGCGCGACGGCAGCGGGATGGCCGTGTCCGGCGGCAGGGGCGTGCTCTTCGGCGGCCACGACGGCGTGACCCCCATCCCCGGGCTGCTGCGCGACACGTGGGAGTGGGACGGCTCGGCCTGGGCTCAGCGCACGCCGAACGGCCCGCTGCCACGAGAGGATCACGAGCTCGCCAGCTTCGGCGACAGCGTCCTCCCCTTCGGTGGCTGGGACCACGGGGGCGCATCATGGGAGTCGAAGGGCTTCGACGTCCTCTGGGAATGGGACGGGAGCGCATGGACCGAGCGCCCCGCCGACGTTCACCCCGTTCCGCGCCTGGGTCCCGCGATGGCGGCGGTCGGGCCTCGACTCGTCGTCTTCGGCGGGTACGGCGAGGTGCCCGGGGGCGCACCTCTCGCCGACACCTGGGCCTGGGACGGCATCGGTTGGACGGAGCTGCCTGCCACGGTCGGTCCCTCCGCGCGGGCCTACTCCAGGTTGGCGCCCGTCGGCACCCGACTCCTGCTCGTGGGCGGTGCGGCCAATGACCAGTACGCCGAGGACGCCTGGGAGCTCGACGGCAGCACCTGGACCCAGCGCACCCCCGCGACGCCGCTCCCGGGCCGCATCGGTCATGCGGTCGCGACGCTGGCGGGCAAGGTGATCGTGTGCGGCGGATTCGGCCCGGACGGGCTCCACGACGATCTCTGGGAGTGGGACGGCATCGACTGGACGCAGCGCGACGTCACACCCCGGCCGCCGCCGCGGACGGGCGCGCAGCTCGTGACCGTGGGCGACGTCGCGGTCCTGTACGGCGGCTGCACCCAGCTCGGTGTGCCCTGCCTGACCGACGCCTGGGTCTGGGACGGCGCGCGCTGGACGGAGATCCAGGTGCCGGTCGTCCCGACGGCCCGCGCCGGCGCCCGCATCGCGGCGCGCGGCGAGACCATGGTGCTGTTCGGCGGCTCGCCGTCGGTAGGCGGCGAGCCCTATCTCGACGAGACCTGGCTCGGCCGCCTCGTCCCGGCCGCGCCGTGAGCGCGCCGCCGCGCGACGTCCCGCCCCCCGGGTGGTAGGATCGCCCGCGGGGAATGCGGCAGCTCTTCCGCGAGCTCTTCACGAGCATCGGCGGTCCGAACGCCACGGCCGCGCGGCTGCGGGTGGCGGCGGTGCTGCGGTTCGTCATCGTGGTGCCGGCCATCTTCGTGCCCACGCTCATCGCCGCGCTCGCCAGCCCCCGGCGCGGCCACCACGCCGGCGCCGAGCGCGTGGTGCACGCCGTGTGGCTGGCGCAGGCGGCCGTGTACGTCGTCGCGAACGCCGTGATCCTCCTCTCGCGCGGGCGGCGGCCGCGGCTCGAGCGCGCGCTGACGTACCTCTGCGCGGTGCTCGAGCTCGGGACGAACCACACGGTGATGTACAGCCTGGGCACGCTCGCGAACCACGGGCTGGTCTTCGACGTGGTCGCGGTCGCGATCTACCGCGTCTTCTTCGACTTCCGGCTCGGCCTGGTGGCGACGCTGTGCGCGACGGCGCTCTTCGCCGGCACCGGAGTGCTCGAGGCCGGCGGGCTGCTCCCGGTCGCGCCGGGCTCGCCCTTCCCGCTGCGCCACCTCGCCTACGTCGACCGCACCATGACCGCCGCCATCATCCAGGCGTCGGGGGCGGCGCTGCTGCTCGGCTTCGCGGCGGTCAACTACGGCATGAACCAGGTGCTCAAGCTGCACCGCTACATCACCGAGTCGGTGCTGCGGCGCTACCTGCCGCCCTCGCTGGTGGCGCGCGCGGCGGAGGGCGCGCTCAAGCTGGACGCCGCGCCCGAGCGGCGCGTCGTGACCGTGATGTTCGTCGACCTCGTCGGGTTCACGGCGCTCTCGGAGCGGCTGGGCGCCGACGCCATCGGCGACCTGCTCAACCGCTATCTCTCGCGCATGGCCGACATCGCGCACCGGCACGGGGCGACCATCGACAAGTTCGTGGGCGACGCGATGATGGTCGTCTTCGGCGCGCCCGAACCGCTCCCGCCCGTGGCGCAGGCGCGCCAGTGCGTGGCCCTCGCCCTCGAGCTGCAGGACGCGGTGCCCACGCTCCAGCCCGACCTCGCGCTGCAGGTCCGCGCCGGCATCAACACCGGCGAGGCGGTGGTCGGCAACTTCGGCACGCTCGCGCGCTCGGACTACACCGTCGTCGGGCCCACCGTCAACATCGCCGCGCGCCTGGAGACGGCGAGCCGGCCGGGCCGGATCCTGGTCGGCCCCGAGACCGCGCGGCTCCTCGGCGACGCCGTGCCGCTCGAGCCGGCGGGCGACCTGCAGCTCAAGGGCGTGTCGGCGCCCGTCGCCGCCTGCTACGTCGCGGCGCCCCCGCCGGCCGCCGCCGCCGCCGGCTGATCCTCCCCCAGCGCCAGCCGCCGGGAGTCCGCCCGCTCCTCGGGCCCGGGCGCGGCCAGCGGGGCCAGCTCCTGGCCCGCGAACCGGAGCGCGCTCGCGACCGCCGCGGCGCCCCCGCCCTGCCCGACCGCCCAGTCCGCGCGCTCCAGCATGAGCGCGGCCATCGTGGTGCGCGCGAGGGCGAAGCCGAGGCGGCGCGCGCCAGCCTCGGCGGCGTCGGGCTCCGCGGCCGCGAGCGCGGCCGCGTGGGCCGCGATGCGCTCGAGCGCGCCGCGCGCCCGGGCGACCCCCGGCGCGAGCGGCGCCGCCGCGACGGTGCCGAGGCGCGCCGCGACGTCCGCGAGGAGCGGCCGCAGCGCGCCGTCGCGGGCGATGGCGCGCAGGACGTCGAGCGCGAGCACGTTCGTCGTGCCCTCCCAGATGGCGAGGACCTGCGCGTCGCGCAGCAGCGCGGGGAGCCCGGTGTCCTCGATGTACCCGGCCCCGCCGAAGCTCTCGAGCACCTCGCTCGTGCCCTGGATCGCCTGCTTCGCCGTGTAGAGCTTCGCGACCGGCGTGAGGATGCGCAGGCACGCCTGCTCCCCGGCCGTGGCCGTGCCCGCCTCCTCCTTGCCGAGGAGCTCGGCGACGTGGAAGACGAGCAGGAAGGCGGCCTCGGCCTCGACCGCGAGCGCGGCCAGCGTCTCGAGGTGGAGCGGCTGCTCCGCCAGCGGGCGCCCGAACGCCCGCCGGCGCCGGGCGTAGTCGCGCGCGAGCGCCAGGCCGCGCCGCAGGGCCCCGGCGGCGCAGGCGGCGTTGTAGATGCGGGTGATGTTGAAGAGCGTCGCGATCGCCCGCACGCCCCGGCCCGGCGCGCCCACGAGCGTCGCCGGCGCGCCGTCGAGGGTCAGCTCCGCCGTGGGCAGCGCCCGCGTGCCGAGCTTCTCCTTCAGGCGGTTGACGCTGATGCCCTGCAGCCGCCCGGCCTCGTCCCGCAGCTCGACGAAGAAGAGGCTGAGCCCGCGGCTGCCCTCGGGCGCCCCCTCGACGCGGGCGAGCGTCATCGCCACCTCGGCGGTCGTGGCCGAGGTGAACCACTTCGTGCCGTGCAGCCGGTAGCCATCCGCCGCCCGCCGCGCCACCGTCGCCGTCCCGCTCACGTCCGACCCGCCGGTCCTCTCGGTCATCCACTGCCCCGAGGTCCAGGCCTGCGCCGGGTCGGCGGCGAGCAGCCGCGGCAGGGCCCGCGCCTTGAGCGCGGCGTCGCCGTGGACCTCGATGGCGCGCACGGCGCCGTCGGTCATGGCCAGCGGGCAGGCGTAGATCGCCGACGACGGCGCGTACAGGTAGAGCCGCGCGAGCTGGTGCACCCGCGCCGCCGCGCCCAGGCCGCGGTCGTAGCCCGCGGCCACGATCCGCTCCTCGACGGCGATCCGCCCGAGCGCCTCCCAGGCCGGCGACACGTCGATCCGGTCCACCCGCCGCCCCCACGGATCGTACGGCACGTGCCGCGGCGGCTGCGCCTCGGCCGCCTGCGCCAGCGCCAGCATCTCCCCGCCGGCACGCGCCCCGAGGCGCCGCAGGCCGGGCTCGAGCTCGGCCGCGAGCGCCGGCCCGAGACGCCGCCGCAGGTGCTCCCGCAGGAGCGGGTCGTCGTCGTACTGGTTGCCGAGCCGCGGCCCGTCCTGGAAGAAGTCGCCCATCAAGAATCGGATGCCGGGACGAGGTGGTTGCGCGCTCAGTGCTGCCGCCGCGCCGCGCGGGCCAGCATCATGGCCTCCCAGCGCTGGATGAGCGGCACGGCCGGGCCCACGGCGCCGCGGGCCAGCCGCTCCGGCCCGCCCTCCGCCTCGAGCGTGGTGCCCGCCTTGAAGTCGTACACCACCTGCCCCGCGAGCGTCCGCCAGCCGATGCGGCGGGGCCGGTCGAGCTCCCCGATGTACTGGAAGACGCGGCGCTCGGGATCCTGGACCAGCGTGGGGGCCTGCGCCGCGGGGTCCCGGCTCAGGGCCTCCCAGATGAGGTCGCGCACCTCGGCGTGCCCGAGCGGCTCGTGGACCGCCATGCCGAGGCCGCTGACCACGAGCGGGACACGCGTCTGCGCCTCGTTCAGCGCGTAGCCGTGGCCCAGGAAACCGCCCTCGAAGAGGCTCTCGCCGTGGTCGCTCGTCACGATCACGGCCGGCGCCCGCCCCCGCGCCCGCGTCACCGCCGCCACGATCGCCCCGATCGCGCGGTCCACGTTGCTCATCGTGTTGAGGTACATCGCCCGCAGCTCCTCGCGCCGCCCGGGGACGATCGCCGCGGCCGACCCGCGGCTGATCTTGCCGCGGGTCACGAGCGAGATGTCGGTCACGAGCGGCTTCACGCCGTCGTGGCGGTACGGGAAGTGGGTGTCGTAGAGGTTCACGTAGGTGAAGAGCGGCCGCTCGTCGCCGGCCGCGAGCATCCGCTCCACCTGCTCCTCGACGACCGTGAACGGCAGGCCGATGCTCCCGGGCGTGGCGAAGGCGGTGAAGCGCCGCTGCGGCTCGGTGCGGGCGTGGTACACGAACTCCGCGCGGTCGAAGCCCACCGCGAACTCCTGCCCGCCGAACGACTCGTCCTGGCCCGAGATGTAGGCCGTGCGGTAGCCCTGCCGCTTGAAGTCGTCGATGAGCGTGGTGCCGCCCCGCCCGTTGATGACGCTGCCGGACAGGAGGTGGAACCGCGACTGGTAGGTGAAGCCGTTGTGCGAGTAGGCGTGGCGCGCCGTGATGCCGCGGGCCGCGAGCGCGTCGAGCACCGGCGTGATCGGCCGGCCGCCCAGCCGGGCGCCGACCGCGTCGGCGCGCACGCTCTCGAGGAGGATGAGGACGACGTCGGGCCGCGCGCGCCACGGCGGCGGCGCCGCCGGCCCCTCCGCGTAGTGGGAGGCCGCCGCCGGCAGGTCCCCGCCGACGCCGTCCTCGTCGATGCCGTTGCCGGGCACGTCGAGCGCATAGGGGTGCACCCGGGCGTCGAGCGGCGCCGGGTCCGGCGGGAGCTGCAGGAGGCCGTAGCCGTCCCGATCGACGTCGGTGACCGTGGTGACGAGCAGGCCGAAGAGCGCGCCGCTGGCCTTGTGCCGCAGGCCGGTGTCGATGGCCTCGCTCGCCACGCGCCCGGCGGTCATCACGGCCACGCAGCCGACGAGCGCGGCGGCGACGCCGAGGCGGGCGCGCCACGACGCGCGCCGGCGCGGCTCCGGCGCGGGGTGGACCCGGTGCAGGCGCCAGGTGACGAGCGCGAGCACCAGCGCGCCGCAGAGCCCGATCCCCGCCGGGTGCAGCAGGTACGAGCCGCCGACGGCGAGCAGCTCGCGCACGTCGAGGCGCACGAGCTGGAACATGAGCGACAGGTCGGCGCCGGCGCCGAGGAAGGACGCGAGCTCGTAGGAGACGAAGTCGAAGGCCGCGATCGGCACCAGCGCCACGGCGAGCGCGACGAACCGCCCGGCCCACGCGCCCAGGCGGACGCGGCGGGCCGCCATCAGCGCGAGGCCGGCGAGGGGGGCGACCAGCGCCACGTCGGCGCACAGCGACACCGCCGCGAACGCGAGGCGCCCGCCCAGCGTCGGGAGCGCCGCGTTCGCCAGGAAGCCGCCGCGGAAGAGCCCCATCTTCCGCTCGAGCAGCAGGGCGTCCAGGAGCGATGCCACGACGGCGGCGCCGACGGAGAGCGTGAGCCACGCGGCGGGGCGCCAGGCGACCAGGGCCCGCGGACGGATCCGGGCGGCGACGGCGCGCCTCGCGCGCGCGCCGATGAGGACGGCGGACGTTGCCATGAGGCTCCTGAGCGCGGGCGGACCCGCGCGCATCAGCACAGCGTGTCTGTACGGAAAGATGCGCCCGGGGTGGCGCTACGGTTCAGCAACGTGCGGGTGTCAGGATGGTGACGCCGGCAGGGCAGCGCGTCAGGGCTCGATGGCGGGCGCCGGCGGCGCGACCGCGGCCTCCGGACCGGCGCCGTCCACGTCGTCGGCGGGCGCCGGCGGCGCGAGCACCGCGAGCGGGTCGAGCGCCAGCGCCTCGGCGAGCGCCAGCAGCGGCGCGTCCGCGCCGGCGCGCTCGCGCAGCGCCGCGAACACGGCCTCCTGCGCGAGGCTCAGGTCGACCTCGAGCCCGAGCCGCGGGCTGAGCTCGATGAGCTGCCGCGCGGTCGCCAGCGCCGCCTCCTCGCCGCGCAGGCCGGCGGCCACGGTCTCGATGATGGTCTGGCCGAAGAGCGCGCTGGCGCCCCGGCGGTCGAGCTCGTAACCGAGGGTGGTCGCCTGCGCGGCCAGCGCCAGGGCCGCCTCGTACGCCTCGGGTCGCCGCTCGCCGTGCTGCCGGCGGATCTCCTGCTCCAGGCGGCGGCTCAGCGTGAGCTCCGCCGCGGCGCGCAGCTCGCGCGGCGCGCGGAACCCGGCGCCCTGCAGCATGTCGAGGAAGCGGCGGTTCTCGTCGTACAGGCGGGCGTACTGCTCGGTGAAGTGGGCCAGCAGCTCGCCGAAGACGATCGCCGAGACGCGCTCGCGCCCGTCGGGCAGCAGGTGCTCGAGCCCGTACTCGTCGGGGCCGAACTCCTCGCGCATGAGCAGCAGCACGCGCGCCAGCGGCGCCTCGCGGAAACGCGCCCAGAGCCGGCGCGCCGACTCGTGGAACCGGTGCGGGTCGACGAAGGGACGCGCGGCGCAGTAGAAGTCGATCTCGCCGAGATGCAGCGCCGAGGTCGCGCAGTCGAGCAGCCGGCCGGTCGCGGTCTCCTCGATCAGGATCCGCCCGGTCGCGAGGGTCAGGCGCCCGTACTGCTCCTTGCGGTAGTCCTTGAGCTGGAAGGCGAAGGAGCCCGCATCGCGGGCGCGCTCGCCCTCCTCGACGAGGCTGGTGAGCGCGAGGTTCGCGACCATGCGCGTCAGGCTCACGCGCTGCGGCTCGACGAAGCGGCGGAAGACGTCGGCGCCGGTGCCCATGTGCTCGAGGTTGCTGCGCGCCTCGCCGAGCACCTCGAGGTAGCGGCCCCACGGCGCCTCCAGATCGACCTCCTCCATGCGGTCGAGGACGCGGCCGGCGTAGGCCATCACCTGCACCGCCTCGATGCCCGAGATGTCGGCGAAGAACCAGCCGCAGCTCGTGTACATGAGCTGCGCGTTGCGCTCCATCTCGAGGAGCGTGGCGGCGCGCACCTGGTCGGCGGCGCTCAGGCGGCGCGCCGCGTGCCGCTCGAGGAAGACGTCGCGGGTGCGCCCGCGGTCGAGGATGACGTCGATGTACTCGTCGCGCGCCGCCCAGGGATCGGCGAGGAGCTCGCGGCCCAGCTCCTCGAAGTGCGCCGCCGCCACGTCGCGCACGAGGTCGAGCGCGGCGCGCAGCGGGGCGCGCCACGCCTGGTTCCAGCCGTCCCGCGCGCCGGTGTGACAGCCGCAGTCGCGGCACCAACGGCCGACGCCGTGGGAGCAGCTCCACGAGGTGCCCTCGCCGTCGGGGCCCGGCTTGATCTCGACCTCCCACTCGGGCGGGTGCGCGTCGAGGTACGCCGCGTAGTTCGTCACCGCGAAGCCCCGCGGCGGCGCGAGCACGTCCACGGCGTAGGCGAGCACCCGGTCGCCGTAGCGCGTGTGGTGGCCGTAGCTCTCGCCGTCGGTCGCCGTGGTGACGAGCCGCCCCGCGGCGTCCCGCGCCTTCACCAGCCGCGCCACGAGGTCGTCGCTCCAGCCGAGCACGCCCTCGAACGCGATCGCGTGCGCGAGGTTCGCGTCGTAGAAGAAGACCGCGAGGCTGCGCCCCGAGCCGTCCGGGTGGGCGTACCGGTACGCGCGGCCCGGGTCGATGCTGCCGTCACCGACGTCGCGCCACCCCTCGTCGGCGAGCGGCCGCGCCCGCTGCGCCTGGTGCGGCGACAGGATGACGTAGCGCATGCCCTCGTCGATGAGGTCGCCGAGCGTGGCGTCGTTGCAGGCCGTCTCGGGCAGCCACATCGCCTCGGGCGCGCGGCCGAAGCGGCGCCGGAAGTCGCCGGCGCCCCAGCGGATCTGGGTGAGCCGGTCCCGCGGGCTGCACAGCGGGAGGATCGCGTGGTTGTAGCCCTGCGCGATGGCGTTGCCGTGGCCGAGACGCGCCAGGCTCAGGCGGTCGGCCTCGAGGATGCGGCCGTAGGTGGCGGCGTCGTGCACCTCGAGCCACCGCAGCAGCGTCGGGCCGAAATCGAAGTTGATGAGCGCGTAGTTGTTGATGATGCGCTGGATCCGCGACCGATCGTCGAAGACGCGGGCGAAGGCATTGGGCCGGTAGCACTCGCGGCTGATGCGCTCGTTCCAGTCGTGGTCCGGCGCCGCGGAGGGCTCCTGGTAGACGACCTCGGTCCACGGGTTCTCGCGCGGCGGCTGGTAGAAGTGGCCGTGGACGATGAGCGGTGATCGCATGGCACCTCCTCCCCTCGCCGCGTCGGGCATGGTACGGCGGTGAACCGCCCGCCGCTCAGCCCGGCGCCCGGTACAGTACCGCCGCGAAGGGCGCCAGGGGAAGCGTCGCCCCGCCCGCGACCGACGCGGGCGGCGCCACGCGGCCGGCCGGGCCGCCGTAGGGCGCGTCGGGGGTCCACAGCACCCGGCGCCAGCCGCCCGCGCCGCTCGGCAGCGGCACCGGCCGCTCCTCGGCGGCGAAGTTGCACGCGAGCACGACGCTCGGCGCGGCCGGGTCGCCGCGCTCGATGACGAGCCACCGCTCGCCTTCGGCGGCGGTGACGCGGGCGAGGTCCTTGCGGCAGTTGCTCAGCGCGGGCAGCACGCGCCGCAGGCGCAGCAGGTCGCGGTAGAGGCGCAGCATGGCCGTATGGCGCGGCTCCTCGATGGTGTCCCAGCGCAGCCGGCACGTCCGGTAGGTGGACTCGGCCTGCGGGTCGGGCGCCTCCATGCCGAACCCGGCGAGCTCCTTCTGGCGCCCCTCGCGGATCGCCCGCGCGAGCGCCGGGTCGCCGACGCTCGTGAAGTACTGGAACGGCGCCTCCTCGCCCCACTCCTGTCCCATGAAGAGCATCGGCACGTACGGCGCGGCGAGCAGCACCGCGGCCGCGAGCTTCTCCTGCTCGAGGCCGACGAGGGCGCCCAGGCGCGCGCCGCCGGCGGCGTTGGCGACCTGATCGTGGTTCTGCGTGAAGGCGACGAGCTGGCGACCCGGCCGGTCCGCCGACGAGTTGCCGTGCGTGCGCCGGCGGTACCCCGAGTAGCGGCCGTCGTAGACGTAGCCCTCGCGGAGCGCCTTCGCGAGGTCCTCCAGGCGGCCGAAGTCGTTCAGGTAGCCGTGCCGCCGGCCGGTGAGGACCACGTGCAGCGCGTGGTGGAAGTCGTCCAGCCACTGCGCGTCGACGCCGTAGCCGCCCTGGGCGACGGGGCGGATGACGCGCACGTCGTTGAGGTCGCTCTCGGCGATGACGTGCAGCGGCCGCCCGGTGAGGTCCGCCTGCGCGTGGCACGCCGCCGCGAGCGCCTCGAGCACGTGACGCGCGCCGAGGTCGTAGATGCCGTGGACCGCGTCGAGCCGCAGGCCGTCCACGTGGAGCTCGGTCTGCCAGTAGAGCGCGTTGTCGATGACGTAGCGGCGGACCTCGTCGCTGTCGGGGCCGTCGTAGTTGACGGCGTCGCCCCATGGGCTGCGGTAGCGGTCCGTGAAGTAGGGGCCGAACTCGGCGAGGTAGGTGCCCTCGGGGCCAAGGTGGTTGTAGACGACGTCGAGCACGAGCGCGAGCCCCTGCGCGTGGCACGCGTCCACCAGGCGCCGGAGCCCCTCGGGGCCGCCGTACGTCGACTGCGGCGCGTAGAGGTGCGCCCCGTCGTACCCCCAGTTGCGGCCGCCCGGGAACTCGGCGACCGGCATCACCGCGATCGCGTTCACGCCGAGCAGGCGCAGGTACGGCAGCTTGCCGATGACCGCGTCGAAGGTCCCCTCGGGCGTGAAGGTGCCGACGTGCAGCTCGTAGAGGACGAGCGCCTCGACCGGCAGGCCGCGCCAGGCGTCGTCGGTCCAGCGAAAGGCGCGCGGGTCCACGACGCGCGACGGCCCGTGCACGCCCTGGGGCTGCCAGCGCGAGACGGGGTCGGGCCGCTCGCGGTCACCGTCGAGGACATAGGCGTAGTCGGCGCCGGGGCCGACCTGCGCGATGACGCCCTCGTGGACGCCGTCGCCCTTGCGCGCGAGCGGCACCAGGCGCCCGCCCTCGCTGACGAGCTTCACCGCGACCGAGGTGGCCCGCGGCGCCCACACGCTGAAGCGGGTGCCGCCGTCGGGCAGCGCCGTGGCGCCGCGGCCGAGACGGAACGGGGCGGCCGGTCGCTCTGGTTCCTCGCGCATCGTCACAACCGAGTAAGACCGTGGTCCCGCCCGCGCCACCAGGAGGGGCTCGCGGCTTCTTATCCCACGCGCTCCAGCAGCGCCGCCGGGAGGTGGGCGAAGACCTCGGCCAACCGCAGCGTGCACCAGTCACGGTCGCCGGACACCGCGCGCACCTTGCGGCCGGTGAAGACGTCGCGGTAGGTGCCGCAGGGCAGCGCACCCAGGTCGAGCACGGTGTCCTCCCACACCTCCTCGCCCACCGGGCGGCGGTCCGCCGCGCCCAGCCGCAGGAAGAAGCGCGCCGCCGCCGCGATGACCACGTCGTCGCCGTTGACCCGACCGAAGGCGCAGAGGTGCCCCTCGCGGGGGCCCCAGCCCGCGAGCGGGACGTAGTCGCCGCGCGCGAAGAGCTCCCGGCGCCGGAGGCGGCACGCGAGGCCGCGGCTCGTCACGTGCAGCTTGATGCGGCCGTCCTCCATGGTCCCGAGGAGCTCCTCGACGCGCTCCCGGGAGGCGGACGTCGGCTCGTCGCCGAGGAGCCGGCGCCGCAGGTCCCAATCCACCGGGCGGCGGTTGTCCGGGTCGACGAGGCTCAGGTCCCAGAGCTCCGTGCCCTGGTAGAAGTCGGGCACCCCGGGCGCGGCCAGCTTCAGCACCGTGCGGCTGAGCCCGGTCAGCATGCCGGCCTGGGCGATCGGCCGCTGGAACACCTCGATGTCGCGGAGGAACTCGTTATCGCTGCGCCGCCGCTCCAGCACCGCGGTGATGAAGCGGCGCGTCGCCTCGTCCCACTCCTCGTAGGGGCTGATCCAGCTCGTGTTGAGCTTCGCCTCCTTGAGGGCCTTGAGCATGTACTCCTGGATGCGCCCGACGAACGTCCCCCACTCCGCGTCGTCGGGGCGGACCAGGGGCCAGGCGCCGACGAGGGTCTGGTACAGCAGGTACTCTTCGTTCGCGTCCGGCGCCTCGCGGTCGTCGATCATCTCCTTGTGCCGGCGGTTCTGCTCGCGCCAGCGCGCGACGGCCGGCTCCCAGCGGGTCGGGATCTCGGAGAGCGCGTTCAGCCGGGCCCGCACGTCCTCGGCGCGCTTCGTGTCGTGCGTCGAGGTCGCGACGAGCGAGTCGGGCCAGCGCGCGAGCCGCTCGCGGTGCCCGGCGTGCAGCTCCTCGACGGGGGCGCCGAACGCCGCCGGGCTGCCGCCGACCTCGTTGAGCGAGACCAGCGGGTAAGTGCGGTAGAAGGCCGTGTCCTCGAGGCCCTTCGCCATCACCGGGCCGGTGAGCTGCTGGACGCGCAGCACGAGCTCGCGGCGCTGCTCCTCGACCTCGGGGGGCAGCGGCTCGCCGCCGAGGAGCAGGCCCCGGATGAAGTCGTAGATGGAGCGGCTCACGGCCGGGTTGCGCCGCATGGCCGCGCGCACCGCGGCGGCGATGACGCGCCGGTCGTCGGCGTCCACCTCGCCGCCCTCGGGGCGGATGTAGCTGCGGTACACCGGGAAGCAGGCGACGATCTCGGTCAGCGCCCGCAGGAGGCTGTGCAGGGTGAAGTCGCGGGTCCAGCGGTGCTGCTCCGAGATCCGGTCGAGCCGCCGCGCGAGCACCCAGTGCTCGCCCGACATCGAGACCTTGATGACCAGCTTCTTGCAGTCGTAGACGAGATCCGTGAACGACGGCGAGCGGTCGGTGAGGCGCACGTAGAGGTCGCCGAACGCGCGGGCGTTGGCCCGGTCGACGAAGACCCCGTCGAGGAGGTTCAGGGCCTCGTAGCCGGTGGTGCCCGAGGCCGGCCAGCTCGCTCGCAGGTGCTCGCCGTGCTCGAGGATCTTCTCGGCGACGACGTAGAACGGCGCGTCGGCCCCGGGCAGACCGCCCCGGGCGAGCGCGTCGCGGCAGGCGCGCTGGAGCTCCGCGAGGTAACCCTCGGGGTCGAGGAGGCCGTCGGGGTGGTCGATGCGCAGCCCCGTCACCCAGCCGCGCTCGACGAAGCGGAGGATCTGCTCGTGCACCGCGGCGAAGACCTCGGGCCGCTCGACCCGGATCGCGGCCAGGTCGTTGACGTCGAAGAAGCGGCGGTAGTTGATCTCGTCGGCGGCCACGCGCCAGTAGCTGAGCCGGTACGCCTGGTCCGCGAGCAGCGCCTCGAGGCGGTCGAAGCTCGTGGGGTCGCCCTGGTGGCCGTTGAGGCCCTCGAGCGAACGCTCGACCTCCTGCCGCACCTCGGGGCTGCGCGCGAGCTGCTCGTCCACGCGGCGGCGGATCACCTCCTTCTCGCGCTGCCGCACCTTGATGCGCTCGGGGTCGGTCTCCGTCCGCGGGGGCAGGTTCTCGATGGCCGTGAGGATGCTGTCGAGCTCGAGCTGCTCGGCGTGCTCCTCGCCGAGCAGGGCGCGGGTAGCGTCGGCGGCGGGCTGCAGGATGGCGGCCCACGACTTGGGCGACAGCGGCAGCCACGTGGGGCCGTGGGCGGCGACGAAGCGGCCGTCCTGCCAGCGCACCTGGATCTCCTGGTTCTCGAGGACGCGGCCGTACTGCTCGGGCAGGAGCGGCAGCAGCACCTTGGTCCGGAGCTCACGCTTCGGCGGGGACCAGTCGATGTCGAAGAAGCCAGCGTAGGCGCTGACCTGGCCGTTCTCGAGCACGTCGTACCACCACCGGTTCGCCGGGTCGGTGATGCACATGTGGTTCGGCACCACGTCCACGAGCAGGCCCATGCCGCGCTGCGCGAGGTCCTCGGCCAGCGCGCGCAGGTCCTCCTCGGTCCCGAGCTCGGGGTCGATGCGCTCCGGGTCGACGACGTCGTAGCCCGAGAGGCTGCCGGCCCGGGCCATCATGATGGGCGAGAGGTAGAGGTCCGAGACGCCGAGCGCGTGGAAGTAGTCCACCAGCTCGCGCACCCGGGCGAGGGTGAGCCCGCGGCCGAGCTGCAGTCGGTAGGTGGCGACGGGCACCCGCACGGGGCGCGGCTCGCCGGAGCTGTGGCTCGGTGGCAGCATGCTGGTGAGATTGCGGCGGGTGCGGCCCGGGCGCAGCGACTGCAGATTTGATGGCGCCGTGCGCCCGGCGCGGAATCTTCCAGTGAAAGTGGGGCTACCCGCCCGCCAGCACCCGATCGCGCACGCTCCTCACCCACCACCGCACGAGCCCCGGGAAGGGGCACATGAACAGGTACGCCGGCGAGGTGAACTGCCGCTCGATGTGGCGCAGCAGGTCGTCGGTGATCACGCCCGCGAGCTCCAGCTCCGCCCGCATCGTCTCGGCGTAGCCGCGCATCTCCCACACCGAGCGCAGCGTGAGCCCGGCCGGCAGGAGCAGCGCGTACGAGAGCGCGAAGGGGAGGACGCCGGTGCGCCAGCAGTCGCGCATGTGCACGCGCTCGTGGCGCAGCGTCCGGTAGCCGGCGTCGGTGCCGATGAGGTCGCGCGGCATGTACACGACCGACACCAGCACCGTCGTGTACCCGGTCATGAACTGCGGGCACCACAGCCGCATCAGCAGCCCGTGGTAGAGCGCGCGCATGAGCCGCGACTCGTCCTTGGGCACGAGGCGGAAGGTGCGGAACTCGCGCCGCAGCTCGGCGACGATGACGTCGAAGCGCGTCACGGCGCCGTGGGGCCCGGCGCCTCGCCCAGCACGTCGCGTACCCAGGTGTAGACCGCCGCCGCGCCGGCGAAGCCGATCGTCCCCGCGACCAGCACGACGAGCTGCTCGACCTCCGCCCGGGACGCGCCGGCGGCCACGGCCTTGCGCACCCCGGAGTGCACGGCGCCCTCGCGCATGGCCGCCATCGCCATCCCCAGCTTCACGAGCCGCCGCGTCCGCTCGTCGAGCGGGCCGTCGGCCCCGGCCGCCGCGGTGAGGTCCCACGCCTCGGCGAGCTTGGGGAACCGCGTCACGATCTGCCGGTAGGTCTCGGGGAGCTCCGCGGGATCGACCATGTGCCACCTCCGGGGCCGATCGTGCCGGCCGCGGGGCCGCGGGGCAAGGGACCCGCCACCGGCACCGGCGGACGGCGCACGGTGATATGGTCCGCCGGAAGTTCCGGCCGTCACGAGATCAGAGGGAGGAGCCATGACGACGAAGATCCTGTGCCTGGCAGTGACCTGCGTAACCCTGGCGGCGGCCGCACCCGCGCACGCCCAGGGCAAGGAGTACTGCTTCCAGCTCTCGCTGGACGGCAAGGCCTGGAGCCGCACCCCGGAGCTCCTGTGTGTCGCCCCGGCCACGGGCCAGGAGCACGTGATCACCCTGCGGACCGGGCTCAAGCGCGACGAGGTCGCGCGCTTCAACTTCGCGCTCCTCTCCCGCGCGCGTTGCATCGACTGCAACCGCGACGTGTTCGGCCCCGCCGGTCCCGCGAACTCGGTCTTCAATACGCTCAAGATCGTGTTCGACGGCAAGCGCGACGCGAACAAGCCCAGCAACGAGTCGGGGACCGTCAGCATCGGCAAGACGACGCTGTTCTACAGGACGGCCAAGTAGCCGCGGCCGGGACCGTTGGCACCGGACCGCCCCGCCGCGGGCCGCGCCTAGACTGAAGATCGTCGATAGTGCTGCATCACTGGAGGCAGGTCACGCGGCATACTGGCGGACTTCGAGTTGGACACCCGCCCGAACGGCTTCTTCAGCGGTGGTGAGGAGGTGCGTAGCGGCCTCCTCGGTGACGTACTCCTCGCCGCAGTTGTTGCAGATGGTGGCGGGCACCCCCTTGACCACGAGGGTCAGACCGCCGCGGGTCAGGGTCACAGTCGCCACGCCGGGCACGCGGTCCCCGTGCTTGCAGATCGGGCAGTTCACGCTGGCCTCCTGGTCTTCCAGTCCGGCTCCCACTTACCTGGATCGGGCTCATACACCGTGATAACGATGGTCTCGTCGCCGCGCACGTTGTCCGCGGCGACGACGTGCACGGGTCGCCCGCCGACGTGCGCGAGCACCAGGCAGCTCGGGAAGGGGAAGTCAGTGGGGTAGTCCTCGATGACGTCGCCGTGCTCGAGCACGTGGCGGACCTCGGCGACGCTTATGCGGCGCTCGAAGAGGCGCTGCAAAGCGTGCGTGCGGAAGGTGAGCTGACGACGGATCATGGCGGCCCCTGCATTGTACGCCGGATCCTGAGGTCGTCGACCGGCCTGCGCCGAGAAGCGCGTCCGGTGGTTTGACAGCCCACCGTTGCTCGCGGTACGAGGGGCCGATGCGACGATCCGCCCCCCGCACCGCCCTCGGTGTGCTGCTCGGCCTCGCGGGGCTCGCCGCCCCGCCGGCCGCGCGCGGCGACGCCGCCCAGGACGCGATGCGCCTGCAGCTCCTGTCGCCCGCCATCTCCGGCGACGGGAAGACGGTCGCCATCGTCAGCCTCGACCCCGGCGACGGCCCGGGCGCGAGCGGCTCGCTCGCCCTCTTCGACGCCGGCGGCGCGCTCTGGCGGCGGCTGCCGCTGTGGGCGCCGCAGCGCGACCCGCGCCGCGCGCAGACGAGCTACCGCGAGGCGACCCGGCTCATGGACGAGGCCGGGTTCCGCCGCATGGGCCGCCTCACGCGGCATGCGGAGAAGACCATCGTCCGGCACAAGCCCGGCGACCCGGCGCCCCGCTTCGAGGGCCTCTTCAGCCACGGCGACTACGGTGTCACGGTCACCGTGACCGGCGGCACCCTGAAGGTCGAGGCCAAGCGCGGCAAGCGCACGCTGGGGCCGTGGACGGTGGCGTTCGCGACGCCGCCCGCCGCCTGTCCGGCGGTCGCGGGCTACTCGGTGAGCCCCGCCCGCGCCGGCCTCCAGGCCGCGAGCCGGCTGCTCGCCCTCTCGGTCGTCGTCGAGGACGCGGACGGCAACGCCTGCTTCTCGCACGAGGCGGTGTTCCCGCTGAAGTAGCCGCCGCGCCGTTGACACCCCGATCCGCGCCTGCGAAGATCGCGCTCTGGAGGTAGCGGCATGCGTCAGGCGTGGTGGATGCTGGCGATGGTTGCGCTGTGGCCGGGGCTGGCGGCGGGGGCCATCACGCGCGGGCCGCTGCTCGGCGACGTCACGCAGGGCGCGATCACGATCCGCTGGATCACCGATCAGCCGTCCCTCGGCACCGTGCAGTTCGGCCTGAGCCTCGCGGCGCTGACGGGCAGCGCGTCGGAGACCGGGACGCCGCGCACCGACCACGAGGTGCGCCTCACCGGGCTCGCGGCGTCGACGAGGTACCTCTACATCGTCTCCTCGGGGCCCGACATGGCGGCGGGCGCCGAGCAGTACTTCACGACCGCCCCGACCGCGTGCGAGCCCTACCGCATCGCCGTCTTCGGCGACACGCGCGGGGCCACGACGTTCTGCGACGACCTGTCCGACTGGGCGAAGGTCGCCACGATGATCGACGGGCAGGCGCCGGAGCTGGTCGTCGGCACCGGCGACTACGTCTACGCGGGCGAGAAGACCAGCTGCTGGGACCACTGGTTCGACGCGGTGCCGAAGCTCTTCAAGCACACGCCGTTCTACCCGGCGATGGGCAACCACGACTACGACACGCAGACCTACACCGACGAGAGCAACGCCGGCCTGCTCAACGCCCAGCGGTGGTTCTCGCTGCCCACCGGGCCCGAGGTGGGCAAGTACACGACCTACTACGCGTTCAGCTTCGGCAACGCCCGCTTCATCGTCTACGACACCTACAAGGACCACGCGCCCGGCTCGGCCCAGTACCAGTGGATCGAGGCCGAGCTCGCCGCCGCGAAGGCCGACCCGAACGTCCAGCACTCGTTCGTGATCAACCACGCCACCTTCGAGGGTGTCGGACAGTTCTGCTTCATCGGCGAGCAGGCGCAGAAGGACAACCGCGCGTGGATCGAGCCGCTCGTCCAGCAGTACGAGGCCGACGCCACCTTCGTCGGCCACGAGCACAACTACGTCCACGTCAAGAAGAACGGCATCCACCACGTGGTCACGGGCGGCGGCGGCGCACCGCTCGAGAACACGATCATCCTGCCGTGCGACCAGCACCTCTGCGACAACCCGGACCTCGTCAAGTTCGACCAGTGCACGTTCCACGCGATGATCCTCGACATCAACGGCGCGCACGTCACCTACACCGCGCTCGCCGAGGACGGCACGACCGTGCTCGACACCTGGGAGGAGGACCACTGGGCCACGAAGGTGCCGGTCTGCCTCCCGCCCGCGCCCGACGGCGGCACGGCCGGCGACGCGGGCCCGCCGCCCGCCGACGCCGGCGCGCCCCCGGACGCCGTGGTCGACGCGCCGGCCTACGACTCCGCCGGCAACCCGCTCGCCGCGGCCGGCGGCGGCTGCTGCCGCGTCGGCGCCCGGGGCGGCGCGACGGGCGCCGTGCCGCTCGCGCTCCTGTGCCTCGCCGCGCTCGCCCTGCGGCGGCGGCGCCGGTAGCCCGCCGCCTCAGCTCCAATGTCGTTCAGATAGGAGTACAACCGCCAAGACGCCAAGGCGGCATGCTCGAGAGCACGTTGGCGTCTGACGAAAGAGCCGGACCCAACCCAAAGTCCTACTCCCCGGCTCCTCGTCTCCCTGTCTTCCTGCCCGCCGTTGTCTTGGCGGCTTGGCGGTTCAAACTCAGCTCCGCGCGAGCTGGTCCGCGCACTCCCCGCGCAGCCGCGCCATCTCCTCCGCCTGCTCGTCGTCCTCGGGCTCGCTGGTGTCGCCGACGGCGCGGTCGAAGAGCGCGAGGGCGTCGGCCGGGCGGCCGGCGCGGAGCAGCGCGCGGCCGTGCTCGAAGCTGATCGTGCGGCGCCGGGGGCGGCCGGGCTCGCGGCGGTAGGCCTCCTCGAAGGCGGCGAGCGCCGCGGGGAGGCGGCCGGCGGCGAGCTCGACGCGGGCCCGGCGCAGCGCGGCGGCGCCCTCGAACCCGGGCAGGTCGGCGATGCGGTCGCACACGGCGAGCGCGTCGTCCCGCCGCCCGACCTCGCCGAGGGCGGCGGCCCAGGCGTCGAGCGCCTCGGGCGCGTCGGGGATGATCGCGCACACGCGCGCGTAGAGGTCCACCGCCTCGGCCCTGGCGCCGGCGTGGCCGAGCGCGGCCCCGAGCGCGAAGAGCGCGCGCACGTCGTCGGGGCTCGCCGCCACCACGTCGCGGAGCATGGCGATGCCCTCGTCGAGGTTGCCGGCGTCGATGAAGTCGAGGGCCAGCTCCAGCTCGGCGTCGTCGGGCACGGTCTCCCTCACAGCGGCGCGGCGGCGGCCTGCTCGGCGAACTCGAGGGCGGAGTCGATGCGCGCCTTGTCGTACGGCTCGAACCGCTTGGCCTGCGTGAGCTCGACCAAGGCCTCGTTGTAGCGCGCCTCGCCGAGGTACATGATGCCGAGGAGGTAGTGGGCGAGCGCCCAGTCGTTGAGGTCCCACTTCGCGCGCATCAGGTGCAGCTCGGCCTGCTCGGTGTCGCCGGCCAGGTAGTCCTCGATGGCCCAGCGACACTTGAGGCGGTATGCGCCCGTCTTGCCGACCACGAGCCACAGGTAGCCTTCGATACGGTCGCGCTTGCTCCAGATGTCGCCGAGCAGATCGTCGACGCGGCCCGGGAGGAGCCCCCGCACCCAATCGACGAGGTCGCCCGCGACCGGGTTCCCGAGACCCAGCGACGGGTCCAGCAGCCGCTCGCGCACGAACTTGGTGACCTCCATGCGACCCTCCTGCCGCGAGCCTAGCAGGGGGCCCCGGGCCGGGCAAGGCAGCTCGCAGCTCAGGGCGCGATCGCGGGCGGTCGTTCCGACGGCTGCGGCGGCGACGAGGAAAATGCCGGGCAGGGGCACGGGCAGGGGCACGGGCACGAGCGCCGAACCTGAGAGGGGCGGCCCGGCGACGAGCGAGCGCCCTCGTGCCCGTG
>DASXVK010000429.1:0-10717 GCA_036504295.1 Polyangia bacterium
GCGCGACGAGCTCGGGCTCACGCTCGCCTGCGACGACGGCTGCGTCCTCGCCGGTCGTGACGGCGTCATCGCCCGCGTCCCGGCCGACGCCGCCGCGGTGCGCGCCGCCCTGCGGCGCGTGCAGCGCGCCTTCCCGGACCAGAGCGCCCTCGCGCTCGCCGGCGGCGACCGGCTGCGCTACCGCGACCTCGTGGCCCTCGTCCAGGCCGTCGCGCGCGACGAGCGCGGCGCGCCGCTCGTGCCGGCGGTCGGTCTCCTCGCCAGCGCGCCGGCCGCGCGCGGCTCCCTCGAGGCGCGCGTCGCGCGCCGGGCGGCGGCCGAGGCCACCGTGACGGTCGCGGGGCCGCCGGCCGCCGCCGCCCACTTCGGCCGGCTCGGGCCGCAGCTCCGCCGCTGCTACCTCCCGGCGCTCGACCGCAACCCGCGCCTCAAGGGCGCGCTGGTCTTCGACGCCGACCCGGCCGGCGGCGGCGCGCTCGCGCTCAAGCCCGGGCCCGCCGTCGGCGACGCGGCCCTGCGCGCCTGCGTGCGGGAGCGGCTCCAGCAGCGCGGGCGCGCGCTGCCGTCCCCCGCCGCCGGCGTGACCCGGATCACGGTCCAGCTCGCGCCGGGCCCCTGACCCCACTGCTGCCGCCGTCGACCGTCGACGTTATACTTCGGTCGAGATGGCCCCCCATCCGAAGCTCCGGCCGCTCGTGGCCTGCCCCGGCGAGGGCGAGGGCAAGTCCGTCATCTGCCTGCGCGATCCCTCGGGGCTCACCGAGAACGTCGCGCTGGTGCCGCGGCCGGTCATGCCGCTGCTCGTGCTCTTCGACGGCAGCCGCTCCGTCACCGAGGTCCAGGTCGACTTCATGCGCCTGCGCGGGGAGCTGATCCCGCGGGAGAGCATCGAATCTCTCGTCGGCCAGCTCGACGAGGCGCTCCTGCTCGACAGCCGCCGGTTCCACGCGCACCGCGCGCGCGTGACCGCCGAGTTCCTGGCCGCCCCGGCGCGCCCGCCGGCCCACGCCGGCGGCTCGTACCCGGCGGAGCAAGACGCGCTGCGCCGGATGCTCGACGGCTTCTTCGCCGACGCCGAGGCCGTGACCGCCATGGTCCCGCCCCTGCCGCTGCCGCCGGCGGAGGACGGCGCGCCCGACCACGCCCACGCGGCGCTCGGCAACGGTGCGCCGCACGACGCGTTGCTCGGCAACGGCGCGCCGCACGGTGAGCTGCTCGCCACCGGCGGCCCGCACGACGCCCCGGCGGCGCCGCCGCGCCGGCCGCGGCGCCCGCGCCGCTCACCCCTCGCGCCGATGGCGCCGCCGCGCCGGGTCAGCGACATCCGCGCGGTCGTCGCGCCGCACATCGATCTGGGCCGCGGCGGCCCGGTGTATGCCCAGGCGTACCAGCCGCTGCTCGACGACATCGCCGCCGACCTCTACGTCATCCTCGGCACCGACCACAACGGCGAGGGCTCGCTCTACTCGCTCACCCGCAAGTCCTACGAGACCCCGCTCGGCCTGGTGCAGACCGACGAGGAGGCGGTGGCCGCGGTGGCCCGGCGCGGCGGCGGTCCGGCGCTGCTGCGCGGCGAGATCAACCACCGCCGCGAGCACTCGATCGAGTTCCAGGCCGTGTTCCTGCGCTACCTGGCGGCGCGGCGCCAGGACGACCGCGCGCCGCTCATCCTGCCGATCCTGTGCGGCTCGTTCCACGAGTTCATCGAGGGCGAGGCCGATCCCGCCACCGACGCGCGCATCGCCGACCTGTGCGGCGCCGTCGCGGAGGTCGCGCGCGGCCGGCGCGTCGTCTACATCGCCGCCGCCGACCTCGCCCACGTGGGCCCGCAGTTCGGCGACGAGGCCCCCGTCGACGAGGACGACCTCGAGCAGCTCGCCGCGAACGACACGGCCCTCCTCGACGCCGTCGTCGCCGCCGACCCCGTCGCCTTCTTCGGCCGCCTGCGCGCCGAAGGCGACCGCCGCCGCGTCTGCGGCCTGCCCCCGATCTACACGCTGCTCCGCATGTGCGGCGAGGCCGCCGGCGAGGTGCTGGCCTACGACCAGTGCGCCTCGGGCCCCGACGACGACTCCTGCGTCAGCATCGCCGCGATGGTGCTGCGGGGGGCGTAAGGCCGGGGGCGGGCACGACCGCCATCAGGCCTCAGTCGCCGGGCAACGCGCGGCGAGCGCACCCGGCACCCCCGCGCGGCGAGCGCACCCGCCTCCTCAGCCGCGAGTTGACGTCGCCGTCCGGCGCGGGTTAGTGTACGCCTCCAGTCGGAGGCGACCCGATGCCATTTCCCTGGCTGCACCCGTCGATCCCGACGGAGTATCGCAAGACCTTCGCGCGCAAGGCGGAGGCGGTGTTCGTGCAGGAGCTCGAGGAGCGCGCCGCGCTGCTCCAGCGCCTGAACTACAGCAAGCAGGACGCGGCCGCACGGCTGCGCGCGAACGTGCGCTGGGAGCACGAGCCGCGCCCGGCGCCCAGCAAGCTCATCGAGCGCGTCGACGCCATCGTCGACGCCGTCTATGCCCGCGGCGGCCGTCCCGGCGGCACGCCCGAACCGTGACACGGCACCGTGTGAGGAGGCCACAGATGCGAAAGTTGTGCGCCCTTGGGCTCGGGCTCCTGTTCAGCGTCGGCTGCGGACCCGGCTGGGACCAGTACAACGCGAAGGTCACCGAGCTGCAGAACACGAAGAAGCAGTTCGACGATCACCAGAAGAAGTGCACCGCGGAGCAGAAGCTCCTCGAGGTCTCGATCCAGAGCCTCAAGGAGACCATCGTCAAGCTCAAGGACCGGCTCGCCGGCCTGGGCCAGGACATGTCGAAGCTCGAGGCGGAGCGCGGCGGCCTGGCCGAGGACCTCGCGGCCACGAAGCGCCGCATGGAGGAGCTGAAGCGCGCGCAGATGCAGGCCGAGGCGCGGCTGCAGCAGTTCCGCAACCTCCTCTCGAAGTTCAAGGCGATGATCGACTCCGGCAAGCTGCAGGTCTCGATCCGCAACGGCAAGATGACCGTCAAGCTGCCCGAGGGCATCCTCTTCCCCTCCGGCAAGGCCGACCTCAAGCCCGAGGGCCAGGCCGCCATCGAGCAGGTGACCGACATCCTCAAGGCCATCGAGAACCGCTCGTTCCAGGTCGCCGGCCACACCGACAACATCCCGATGAAGTCGGGCCGCTACAAGTCGAACTGGGAGCTGTCGACCGCCCGCGCCCTCGCGGTCGTCAAGGTCATGATCGAGCGCGGTATGGCGCCCAAGCGCGTCTCCGCCGCCGGCTTCGCCGAGACCGACCCGGTCGAGTCGAACGAGGCGACCGAGGGCCGGGCGAAGAACCGCCGCATCGAGATCGTCCTGCTCCCGAACATCGAGGAGCTGCCCTCGATGGACGACCTGCTCAAGGACACCGGGCAGGCCGCCGCCCCCTCCGCGCCCCCGCCCTAGCCCCCCCTGTCAAAGACTTGACACCCCGAAGACACGCGCGTATTAGTAGCCGCCAAGAAGAACGGGGGGTCCGAGGTTGGAATTGATGCGTTACACCGAGCTCGAAAACATCCACTACCTGCGGGATCGCTGGGTCGCCCTCGATCCCCGTGGTGGGAAGGGGTTCGCCGCCCTGAGAAACGGCTGCGTCGTCGTCGATTTCGACTGCGACGTCGGCGACTTGTGCGCCCGCCTGGAGACCCAGGGCCGCAGCTCGCTCGAGATCCTGTACTGCGCCGCCCCCGAGACCCTGTCCTAAGCCACTCCCCCTGACCTGTCGCGTCGTAACATCCCGGAACCTCCGGGGATCGCGCTACTGCGCCTTGACCCCCTCTGACCCGACCAGGACGAAGGGCGCGAACGCGTGCGGTGACGGGAAGCGGGCCGCGACCCGGCGCTGCGCCTCGGCGAGCGCGTCGGCGGCGGGCACCCCGCGCCGGAGCGCGTCGTAGAAGGCGGTCCAGAACGCGGCGGCGGGGGCCTCGTCCGGCTCCCAGAGCGGCAGGATGACCGCGCCCGCGCCGGCGAGCTGGAACGCCTGCCCCAGCGCCTGCACGCTGGCGCCGTCGCGCAGGTCGGCCGGCGCCTCGAGCGCCCCGACGGCGACGACCGAGGCCGGGAGCGGCAGCGCGAGGATCTCGCGGAGCTGCAGCAGGCCGTCCGGCTTGCCGGCCCCGCCGAGCGCGATCGCGGGCTGCATGAGGCCCGAGAGGTCGGCCGTGTAGATCGCCGGCGCCGCCAGGTGGATGCGCCGGAAGGACGCCAGGTCGGCCGCGCGCAGGCCCGCCTCGCCGGCCCCGCCCGCGAGCACCGTGCTGCGCTGCGCGCCGAACGCGCCGGCCGCCACCCAAACCTCGCGGGCGGACCGGGGCGGCGTCGCCAGCGAGTAGCCGCGGATGGTCAGGGTATCGGCCACCGGTGAGGGCCGCGGCCGGGCGCCGGCGACCGCCAGCAGCTCCCGCGTCGCGCCCGCTCCGTGCGGGGTCTCACGCGCCCGGAGCCACGAGGAGAGCGAGGCCGAGTACGTGATGACCATGCGGGCGCCGAGGTATCCGGTGCCGTCGCCGAGCGCGGCGAAGGCCACCAGCCACAGCGGCCCGTGCGGGACGACCAGGAGCCGCTTCTTGCCGGCGAGCGCCTGCTGCGCCGGGCCGAGCGCGGCCTGCGTGAGCGCCGCGGTCGCGGTCTTGACGCTCGCGGCGTCGCCCCCGCGCAGGGCCGCCCGCCAGTCGACCGTGAGCCGGCCGAGCGCCTCGCGCCCCGGCAGATCGAAGGCGGCGACCTTCTCGCGCGTGAAGACCATCAGGAGCGAGCCCTCGGGACCGAGGAAGTACGAGAGCACCGCTTCGTCCGCGCCGAGGGTGCGCCGCAGCACCGCGGCGGTCACCGGCTCGGGCTGCGCGGCGGCGAACCGCATCGCCTGCTGCTCCTCGGCCGCGCGGGCCGCGCGGATGCGCTCGAGCTTCACGCGCAGGCTCCGCCGGGTGTCGGCGGTGAGCCCGGGGCGCACCAGCATGAGCGCGATCTCGTTCTCCTCGCCGGCGAGGGCGCGCGCGCGGCGCTGCTGGGCGGGCGTGTCGGCCAGGGTGGCGCCCGCCCGCGCGAGCAGGTCGAAGGTCGCCCGTGAGCGCGCCTTCTCCACGGTGGTCAAGGCCAGGTCGAGGCGCCGGGCGTCGCCCGAGCGGCGCGCCTCCTTCACCTTCAGGCGGGCCATGCGGTAGTACGCGTCCTCGGCGGTGCCGGCGATGGTCGCCGCGAGGCTGCCGTCGCGCACGAGGTGGTCGATGCCGGCCCGGGTCGTCTCGATCGCCTGCACCGCGCCGTCGTAGAAGCGGCCGGCCTCGGCCTCCCGGTCCAGCAGCGTCTCGGTGAGGTAGCCGAGGAGCGTGTAGGCGCGCCACGCCAGCTCCGGCGCGTTCAGCTCCGCGGCGTGGTCGAGGGCGCGCTGCAGCTCGCCCGCGCCGCCGGCGCTGTCCTTGAGCGTGAGGCGGCTGCGCGCGAGCAGGACCCGCGTCTCGCCGGCGCCGTACCGGTCGCCGAGCAGCTCGAGCACGAGCGCGGCCCGCTCGAGGCGTGGCACCGCGGCCGCGATCTGGCCGGCGGCGAGGTCCAGCAGCGCCGCGCTCACCTCCAGGTGCGCGCCGCCCTCGCGGTCGCCGGCCTCGACGTACAGCTTCGACGCGGTGGCGTAGAACGACCGCGCGCCGGCCGCGTCGCCGGCGCGGGCGAGCACGTCGCCGGCCTGGTGGGCGATGGCCGCGGCGACCTGCGCCGAGCCGAGCCCCAGCGCCACCTCGACCGCCTGGCTGAGCGCGGCGGTGCCGTCGATGGTCCGGCGCGCCACCAGGGCGAGGCGGCCGAGCGCGACGAGCGCGATGGCGGCGCGCCGGCGGTCGTTCGCGCGCAGGTGCTCGCGGGCCGCGCGCTCGAGCTGCGGCAGGGCGCGGCCGAGGTCGTGCAGTGAGCCGTAGAGGCCGCCGAGCTCCGTCGCCAGCCGGCCGGCGGCGGCGCCGGTGAGCCCGGCGACGAGCTTCTCCGCGCGCCCGAGCTCCGCGGCGGCCTCGTCGAAGTCGCCGTGCACGACGGCGAGGCGGGCCAGGCCGGCCCGGGCCATCGACTCGCGCGCCGCGTCGTGCGCCGCGCGGGCGTTGGCGACGGCCCACAGGAACTCCTCGCGGGCGTCGTCGAAGTCGCCGGCCTCGAGGCACGCCAGGGCGAGCTCCTCGTGGGCATCGGCGGCGCCGCCCTTGTCGTCGATCTGGCCCTGCAGCGCGAGCGCCTCCTTGGCGAGCGCCACGGCCAGCACCGGCCGCCCCTGCGCCCGCGCCGTGCGGGCGAGCCACGTGAGGGCCGCGGCGGTGGCGCCGGCGTCGCCGCGCTTGCGGTAGGTCACGAGCGCGTCGCGGAAGGCCCGCTCCGCCTCCTTGAACCGCGCCGCGGCGAGCGCCCGGCTGCCCACCTCGAGCCCGCGCAGCGCGGCCGGCGAGCCCGAGCCCCGGCCGGCCGGACCGCAGCTCCCGAGCGTGGCCGTCACGGCCGCAAGGACGACCACCCCCACCAGTACCCGCGTGCGCATGAACATGGCTCCCGAGGTGCCGCGGCAAGCGCGCGACGGAGAAAGCGTAGCACAGCGGCCGAGAGCCCGAAACCGCGGGCGGCGGGGCGCGGGCGGGGCGCATCGCGGGTTGATGGTGTCATTGACACCAAGGTGACGGGTTGTCATGCTAGGTCGATGGAGGTGACCGCGTGCCACGCCGACTGAACCCGACGCCCCAGCGGCCCCGCATCAGCATCGACGTATCGCCGGAGCTGCGGCGCCGCCTGCGCCTCGCGGCGGCGCGGCACGATGTCTCGGTCGGGGAGTACGTCACCGAGGCCGTGTCCCTCAAGCTCCGCGAGGACCTCGGGGAGCCGGGGGAGGAGGCGCTGGCCCTCTCGGCCACGACCGACCCCGTGCTGGCCGACCTCTGGGACAACCCCCGGGACGCCGAGTATGACCGGAAGTAATCGTGGCGACGTGGTGCTGGTCGGCTTCGTCTTCGCCGATGAGTCCGGCAAGAAGCTCCGGCCGGCGCTCGTCGTCAGCTCGCGGGCCTATCACCGCGGGCGCCACGAGGTGATCGTGGCCGCGATCACGAGCAACGTCGGCCGGCGCTTGCCCGGGGACCACCCGGTGAGCGAGTGGAAGTCGGCCGGCCTGCTCTTCCCCTCCGTGGTCACGGGCATCCTCCGCACCATCACGCGCGAGATGGTCGAACGCCGGCTCGGCGTGCTGGCGAGGGGGGACCTGGACGCGGTCGATGACCACCTGCGGCGCGCCCTGGCGCTGTGACCACGCCGCCGCCGCGGCGCTGCCACGCGCTGCCACGGCGCCCGTTCGACACCCGGCAGTCCGCGTGGTACTTTGAGAGCAGGGAGTGTGGGCGAGTGCCCCTGGTCGCAGCCATCCGGCGGGGCGTCCGCGTCGTCGCCGCGGCGCCGCTGCTGCTCGTGCCGGCGGTCCTCGGGTGCCTCGCCCACGGCGCGGCGCCGGCCGGTCCGCGCCCGCCGCTCGATCTCACCGGCACCTGGGACTGGACGGTCGAGGAGCAGAACGAGGACGGTGACACCCGCATCGAGCGCGAGGAGTGGCACCTCCAGCAGCGGGGCAAGGAGATCGGCGGCTTCTACGACCGCGTGCTGACCGTCCAGTCGGGCGACGGCCGCCCGTTCGAGTGCTACCGCAACACGCGCTACCAGAAGTTCACGCGGTTCCGCGTGGCCGGCGTGGCCGACGGTCCGGTCGTGCAGCTCCGCGAGACGGACTACGAGACCCGGCCCGATCCGTGCGACGGGGGCCGGCGCCACATGACGAGCTACACCGGCAGCGTCGACGGTCCCACCCTGACGCTGCGCTGGGCGCCGTCGGGCCTGCAGGTGCTCAAGCGGCGCAGCGGCGCCGCCGTCGTCGCCACGGCTGCCCTCACGGCCACCCCGGCGCCCGCGCCGCGCCCGGTCCCGCGCGAGGTCGAGCCACCCCCGCCGCCGCCCGCCCCGATCGCGAACGCGGGCGGCGTGTGGCTGTGGGAGTGGCGCGCGATCGACGCGAACGGCGACGAGCGGCTCGAGCACGAGGAGTGGCACGTCCGGCAGCGCGGGCGCGCGCTGAGCGGCCACGTGGACCGCACCGTGCGCGTCGTCGCGGGCAGCGGCAAGGCCTGGCCGTGCAGCGGCAACCCCGCCTACACGGTCGTCACGCGCCGCGCGGTGAGCGGCAGCATCTCGGGGCAGCGGGTCGAGCTCGCCGAGACGAGCGCCAGCCAGATCGCCGGCGCGCCGTGCCGGCCCGAGTCGCGGCCGCTGTACCGCTACGAGGGCGAGCTGGGCGTCGAGGAGCTGTCGCTGGCGCGCGGCCTCGGCCTGCGCCCCGACAAGCGCATCCTGCGCCGCATCCGCCCGCTCGCCCTGCCGTAGTCGACCGTCAGCCCGCCGGCGGCGCCGCCTGGCCCGCGGCGAGGTGGACGACCAGATAGGTCACCAGCAGCCCGACGAGCACCACGAGCGCGACGTGCCACCAGGCGAGCTTCGCCGGCCGCGGCGTGGAGCGGTGGCGCCGGTGCTCGTGCCGGTGCCCGTGACCGTGGCGATGGTGGTGCCGCGCGGGCTCCGCCGCCGCCACGAGCGCGGGCTCGGGCGCCGGGGCCCAGGGCGCGGGCGCGGGCGTCACCGGCCCGGGCGCGGCCACCGGCTCGGGCGACGCGGCCACCGGCCCGGGCGGCGCGGCCGCCAGGCGTGCCGCGACCGTCACCGTGTCATCGGCGACCACCGCCCACAGCGAGGCGGGCGCAGGGACCGGCGCGGGCGTCGCCCCGGGCGCCTCCGCTCGGTCCGTCGTCGCGTCGGGTGCGTCCACGCCTCCTCCTTCCGGGTCGGGTCGTTGGTGATTGGGGCGGTCCACGAGCTCACTTCTCCCCGAAGACGATGGCCTCGTACACCCAGAAGCGGGCGCCGCTGCGCCAGGCGTCCGGCGCCAGGCCGGCCTTGCGGGCGAGGTGCGCGAGGGTCGTGTCGCGGTCCCACCCCTGCTCCGGCGCCACCTGCGGCAGGAACGTCGCGCGGCGGCCCTGCTTCTCGAGGATCATGCCGTGGCGGCCGATGACGATGTCCTCGGCGCGGGGCACCTCGCGCGGGCGCGTCAGGACCGAGATCTCGAGGTCGATCGCGCGCAGTTCGTCGGGGCGCACCGGGCTGAAGCGCGGATCCGACAGCGCCGCGTTCTGGGCGTTGGCGATGACGTCCTCCCACAGCGGGCGGTGGGCCGCGAGGGTCCCGATGCAGCCGCGCAGCTCGCCGGCGACCTTCAGCGTCACGAAGGCGCCGCCGGTCTGCTCGAGCCGCGGGGTGAGCTCGAGCCCCGCCGCCGCCTTCGCCGGCGCGGCGCCGCTGCGGACCGCGGCCTCGAGCGCCGCGCGCGCGAGCTTGAGGAGCGTCTGCTTCTCGCCCTGGGTCAGCCCCTGCCCCGCCGGCGCCTCCGCCGCGGGGGCGGACGCCGGCGCGGGCGCGACGTACGGCCCGTCGCCGTAGAAGACGAGGTCCACGTAGCTGACGCTCGAGCTCCAGCTCCCGACCACGTCGGCGGACGTGTAGTAGGACAGCAGCTCGGTCGGCGGAGCGCGGCCGGCCAGCGCCTCCAGCAGGATGCCGATGGGCCGCGCGCCGCAGATCGTGGCGCCCGTCCGATCGACGTACGCGGTGAACCCGGCCCGGTCGACCTTGCGGATGAGGTCGACCGCGCCCATGTCGAGGGCCCGCAGCTCCTCCCGCAGCGCGTCGGGCGCACCGCGCAGCGCCGCGAAGGGGTCGTAGCCGAAGCCGTCGCCGCGGTGGGTGAAGTCCGAGCTCGCGACGACGAGCGTGCCGTCTCCGAGGAGCGCGCGGATCGCGCGGCCGGCCCGCCGGTACCCCTCCGCGTCCATCTCCCCGACGACGAGCGGCACGAGCTGGAACGAGCCCAGCGCGCGCTGCAGCATCGGGAGCTGCATCTCGACCGAGTGCTCGCGCCGCTCGGCCCCCGGCACGGCGCGGAACGGCTCGCCGGCGGCGAGCAGCCGATCGCACGCGGCGCGGTCCACGGGGACGGCGCCGAGCGGGGTCTCGTAGTGGGTCGCGCCGGTGACGGCCACGCCCTGGAACGGCACGTGGTGCGACGGGCCGAGCACGACCACGCGCTCGTACCGCCGCCCGGCCACCAGCTTGTAGCCGGCGGCGGCGCCGGCGCCGGAGTAGCGGTAGCCGGCGTGCGGGCTGACGATGGCGACGACCTTGCGCCCTGGCTCCTTCGCCGCCGCCGCGCGGCCGAAGAGGCCGTCGACCTGGCGCGCGAGCGCGGCGGCCTCGCCCTCGTACCACGAGCCCGCCACCGCCGCGGGCCGCGTCACCCGCGGGCGCGCGTCGGGGGCGGCCGCCGCCCGCGCCGGCGGCGCGGCGGTGGCGCGCGGCGTCGCCCCGTCCGCCCCGACGCCGGTCGTCGGCGCGCGGCACGCGCCCGCCAGCCCGGCGGCGAGCGCCGCGGCGACGACGGCCCGGAGGGCCGATGGGCGGGGCGCGTGTCGGGGCGGCTGCATGCGTCACCGTGCCGGTCACCGGGCCGCGCGCGGCAGTGCCGGACACAGCGACGGTCGCTGAAGTCTATCCCAGGACCGCGGGCGGCTCAAGCTCAGCGGCCGCGGCCGAAGAGCATGACCTTGGGGGTCTTCAGGATGATGCCGAG